>NZ_BJOB01000113.1 GCF_006539985.1 Kurthia gibsonii | reverse complement strand
GGAGCGGGTGAGGAGAATCGAACTCCCGACAACAGCTTGGAAGGCTGTGGTTTTACCACTAAACTACACCCGCATATGGTGCGCCCGGCAGAAGTCGAATCCACAACCTTCTGATCCGTAGTCAGACGCTCTATCCAATTGAGCTACGGGCGCATAAAATAAATTATATTGTTTTAAAATGTTTTGGTGCGGTCGAGAGGACTTGAACCTCCACCGAGTTACCTCGACTAGGCCCTCAACCTAGCGCGTCTGCCATTCCGCCACGGCCGCATCTTCAAATTCGAGTTACTAGAATATCATATCAACTTAAATGTTATATGTCAATAACTTTTCAAAAGAAAATGGTGAGTCATGCAGGATTCGAACCTGCGACCCTCTGATTAAAAGTCAGATGCTCTACCAACTGAGCTAATGACTCGTGGTGAAATAAAAATGGCTGGGGTACCTGGATTCGAACCAGGGCATGACGGAATCAAAATCCGTTGCCTTACCGCTTGGCTATACCCCAATATTGAATTTATTTAAA
>NZ_BJOB01000112.1 GCF_006539985.1 Kurthia gibsonii | reverse complement strand
ATAATAGAATTATCCACTAATTCAAAGGAGAATGAAATGTATGAAAAAATACAGTATTGGTCAATTCGCAAAAGAAATCGGAGTAACAGTTCAGACTTTAAGAAATTGGGATAAGACAAATAAATTAAATCCTCAATATACTGCACCTTCTGGACACCGTTATTACTCTCAACAACAACTTGAATATTTTCTTGGTTTACATTCTCCTGAATCAGAATCGAGAATAACTATCGGCTACTGTCGAGTATCTTCTCATAAGCAAAAGGATGATTTGCAGAGACAAGTGGAAAACATGGAATCATACTTACTGTCTCAAGGTAATCCATTTAAGATTGTGAAAGATATAGGTAGTGGTATAAACTACAACAAAAAAGGGTTAAATGATGTTATTGATTTAGTCCTAAATTACAAAGTAGATAGGGTTGTAGTTTTATACAAAGATAGGTTATTACGATTCGGATTTGAACTCTTGGAAAATTTATTTGCTAAATACGGAACAAAGATTGAGGTTATCGACAATACTCCAAAGACAGATAATCAAGAGTTGGTCGAAGATTTAATTCAAATTGTTACT
>NZ_BJOB01000111.1 GCF_006539985.1 Kurthia gibsonii | reverse complement strand
CATATTAAGAACCATTTCTACACGCGTTACAGCTATCGTGAACGCTGTTCGGTCAAAACCATTACGATTGATATGAATGCCGGATATGAAAAACTCATACAAGAACTGTTTCCAAAAGCGAAGATCATCATCGACCGATTCCATCTCGTTCAATTGATCAGTCGTTCGATGAATCAACTGCGAATCCAAGTCATGAATGGTTTTAGACGCGGGCACAACGAAGATCAGAAGAAATATCGTCGACTGAAAAGATATTGGAAACTACTTTTAAAAAATGAAAAAGACCTAACCTACACCGTTTATAAACCGTTTGGGTTATTTGGGCAAACGACGGACAGGACCGTTGTCGATACATTATTGAGTTATGATGAACGTTTACAAGTCAACTATACACTGTATCAATCCCTATTAAATGCCATGAAAGACAAAGATATAAACGCCTTACAAACGCTCTTAAAACAGCCTTTACACGAAGAAATTTCACTTGATTTCAGAAGAAGTATACGCACACTAAAACATCACTTAAGTTCCATTGAAAATAGTTTTATGTATCCATTCAATAACGGAAGAATTGAAGGCATCCACAATAAAATCAAAGTCTTAAA
>NZ_BJOB01000110.1 GCF_006539985.1 Kurthia gibsonii | reverse complement strand
GGTGGAGCCTAGCGGGATCGAACCGCTGACCTCCTGCGTGCAAGGCAGGCGCTCTCCCAGCTGAGCTAAGGCCCCAATATAATGGGTATGTTGTTAATGGTCGGAATGACAGGATTCGAACCTGCGACCCCTTGGTCCCAAACCAAGTGCTCTACCAAGCTGAGCTACATTCCGGAAATGGTGCGCCCGGCAGAAGTCGAATCCACAACCTTCTGATCCGTAGTCAGACGCTCTATCCAATTGAGCTACGGGCGCAAAAATAATATACGGTTTTTAAAAAATGGTGCCGAGGGCCGGAATCGAACCGGCACGGTGATCACTCACCGCAGGATTTTAAGTCCTGTGCGTCTGCCAGTTCCGCCACCCCGGCATATTTGGAGCGGAAGACGAGGTTCGAACTCGCGACCCCCACCTTGGCAAGGTGGTGTTCTACCACTGAACTACTTCCGCAATATGCTTAGATATTTTTATCTGACAGTTATGAAATTATAAGAAACTATGGTGCGGGTGAAGGGAGTCGAACCCCCACGCCTTGCGGCGCTAGATCCTAAGTCTAGTGCGTCTGCCAATTCCGCCACACCCGCATAGTAAATATTAAAGTGGTGAGTCATGCAGGATTCGAACCTGCGACCCTCTGATTAAAAGTCAGATGCTCTACCAACTGAGCTAATGACTCAAAATGGTGCCGGCGAAAGGAGTCGAACCCTCGACCTACTGATTACAAGTCAGTTGCTCTACCAACTGAGCTACACCGGCATATTTTGATGGTGGAGGATGACGGGATCGAACCGCCGACCCCCTGCTTGTAAGGCAGGTGCTCTCCCAGCTGAGCTAATCCTCCATTATATAAAA
>NZ_BJOB01000109.1 GCF_006539985.1 Kurthia gibsonii | reverse complement strand
CTGATTGCTGGACGCAAGTTGGGTGAGCCTTGCAACAGGACGTTGGTCACTTGGCCATTTACATTGGCTTGTGCGATATTACCATTTTTCGTATAATCATATGCACTACTACAAATATTAATGCACTTCCCTTTATATTAGTTCAACAAAATCTTTAGTCCATAATTGTGCTCTATTACTTTGTATTATTACTGTGAAGATAATTTTCGGTTCTACAAGAAACTGATTTTCATCTCGATGTGTTCGCCATTCTTTTACTCCAGATAATAACAAATCAATAAATATTTCATAGCTTTTTTGATCAGTTATTAATAACTGATCAAAATTTTTAATAAATAGCGTGATCTTTTTTTTCGGACCTAACCATTCCAAATCATTAAAACATTCATCAAAAGAACTCCAATTATAAGAAAAATATGAGGGGAAATTAAATTCCTTAGAAAATTGTTTAAATAGTTCTCTTTTTTTTATGCATTTTTCGCCATCTATAAATTTAGTGAAGTTGCCTGCATCTTTACGTGATTCAATGCAATTCTCTCGAAAAACCTCATCGAATTTTTGATTATCCGTTATAATTTTAATATATTTTTCATCTATCATAATATCCTCCTTAATTCATTGTCCTAAAACTTTTATAATGATTATTCGTATAATAAGCTTTACCATTTGCTCCTATAACGATTCTCTCTTTTCCTCTGTTTTTACCTTTTACCTTTTTAAAAATATCATATTCTTTATAAGTGGTGTTTTTCGGTAATATTCCATCATCATTCTTGAATGTCTTACCACCTTTATATCCATTTTTGGTATGTCCATTTTTTTGAACATATCTTAATATTGATTTTGCTTCTTTGGGTACAACGAATGTAGTTTTAGTTTTCCTTAAAACTTTTGACCCTGTTCGCCAAACTTTTTTACCATTTTTCACTACCCATTTACCAGCAGTTGGAACCAGTCTTATTAAAAAAGCCCATTTTCCATCCGGAT
>NZ_BJOB01000108.1 GCF_006539985.1 Kurthia gibsonii | reverse complement strand
GGAGCGATTAGTAAAAAGCTAATATAATTATAGAGCGTTACGAATGAACCCATTAAAACAAAACCAAGACTAAATAACAGAAGTAGACCTGGATCTTTTAGATGTTCGAACATAGAATATGCTAAAGGTTTAAAGGCTAATTTTGCAGGAACAAAATGTTTCGATTTTGGTAGTAAAAGATAGAATGCGACAGCCAAAATTAAACTTAAAACACCGATGGAGAGCATAGCGATATGCCAGTCATAGACATCACTGACAGCCCCCATTATAACGCGTCCTGCAAGTCCACCAATTGAGCTTCCGCTTACATAGAGACCCATCGCAATGCCTAGACTTTTCGGTTCAATTTCTTCTCCTAAATAAGCCATGGCAATCGCGGGCAAACCAGCAAAAACAGCACCTTGAATAATGCGTAATGTGAGTAAAGCGCCAAAGGAAGGAGCAAAAGCAATTGCAATAGATAGAATGGCTACAGCTACCATTGAGAAAGTCATTAAATTTTTTCGTCCCCATGCTTCAGAAACAGAGCCGACAATTAACATACAAATAGCAAGTGCAACAGTTGTTAAAGAGAGCGAGAGAGAAGCTGTTGCTGGTGAGATATTAAATGTATCAGCAATCATGGGAAGAACAGGTTGCGTCATGTAAAGATTGGCGTACGTACTAAAAGCACCCGCAAATAAAGCGAATGTGGTAAAACGAAAAGCGCGTGATCCTTTTTCAATGTATTCCACGATAGCAACCTCCGAAAAATGGTATAATTAACTTAACAAATGAAACGGAGGAATTGAAATTGAAACAATTTTATTTTAATCGACAATTGGAATTTCAGAAAAAAGAATCCTTTCTAAACGACCGTAGAACAAACAAAAATAATAAAGAGGTTGATAACATAAAAGACAACCTCAAATGCTATTAGAAACGAAGCTCTTGGCTATAATGAGCATAAAATTACATCATAGATAACATTAGAAAAAGAAAAGAGTTGATAATAAATAATCCTTTACTTGATTCTAACAACAAAAAAAGAGAGAAACAA
>NZ_BJOB01000107.1 GCF_006539985.1 Kurthia gibsonii | reverse complement strand
ACGAATTGTAATATTAAGCGCAACACCTATAAGTCAAAATGAAAGAAGCTCATAACGACCTCGTATACAATGTTAGTTACCACACCAAACATAGAAGGAGGAATCGTTATGAGCTACACTCATCTTACCATATCTGAACGTTCGAAAATAGAAACTTATCTTGAATTAGGTTACTCCATCCGTGCGATTGCCAAGCGAATCCATCGGGCCCCTTCTACAATTTCTAGAGAGCTACGTCGCCATCAAAACTGTACGGCTGAAGAAGCCCAAATACGCTATCAGGTAAATAAATCAAACTGTGGTGCTAAGCGTAAGTTAACGGACGATTTAAAAAAAGCTGTTCAAGAAAAGTTGGGGAAAACGTGGTCGCCTGAACAAATCGTCGGTCGCTTATATGCAGGAAAGCTGAGTTTTAAAAGCATTTATCGCTGGATTTATGAGGGCTTACTCGAGGTACCTTTAACGATGCTTCGACAAAAAGGAAAACGACGAAAGCTTCGTGAAACAAGAGGTCGCTTCAATATTGGTACCCCTATTTCTAAACGACCACTAGAAGTTCGGAAACGGGAGACATTTGGACATTGGGAATTAGATACCGTTGTTTCTGGACGTGGGAAAGCAAAGGGCTGCGTGGCTACATTTATTGAGCGTAAAACACGTTGGTATTTCGGTGTATTAATTCCCAATCGTTCTGCGGCTTCGATGGAGACGGCAGTAAAACGGTTACACAAACAATTACCTGAAGGTGCCATTCAAACAGCGACAACGGATCGCGGGAAAGAATTCAGCTGTTACAAAGTTCTCGAACAGGACTTAAATATTCAAGTTTACTTTGCGGATGCCTACTCGTCTTGGCAACGTGGCAGTAACGAAAATAGTAATGGTCTTTTACGAGAATTCTTCCCGAAGAAAACAAATTTCGATCACGTAACTGAAAAAGAGATGGAGCAAGCGCTTCAACTTATCAATAATCGCCCAAGAAAATGTCTTGGATGGAAAACAGCCTACGAGGCGTTTGAAGAAGAACTGTTGCACTTAATTTGACAAACTATCAA
>NZ_BJOB01000106.1 GCF_006539985.1 Kurthia gibsonii | reverse complement strand
GCGCTCGAACGATACGCTGGAAGAAACCGTGATTCACCTGTTCAAAAAAGGAATTACGATGGCGGAAATTGCGCAATTAATCGAGAAAATGTATGGGCATCACTATACGCCTCAAACGATTTCGAATATGACAAAGGCTGTTTCAGAAACGGTAGAAGCCTTTAATAACCGTCCGTTGCACAATCGTTACGTAGTCGTGTATTTAGACGCGACCTATATTGCCGTGCGTCGTGATACGGTGTCAAAAGAGGCGGTCTATATTGCGGTCGGCATTCGTGAAGACGGCTCGAAAGAAGTGCTTGGTTATACGATTGCCCCAACGGAATCTGCTTACAACTGGCAGGAGCTATTAGAAGAGCTGACGGACCGTGGTGTAAAAGACGTGCTGTTATTCGTATCAGACGGCTTAAAAGGCATGGCAGACGCTGTGTTCAACGTGTTTCCAAAGGCAAAATATCAGGTGTGCCTTGTCCATGTGGCGCGCAATATCATGCATAAAGTACGCGTAGAAGATCGCAAGGAAGTATGCGAGGATTTTAAAACGATTCACCAAGCAAAGGACGCCGAAGCAGCGAAAGAAGCGCTCGAGACGTTCTGCGAAAAATGGGGCAAATCGTATATAAAGGTCGCACAAGGCGTACGAGAAAACCCGTATTTACTGACGTTTTACAGCTTTCCAAAGGCGATTTGGCGAAGTATCTACTCGACGAATTTAATCGAGTCGTTTAATAAACAAATCAAGAAATACACGAAGCGCAAGGAACAGTTCCCGAGTGAAGAATCGTTGGAACGCTTTTTAGTGACGCAGTTCGAGGACTATAATCAACGTTTCGCCACACGCTGCCACATTGGCTTCAATCAGGCCCGTGCGGAGCTAGAAGAGATGTTTGAGCAGCTGCACGAACCGGCAAACTAAACCGGAACGCGCCAGCGCGAAATTTGAGTGTGTAGGAAAGGGCTAGCCCTTTCCTACACACTCAAATCAACACTTCGAACAAGTACAATTGAATACACAGGTGATGAGCTACCTTGAATGGGTGAATGGTCATTTACACAAAATTATTGACAGTACCC
>NZ_BJOB01000105.1 GCF_006539985.1 Kurthia gibsonii | reverse complement strand
GATACTAGCAAAGAAGATACGAATTAAACCAACTAAAGAACAAGAAATTCAACTATGGAAATCTACTGGTGTGGCAAGATGGGTATACAATTGGACATTAGCTAGACAACAAGAAAATTATCAACGAGGGTTGAAATTCTTATCTGACAATGTTTTGAGAAAAGAAATCACACAAATTAAAAAACAAGAGGACTTCCAATGGTTGAGTGAAGTATCAAATAATGTAGCTAAGCAAGCTGTTAAAGATGCTTGTAATGCGTATAAGAGATTCTTTAAAGGTTTGGCGAAACGTCCAAGATTCAAGTCTAAGAAGAAATCTAAACCTTCTTTCTATAATGACAATGTGAAACTTAAAGTAAAAAAGAACACGGTGTTAATTGAGAAAGTAGGATGGGTTGCAACTTCTGAACAAGTCCCAATGGGGGTGAAATATACTAATCCTAGAGTATCTTTTGACGGAAAGTATTGGTATATCTCTGTTGGAGTAGAGCAAGAACAAGTAAAACAAGAATTAACGAATGAAGTAATTGGAGTAGATTTAGGAGTTAAAGAATTAGCAATTTGCTCGAACGAAATGGTGTTCAAAAACATTAACAAAACAAAAGAAGTGAGAAAGATTGAGAAACGTTTACGTAGGTTACAGCGAAGCGTTTCCCGAAAATATGAGATGAATAAGGAGGGAAACCGATTTGTCAAAACATGTAACATTATAAAAATCGAAAAGCAAATACGAAATCTACACAGACGGTTAGCTAACATTAGAAACAACCACATTCATCAAGCAACAAATACAATAGTGAAAACCAAACCTTGTAAAGTTGTGATGGAAGATTTGAATGTAGTTGGAATGATGAAAAACCGTCATTTAGCTAAAGCAGTAGCCAAACAAAAGATGTATGAATTTCTCCGTCAATTGAAATACAAATGTGAAAAATACGGAATTGAATTTATACAAGTTGGACGTTTCTTCCCATCTTCTAAAACATGTTCGTGCTGTGGACAAATTAAATCAGATTTAAAATTATCTGATAGAGTTTACAAGTGTGACTGCGGATTAGAGATAGACAGAGATATGAATGCTGCGTTAAATTTAGCTAAATATGGAGAATTAGTAGCTTAGTCACTTACAAGACACTACTAATGTGTAGGGTTCGTTGTACCCGAATTAACGCCTGTGGAGTATCATATCAAATGTGAGTAGCTTCGGCAAAAGCAGATACAAAGAAACAGGAAATAAACATTGCTTATAGATTTTTATAGGTTTTTGGCAAC
>NZ_BJOB01000104.1 GCF_006539985.1 Kurthia gibsonii | reverse complement strand
GGATCTACGTCAAGTCTTTGGACACCTTCTGCCTAAGTTTTTTCTTGGGCAACATCCCGAATGGATTGTTCCACATCCCAAGTAGCCCGTCAAAGTGGAAAGAGCCTTTGACCGCCTACTTGGGATGTAGAGCGAAAAAGATACGGATGTTGCCACACAAAAATGTTGGGTGGGGATTTCAATCACCCCAATTTATGCTGCGGCATGGCACAGTTTTTCAAAGGTATCCGGTGATAAATAGCCAATGCTACCATGAATGCGCTTGCGATTGTACCATCCTTCAATGTAGCGAAACAGCGCCATGCGAGCTGCTTCAAAATTGGCATAGCGCGTGCGGTACACTTCTTCTTTTTTCAACGTCGCATGGAACGATTCAATACACGCATTGTCATACGGGCAGCCCTTGCGACTGTATGAAGGCGTGATGCCATGTTGTTCGAGCTTTTTACGAAAATCTTCACTTGTATATTGCGTCCCTAAATCGGTATGCAAAATCAAGCCTGGTGCGGGTTGTTGGGCCTGCACAGCGTTTTCGAGCGCGTCTAAAACAAGGTCCACCGTCATACGGCGACCGAACTTATAGCCGACAATCTTTTTTGTGTGTAAATCTTGTACCGATGCCAAATAGCACCAGCCATCTTGAACGGTATGGATATACGTAATATCACCCACCCATTTTTCGTTGATTGCTTCGGTTGTGAAGTCCTGATTGAGCACGTTTTCACGTTCTTCAACGGGCGCACTAGATGATGCCGGTTTATACTTTTTTACGATGTTCGAACGGATGCCAGCGTGTTTCATAATGCGCTGAATGCGATCAATACTGCCGGTGTAACCTTCTTGCTTTAAAAGGGCGAAAATTTTAGGCGCTCCGTACCGTCCGTCACTGTCTGCGTGGATTTCACGAATGCGCACTAAAAGCTTTTCATTGGCGACATGATAGCCATTTGGCTGCTTATGAAACGATTGATAATACGTACTTTTAGGCATCTTTAATACACGACACATCAGTTGAACAGGCTGATGCTCGCTTTCTTTTTCAATGTGATCGATGAGTTCTTGGTCGTCTATTTTTGCGCGAATATGGTCATAGCCTTTTTTAGAATTTCTACCTCTTGTTTCAAGCGTAGATTCTCCTTCTGGATCGCAGCGACTTCAGCTGCCGTTAACTCATTTGTCCCTTCAATCGGAGAATGTAGTTTAATCCATTTATAAATTGTCACTTCTGATACACCATATTCGCTGGATAGTTGATTGACCGATGTGCCAGAGCGGTAAAGCTCCACCACTGTTTGTTTGAACTCTTTGTTGTACTTTTTTTGACTCATGTCGGACACGTCCTCTCGTTCTCGTTATTTTACTAACTTAG
>NZ_BJOB01000103.1 GCF_006539985.1 Kurthia gibsonii | reverse complement strand
TAGTATGGTACCTGTAGTTAGGACACTCGATAAAAAGAGTGTTTTAATCACAGGTATTTTTTTATATACTTTACATTCAAGCTATAGGAAGAAGGCGACGTCATGAGTAAAATCATATTTACAAAGCAAGAGATCGAAACACTTCAAAATAATACGAATGTAGCACGTGTTAGTGAGCGTGCTATCACCTATACGGATGCTTTTAAACATAAATTTCTAGATGCTTATTTAGCGGGGAAACTACCTCGTCATATTTTTGAAGAAAATGGTTTTGATGTAGAGGTAATCGGAATGAAGCGCATCGAACAATCTGCTTATAGATGGAAGAAAGCTTATGAAAAGGATGGGTCAATCGGACTTACAGATTCAAGGAAAAGTAATGCGGGTCGACCTTTAATCCGTGAACTGACATCAACTGAAATCATTGAAAGACAAGAGGCTCGAATTAAACTATTAGAAGGTCAAGTAGCGTTATTAAAAAAGCTCGAAGTGACCGAAAGGAGGCTGCTAAACGCCAGAGAAAGCCTAAATCCAAGTAGGATCTATCTATTGATTTATGAAACGGTGGAACAGAATCAATTGAAGCGAATGACCGCTTATTTCTGTGACCTTTTAGACGTCTCACGCTCTGGATATTACAGTTACCTAAAAGCCCGTTCTAGCCGTCAAGCTAGAGAGCAACGCGACGTAGAAGCGAAAGAAATCATATTAAAAGCCTTTAATCGACGTGGTTATAAGAAAGGATCTCGTTCCATTAAAATGATTCTGGAGAATGACTTTCATCTTATCTTTAGTCGCAAAAAAATCCAAAGAATTATGAAGAAATACGGCATCGTTTGCCCTCATCGAAAGCCGAACCCTTATAAAAAAATGGCGAAAGCTACAAAGGAACATCAAGTGGTTTCAAACCAATTAAACCGAGAATTTAAGCAAGGTGTTCCGGGAAAAGTATTATTAACCGACATTACTTATTTGCCATATAACGGTAATTGTATGGCGTATTTGTCGACCGTAAAAGATGCCTCTACCAATGAAATTCTAGCCTACCATGTTTCAGATCGAATCACTTTAGACATCGCAACGCAAACTATCCATAAGTTAGTCAACAACAAAAAAGTCACTCTCCATAAAGATGCCTTCATCCACTCAGATCAAGGAAGCCATTATACAAGTCCCCGATATCAAAAGTTATTAAAGCAATATGGTTTAGGTCAATCGATGTCTAGAAGAGGCAACTGTTGGGATAATGCGCCCCAAGAGTCGTTCTTTGGCCATTTAAAGGATGAGGTAGACTATCAATCGAGTAAAACATTACAAGAATTAAAGACAAAAATAAATCATTACATGGTTTATTACAACAACTATCGTTATCAGTGGAACTTAAAAAAGATGACTCCTATTCAATATAGGAATCACCTTCAAGTTGCTTAATCTCTTTTTTTTATTGTGTCCTTGACATAGGTGCCAGTTTA
>NZ_BJOB01000102.1 GCF_006539985.1 Kurthia gibsonii | reverse complement strand
AGTAACGACGCTAGACGACCTAACCATCGCATTGTACACATACGATGAAAACGGCTTACGTTTAACGAAAACAGTTGGCGATAAAACACATGAATACTTCTATAACGACGAAGTATTAGAGATGGAAGTTGTGAAAGTAAAAGATGTCATTACCGAATATCGTTCATATGAATGGAGTGGCTATACACCGCTTGGTATGATGGTGAAAGCGAAAAATGGATCCGGTACATTTGAAACTGTAAAGGAAGGCGAGTCAGTACACAACGTCCTGTTGTTGGCTCGCCCAACTTGCGTCCAGCAAGCAGCAATTCATCACGAATCATCGTGGGGATGTACTAAGTATTCGTGATAAAGATGACCAAGAAGTCGGTGCATACACATATGATGCTTACGGAAATGTATTAACGGTCGAAGGGGATCTAGCGAAAGCGAATCCAATTCGTTATGCTGGTTACTACTATGACGATGAAACAAAGAACTACTATTTACAAGCCCGTTACTATAACCCAGCAAACGGTGCATTCTTAGCGTTAGACCCACACCCAGGTGATGATGACGAACCACTGTCACAGAATGGTTATAGCTATGCGAATGGTAATCCCGTGATGAATGTGGATCCAGATGGGAAAATAGCTTGGTGGATAGCTTCTGCTTTAGTAGGTGCCGCATTGAATGCATTGCCAATGTTATTGAACTATTATTATAAGCATAGGACGTTAAGAGGTTTTAATTGGTGGGTTTTTGGTAGGGCAGCAGCTGTTGGAGCTATAACCAGTATAGGTGGTGCAGGTCTATACAGAGCCGTGGCTTCTATAGGTGGAAGTTTAATAACTAGAGTTATAGCCTTAGCCGGATATGGTCCTAAAGCATATATTCTTAATACTATCGCTAAAGGTAAGAAGCCAACTCTTAGTGGATTATACTCAAGTTATATAACATCTGGAGTTGCATCAGGACTAAATGTTTTTAATCGACTAAAAAGTATTTATAGGTACGGTGGTAAAAAAGCAGTAACTCGTTATATTAAAGCCATTCGCTAAGTCAGGGAGTGATATAGTGTTAAAGAAAATATTAATCAGTATACCAATTTTTATCTTAGCAATTCTAAGCCCTGTCGCTCCAATTTTTTATTTTGGATTAAACACAAAAAAAATAGATGCGAATATACAGAGGTTGTTAAAATATTCTTGGTTTGATGAATTATATTCTACGGATAAATTTAGACATTTATTTTTTGCAAATAAACATGTTAGAAAAAATTAAGTAGCGATATTTATGTAAAGCTGTTGAGCCATCACAAAAAAACACAAGAAAAATTCTACCGATTTTTAGAAAAAGAAAATAATAGATCAAATTAATTTATTACTATTGATTTCGATTTGCTAATAGAGATAATAAAAGTTGGATATATATATCGGTTCTTCACCGAAAGACGGGGTTGACTGAAATAGGTCAATATATGTTTCAGACAGACGCTTTGTTTGTTTTTCGGTAGACCGCTTACGGAGAAGATTTTAAAGTAAAAGAAGCGACAACATATAAAGAAAAC
>NZ_BJOB01000101.1 GCF_006539985.1 Kurthia gibsonii | reverse complement strand
ATCCAAATGGCGAGAAAAGTTGGAAAATTGTACGTAAAGATGTGTTAGCAAATACGATTACAACTATTATAGGTTTAGCAGTCGGCTTTCATGGAATCTATACATTGGCAAGAATGTTGAAAACCTATACTAAGGCAAAGGTAGTCCAGCTAAAATTAGTAACTTATATAACTAAAATGGGTATATATAGAAATTTAGCAGTAACTATTGCAAGTACATTAGTTAATTCAATTATAAATATAGCCGGTTCTTCTATAGGTGGGGTTGCAGTTTGGGTTCTTTCACGCTATTTTAAAACCGTTACTAAATATGCAAAAAAATATGTATATTGGGGTTCTAAAGTTAAAGTAGAATATCTTGATTTTGGAAAGAGAAGGTAGGAATTGATGATAAACAATCTATGGATCGGAATAAATATCGCTTATATTATTTTATTAACAACTTTTCTTTTAAATCTTTTTATTAAAATAAAGTTTAAAGAGGCCATCAATATAACTGCATCATTTATCAGTTTGGGTTTAAATTATATTGTAAGTCTAGTTATTCTTTTTACTGATACTTTATCTTATATAGGGAATACACTACTATTCATCATTGCGACTTTTTTAATGATTACGTACACATATATATCTATAAATAATATCCAACTTAAAAAAAGTATGAAGATAAATATGTTTGGAAATATCTTGGTTTTTATTTTTTCATCAGCAATTACAATTTTTTTGGTGATAAAAAAATATTTTATGTAATAAGATGGATTAAGACGGAGAAGTGGCTAAAAAAATGATTAAAAATTCGCGAATGCTTAAAAAGAAATTAGTTAATGAGGCCAAAAGAGCATTACGTAAAAAAGGAATAAAGATTCTTGCAACAATGGTTGGTTTATCTTGGGCTGTTGCTATAGATGTTTTTGGCACTGGATTTTATCATGGATGGAAAAAAAGTAATTATAATAATGGGCTTTGTAGTAGATGGGGAAGAAATTATGTAAGTTATGCTGCACACGTTGCAAAGAAAGAGGCCTAATCATTTATGAATTTTAAACAAATATTTTATTTTTTGTCGGAATGTTAATATTATTATTAGCAAGTGATATAACTTATAATACAGATCATATTATTCCGATTTTCATAGTAATAGTATCAGTTTTTTATTTACTATATACGGAGATTTTCAAGAATACACTTTCAATAAAGAGCATATTAATAGGTGTAAGTATTGCATGGCTCATATATCACTTTGTGAATATTTAATTTTTTAGATGGAGTCTACTAAGTAAAAAAGAAATGATGTAGACCATATTAAAACCAGTGCAGATCAAGTTTCACATGATTACCAAAGTGATATCGATGTACCAAACAATAAAACGACCCTTACATTGAACAATGATTTATGGAAAAAGTGACGCAAATGAACGATACGAATTTACTTGGTTCATTGATGTACACAACAAAAGCGCAGCAACCATTTAAAATTTTCTATGACTATACGAAAAATGGAAATATCGTACAAGCCGATGTCAATGGTCAAGTGAGCAGCTTTGTATATGATGCCAATGACCAATTAACAAAAGAAACCTTACCAGACGGTACGATCAACACGTATGATTATGACGCAGTAGGGAATCGTACAGCATCTGAAGTGAATGGTGAGAAAGCGACTTTCACGTATAATGATGCCAATCAAATTGCGACGAAAAATGAAACAACTTATACGTATGACAAAGATGGTAATTT
>NZ_BJOB01000100.1 GCF_006539985.1 Kurthia gibsonii | reverse complement strand
CATGAGCCTTCAAAACTAAACAGCAAGTAAGATAATCTGTATAAGACCCAAGGTCTTTTCCGTTATATTCCTTAGAAAGGAGGTGATCCAGCCGCACCTTCCGATACGGCTACCTTGTTACGACTTCACCCCAATCATCTATCCCACCTTAGGCGGCTGGCTCCTTACGGTTACCCCACCGACTTCGGGTGTTACAAACTCTCGTGGTGTGACGGGCGGTGTGTACAAGGCCCGGGAACGTATTCACCGCGGCATGCTGATCCGCGATTACTAGCGATTCCGGCTTCATGCAGGCGAGTTGCAGCCTACAATCCGAACTGAGAACGATTTTATGAGATTAGCTTACCCTCGCGAGTTTGCGACTCTTTGTATCGTCCATTGTAGCACGTGTGTAGCCCAGGTCATAAGGGGCATGATGATTTGACGTCATCCCCACCTTCCTCCGGTTTGTCACCGGCAGTCTCCTTAGAGTGCCCAACTAAATGATGGCAACTAAGAATAAGGGTTGCGCTCGTTGCGGGACTTAACCCAACATCTCACGACACGAGCTGACGACAACCATGCACCACCTGTCACCAATGTCCCCGAAGGGAAAATCCTATCTCTAGGACGGTCATTGGGATGTCAAGACCTGGTAAGGTTCTTCGCGTTGCTTCGAATTAAACCACATGCTCCACCGCTTGTGCGGGCCCCCGTCAATTCCTTTGAGTTTCAACCTTGCGGTCGTACTCCCCAGGCGGAGTGCTTAATGCGTTAGCTGCAGCACTAAGGGGCGGAAACCCCCTAACACTTAGCACTCATCGTTTACGGCGTGGACTACCAGGGTATCTAATCCTGTTTGCTCCCCACGCTTTCGCGCCTCAGTGTCAGTTACAGACCAGACAGTCGCCTTCGCCACTGGTGTTCCTCCAAATCTCTACGCATTTCACCGCTACACTTGGAATTCCACTATCCTCTTCTGCACTCAAGTTCCCCAGTTTCCAATGACCCTCCACGGTTGAGCCGTGGGCTTTCACATCAGACTTAAGAAACCACCTGCGCGCGCTTTACGCCCAATAAATCCGGACAACGCTTGCCACCTACGTATTACCGCGGCTGCTGGCACGTAGTTAGCCGTGGCTTTCTAATAAGGTACCGTCAAGGTACGTTCATTTCCTAACGTACTTGTTCTTCCCTTACAACAGAGTTTTACGATCCGAAAACCTTCATCACTCACGCGGCGTTGCTCCATCAGACTTTCGTCCATTGTGGAAGATTCCCTACTGCTGCCTCCCGTAGGAGTTTGGGCCGTGTCTCAGTCCCAATGTGGCCGATCACCCTCTCAGGTCGGCTATGCATCGTTGCCTTGGTAGGCCGTTACCCCACCAACTAGCTAATGCACCGCGGGCCCATCCTACAGTGACGCCGAAGCGCCTTTCAACTTCAAAACATGTGATTCGAAGGATTATTCGGTATTAGCCCAGGTTTCCCTGAGTTATCCCAATCTGTAGGGCAGGTTGCCCACGTGTTACTCACCCGTCCGCCGCTAAATCAGAGAAGCAAGCTTCTCGTCATTCGCTCGACTTGCATGTATTAGGCACGCCGCCAGCGTTCGTCCTGAGCCAGGATCAAACTCTCCATAAAAGTAGTTTGAAAGCTCATTTGCTTTGCTAGCGTTATCTTTTGATAACAATTGCTTATTCACTTAATGTGATAAGACTTGTTTGTGATTATCTTCTTGCTTGTTTAGTTTTCAAGGTTCAT
>NZ_BJOB01000099.1 GCF_006539985.1 Kurthia gibsonii | reverse complement strand
TCGACTCTTTTATTCCATTAGATATTCTCACCAACGTCATTTGACAAAGAGCCACAAAGACTCCGACATTTTATATGCCAGAGTCTTTGTTTAGTTTGTATTTAGTTTATGCTTTCTATTTTCTAGAAGAGTCGGTAACGTCATCCCAACTAATACAAGAATAATCCCGACAATTTGTAAAGCAGATAAGTTCTCATTTAAAACAATAACAGAAGCCATAATCGCTACAGGTAGTTCGGTTGCACTTAGTATAGATGCAGTCCCACCACCGACTTTTGGTACAGCAATTGTAAATAGAATAATCGGTAAGATAATCCCGAAAAATCCAAGTGCTAATCCAAAATATAATAAGCTCGATGTGAATAATGTGCCACTCCACATAACTTCCGGTGCTTGGAAAAATGATACGACAATCAACGCAATTAAAGACATAATCGTCATACGTGAAATGGTTGTAACACCTTCTACATGTTTGGAATTGAATTGCATAAAGCAAGCAAAGCTAAATGCAGCTGCAAAACCAAATAGCCAACCTTTCCAACTAAGTCCAGATAAATCAACATCTAAAACACCAGCTGCTAATATTGTGCCTCCAATTAAAAAGACTAGACTAAATAATTCAATGCGCTTTGGTAAACGCTTATGAATTAGACATTCTAAAAATAAGCCAATCCATGTAAATTGGAATAACATAACTACAGCAAGGGAAGCAGGTAGATAATGAATGGATTTACCATATACAATCCCTGTAACCCCTGTGAAAAGACCTGCACAGCATATAATGAGCAATCCCTTTGCGGATAGCTTAGGGAGAGAACGTTGCGTTATAATAAAGAGAATAAACGCTAATAAAAAACCGATCGCATATTGACTCTGTACAGCTTCTGCTGTCGTGAATCCATGTGCCATCGCGACCTTAATAATTGTAGATAAAATACCATAACTGCTAGAAGCAATTACAATTAGTAAGGGGAATAATAACTTCTTATTCATCATGCCAACTCCTATTTAATTCTTTTAATAGTGTATCAAGAGAAAAAACAATAATATAGGACATATGTCCAGAAAAAGAGGTTTTGTATGAAATTAATTGAAGACCCTCAAATTTTAGAACAATACATTCGATTACATCGATTTGAACAAATATTTACGAACATTGAGAATGTACCATTTAAAATATTTGAAGTAGCAGAAGGAGAAAATTTAATGAGTGAAGGAGAGGAACTAACCTCTTTGTATTATCTTGTAGCAGGACGTGTAAAGGTCACTTCTAGCTTACATACGGGTAAGTTCCTTTTACTTCGTTTTAACCACCCTTTGACCGTTTTAGGTGACTTAGAATTAATTCGTCAGGTTCCAGTACAGTCACAAGTCACAGCTGTTATTGACAGTATTATTATGACATTGCCTTTTGACTATATAAAACAGTATGAAATGCAAAACCCTTTATTTTTACAACAGTTATTACAGCATATTAGTTATAAGTTACAAACGAATACAGTTGCGACACGTGTGAATTTATTAGAGTCTGTAGAAAGTCGTTTTGCAAGCTTTCTATTATCGACTGTTAGCTCAGATCCGGATAATAACTTCGGACAGGAACTACAGACCATGCGGATTGCAGAGATTGCAGATTTATTAGGTACTTCACACCGACATTTGAATCGAGTTGTTAAAAAATTGGTTGAAGAAGGTGTTATTAAACGTGAAAAACGACATCTTATTATTTTAGATGAGCGTCGATTAAGTGATTTATCACAAGGTATTCGATTTGAATAAATAAAAAGAGGAAACACATA
>NZ_BJOB01000098.1 GCF_006539985.1 Kurthia gibsonii | reverse complement strand
TTTCAGAAGCCAAGATTCCCTTTCGCACACGAATCAGTCTCTCACCATTGTCTATTCCCTCACTTAGTGAGATAATGATATGGAATAATTAGACATTAAAGGGGATTGACATGAAAAGATTATATATAGTAGGAATTCTTTTGTTGGCCGCCATCTTTTTTATACCGCAACAAGCTTCAGCTGCAACAACTCTTACATCGGGAAAGTGGGTAACCGGTGAAATTACCGATACAACCACAAAGCAAACATATCAATTTAAGTTGACGAAACCGAGTAAGGTGACGGTGGAAGTGAAGTCGTATATGAATGAATTGGAGGCATTCGTCTACAATTCGAAAGAGACAAATATGGTGAAGCCGATGCATTTCTTCGCGGCAGATCCAACAAATCCAATTACACAAAAAGAGACGGTCTATTTACAGGCGGGGACATACACAATTCATACGAATCGCGTAGCATTCTCTGGTCAGACGGGAAAATATCAAGTGAAAGCGACTTGGAAAACGAATGGTTCGAATGAGGTAGAGCCGAATGATGAGCCGAACCAAGCGCAACCAATCGAAGTAAACAAAACGAAGATTAAAGGACAACTCGGACTCGACGATTTGGCAGACTATTATATGGTGGAGGTAGACCGAGCGGGGAAATTAACAGTTCAAACAAAATCATACATGCCTTTTTTACAAGTTGAACTATACAATTTAGCACAAGTTCAAATGACGAAAGTGAATGATTTCCAACAAGCAACCAATACAAAAGCTGTAACAAGAAGCGGCTCTATGTACGTGGAAAAAGGACAGTATCTCATTAAAATATCAAATACAGGTGTCCTCGATAGTATGGGATTATACGAGATACAGACAAAATTTGTAGGGGCAAGTAATAATGAAAAAGAACCGAATAATAGCCCAGAAAAAGCGCAAACACTCAAGCCGAATGCTGCGCCAATTACAGGACTAATTAGTTTTGGTGATCGACTCGATTATTATAAATTGAATGTACCAAAGACAGCTGAAGTAAAGCTACAAGTAAAGTCGCATATGAAGTGGCTTGAGGTTTCGATTTATAACCAATCATTTAAAAGAATCGACACATATAGTTATTTCACAGGCGCGAGCGATCAATTACTCGTATCGAAAACATTAAAAAATAAATTGAAAACAGGCATCTATTATATCGGTGTGAAAGAATTGGGTTACTTTGGCACATATCAAATTAATGCGAGTATTCCAACCATTGTACCGAAAGCGCCAACTGTGAAAGCAGTGAAAAAAGGAGCGACGCGTGTCACGGGGACAACGTATAAAAAGAGCCAAGTGACTGTGAAAATTGGCAAGAAAGAATATAAGGGCAAGAGTAATTCAAAAGGTGCATTTAGTATTAAAGTGCCGAAGCAAAAAGCCAAACAGAACATTTATGTATCAGTCACAACAGATAATGGAACAAGCAGTTATAAAAAAGTACAAGTAAAATGAGTCGCATATGCGGCTTTTTTTATTTGGAGGTTTGTTTGTGCGAGTGACCCATTTTCGTCCTCGAATGACCCGTTTTGACGGGTGAATGACCCGAATCGATGGGTGAGTGACCCAAAGACTTCAACGAGTGACCCGTTTTGCCGGTCGAATGTTCGAATTCACCCAAACCTAGTCAAATGAAGTCCCTTTGAATTACTCAAAAGCCTTGAAGAAAGTACGGAAAGGGAGCAATTTAGTCTTTTGTGCGAGTGACCCATTTTCGCCCTCGAGTGACCCGTTTTGCCGGTCGAATGTTCGAATTCACCCAAACCTAGTCAAATGAAGTCCTTTTGAATTACTCAAAAGCCTTGAAGAAAGTGCGGAAAGGGAGCAATTTAGTCTTTTGTGCGAGTGACCCAATTTCGCCCTCGAATGACCCATTTTGCCGGGGGAATGTCCAAAACGAGGAGCGAGTGTCCCAAACACTTCAACGAGTGA
>NZ_BJOB01000097.1 GCF_006539985.1 Kurthia gibsonii | reverse complement strand
AGGCTGGGACATAAATAGCTCTCAGTCACACAAAAAAGGAGATTGCGCAGGCAATCTCCTTTTTTGTGTGATTTTTTTCATAAGTGATGGGAGGGTTTTACCCTCTCATCGCATACTTTCTTAGGTTGGTTGCCATTAAGGCAAGTCCGATTTCATTTCGGACCTTCGATTTTCCACGAAGTGAAAATCGAGTGAAACCTAAATTCGCCTTCAAAAATCCAAAAACTGGTTCCACATCGATTTTTCGTTTTCGATAAATGGCGCCTGTTTTTGCTTCTGAAAGCGTCGCTTGAATCATTTTCTTTTGTTCTTCCCAATGCGTATTGATGGCTAATCTTCGATTGTTTCCTTCACGTGCTTTTGTACAAGATGAACGGAAAGGACATCCTGAACAGTCTTCACATGTATAGATTTTAAAATGACGTGTAAATCCTGTCTTATCCGTACGTGTTGAATCATATTGGTACTTTACTAATTGTCCATTCGGGCAAGTATAACAATCGGTCGTTGCGTCATATGCCCAATTGCTTGTTTTAAAAGGATCTTTAAGATATTTTCGTTGCTGTTCTTTGCGATACATACCATATGTAATTAATGCTTTACGTTGGAGTGTTTCTACCACGTATTGATAGTTCGGTTCACTACCATAACCTGCATCGGCGACAATATGTTCAGGTAATTCAAAATAATGAGCTTGAATATCTTGTAAAAAGGGCACGAGCGTTTTTGTATCTGTCGGATTCGGATACACCTCATAAGCAAGGACATATTGATTTTCTGTTGCGATTTGAACATTGTAACCGGGTTTCAGTTGTCCATTCTTCATATAATCGTCTTTCATACGCATAAATGTCGCGTCGACATCGGTTTTTGAATAACTATTTCGTGTACCCATCTGTTGTAAATGAAGACGATATTGTCTTTTTCGGACAATCCAATCTTTCACTTGTTTTAAATATTGTTTCGGTGTTTTACGTGCTGCACGCAATTGTTTTCGTTCGGTTGAATCAGAGGAAGCTTCCAGCTTTTCTGTATAATCATCAATTACTTCTTCTAATGTCGAAGCGACTTGTTCTAGCTCTTCTTCAGATAAAGCCTCTTTTTGTTCCTTTTGAATGGCAGGCAAAATACGTTCTTCTACGAGTTGCTCGTATAAGGCATTAGACTTTTCAATCATACTAGCTTGATAGTTTTCAACCGACTTCTTCCATACAAAAGTGAACTTATTGGCATTCGCTTCAATTTTTGTACCATCAATGAAGATTGCTTGTTGGTCAATGCATTTTTCTTCAATTAATCGACACCGGAATTGGATAAAGCATTGTTTTAGAAGTTCTTGCATCTGTGGATGAACGCGAAAACGATTAATCGTACGATAGCTTGGTTCGTAACCTTGTGCTAACCACATCATACGTACACTATCTTTTGTTAAATCTTCCATCCGGCGACCTGAAAAAATAGATTGTGTATAACCACATAAAATAATTTTTAACATCATTTTAGGGTGATAAGAAGGACAACCTGTCGCTTTGTAGAAAGGAGCGAAAGCTTCTTCTGGAATACTTTCGACTAAATGATGGATCGAAAAAGCAATATCTTTTTCAGCTAGTTTCATTTCAAAATCTAATGGTAAAATCACTTGATTCATGTTATAGTTTTTATACATAAAGAGCACTTCCTTTTATTATTTTTGTGGTAAGATACTTAAATTTTAACAGGAAAGGCTCTTTTTTTGTATCCTTTTTTTTGTTTTAGATGGGCGTGAGGGCGTGACTTCTGCGGGAACAGCACGAGCGGAATATCCATGTTGGCGATTCATCGCCAACATGAGATGAAGCCGTGCCCGCGAAAAGCATCGCCCAAAACGAACATCCGCAGACAGACCAAAAAGAGCTTCGGCATTTTCATGTGCCGAAGCTCTCTTGCTTTTAGCTAGGGTTTTGTCCCAGCCTC
>NZ_BJOB01000096.1 GCF_006539985.1 Kurthia gibsonii | reverse complement strand
GAGTAGCAATCTCTTTCTCTATTTACGAAGCTTCATTTTGTAATTTTTTCGTTAGTTTTTCCAGCATGTCTTGTGTCATACGGTCTAAATCATATTTTGCTTGGAAACCCCATTCTTCTTTTGCAGCTGAACAATCGAGTGAATCTGGCCAGCTATCTGCAATCGCTTGGCGTGCTGGATCAACATCATAGTCCATTTCAAATGAAGGAATATACTTTTTAATCGATGCCGCAATCTCGCTTGGTTCAAAACTCATCGCTGTAATATTGAATGCATTACGATGTACTAATTTATCTGCATCTGCTTCCATCAATTGAACAATGGCATCGAGCGCATCTGGCATATACATCATATCCATGTATGTTCCTTCTGCAATATATGATGTGTACTTGCCTTCTGTAACTGCTTTATAGTAAATATCCACTGCGTAATCGGTCGTACCACCACCAGGAGGCGTCACATTTGAAATTAATCCTGGGAAACGAACGCCACGTGTATCGACACCAAACTTTGTATAGTAATAGTCACATAGCAATTCCCCGGCTACTTTATTCACGCCATACATCGTTGTTGGACGTTGTAATGTATCTTGTGGTGTATTTTCTTTTTGTGTTGTTGGACCAAATGCACCAATTGAACTTGGAGTAAAGAATTGAAGATCTAATTTACGTGCTACTTCAAGTGCATTCATTAGCCCACCCATATTCAAGTTCCATGCAAATAAGGGGTTGTTTTCAGCTGTAGCTGATAATAAAGCTGCCATGTGCATTAATGTGTCTGCTTGGAAATCAGTTGCTAATTGTAACATTTTTTCCGCATCCATCACATCTAATATTTCAAAAGGACCTGTCGAGTGTGCAGGTTTACGAATATCTGTCGCTAAAACATTGTCACGTCCGTATTCTTTTCGTAATTTCTCCACTAACTCTGAGCCGATTTGACCGCACGCGCCTGTAATCATTATTTTCTTCATCTTTTTTCCTCCTCGTTGCGTTTACATTTGTGTTTTTCCAAAGGACATCCTTTCTGGGAATACATTTGAATTTTCAGAAAGGACATTTAACACGTTCCCAAAACCCTTTAAAATCAATATTTCTTAGTAAAATCATTATAAGCTCTCTATTTCTAAAATTCAACAAATTGTTTTTTTCAAGAGAACAGTTTCCATTCTACATGAAGGGGTATTTTATAGTTACTACATTAAAGGAGGAAAAAGCGATGCAACGTTTACACCTTATTTTTATTTTTTTAGGCGCTTTCTTACTGTGTAGTTTTTTAAATGATTTCGGATTACATCCATTTGTTCTCGTCTTGATTACGATGTTTTATCTTTTTTTATTTACTACGCTACCGCAAATATATACTATTTTCGGCACGCGAAATATACGAAAAATCGATCGTTTCTTATCACAAAAACAAACTTCTTCCCTCTATTCACATTTTTATATCGCTATTCATGATGGCGCTCCTCAACAGAAAAAAATCCTTGAACACTTATTACAAAATCCTATGCATGAACAAGAATACCCTTATTTCAAATCACTGTTATTACTGTTAGAAAAACGCTATGATGCAGCTTTTTTTGAAGCAGAAAAAATTCAAAAAGCAGAGATTCGTTATTATATTTTGGCACAAATTGAAATTGAGCGTGGGAATCACGCGAAAGCAAGTGATTATATCCATCGTCTTCAAAGTAAATGGCGCAGAGATACACTTCTCGCATTGCAAGCATTCTCTAAACAACAACTTGACGAATTTACACGTTGTTCTTCCAATGCACTGAAAAGAACGCGTGGGATTGAATACTATATGCTCTATCATCTATTTGAAAAATTAAAGCCAAACAAAACATTTAATTTACCATTTTGTTTGAGTGTATAAAAAGAGCTTGAAACAAAAGTATTTTTAACAAAGTAAATCCCGTATGATTTTTCAAAATCATACGGGATTTGTTCGTTCACATCAATTTTC
>NZ_BJOB01000095.1 GCF_006539985.1 Kurthia gibsonii | reverse complement strand
CCGAAATTCTCTTATTGCTGTTTTTGATTTATATTCCAAACTCTTTTTTAATATAAATTTCTTTATTTAGTGTAACAGTTTATTTACCTTTAACTATTACTTCATCATTTTCAAGTACGATATCTACATGTTTTACGTCTGTATGATCTAAGTAGTAATCTGTGATTTTGTCGCGTACTTCTTGTTCAACAACACGACGTAACGGACGCGCACCCATTTGATCGTCGTAGCCTTTATCAATTAACCAATCTTTGACATCTTGTGTAACGTCCATTGTGATTCCTTTTTTATCTAATGTTTTTTGAACATCTTCTAGTAATAAGTTCACAATGTCTTTTAATGCATCTTTACCTAAATGATTGAATTTAACGATACCATTGAAACGGTTAAGGAATTCAGGGCGGAAGTATTTTTTCATTTCATCCATAATATCATCAAACTCTTCATTTCCATCACCAAAGCCAGCATTAGAAGTACAAATAATAATTGTGTTTTTAAAGTTAATGACATTACCTTGACCATCTGTTAAGTTACCATCATCCATAACTTGTAGTAATAAAGTTAAGATTTGTGGATGCGCTTTTTCAATTTCATCAAATAAGATAACTGAGTACGGGTTACGTCTAACTTTCTCTGTTAATGTGTTTGAATTATCATCATAACCTACATAACCAGCAGTTGTTCCAATCATTTTAGATACAGCAGTTTGATCACTATATTCACTCATATCTAAGCGAATTAATGCATCTTTATTACCGAATAAATCAATTGCTAACTGCTTTGCAAGTTCTGTTTTACCTACACCTGTAGGACCTACGAAAAGGAAGCTACCAATTGGGCGGTTGCCCTCATCAAATCCAGCACGGTTACGACGAATTGCACGAGAGACAAGATCAACAGCTCTATCTTGACCAATAATTTTATCTTTTAAACGCTTATTAATATTTTTCAATCTTTCGATATCACTTGCATCCATTTGGGATACAGGGATACCAGTTAAACGTTCAATTGAATCTAAAACGTCTTTTACAGTAGCTTTAGTATTATGTGCAACATTGCTATTTTTTAGTTTATCTTCTAGTTCTTTAATTTCTTTTTGGATTTTGTCAGCTTCTTTATATTCTTCATTACTCACGGCTTTACTTTTATCATCTTGTAATTGTGCAATGCGCTTTTCAATTTCCACTTTATCTATTGCGGGACTTTGTGCTGACAAGTGAGCTGCAGTAATATCTAGTACGTCAATAGCTTTATCTGGCAATAAACGTTGAGGAATATATTGAATGGATAAATCTACACAAGCTTTTAATACATCATCTGGTAGTTCAACATGGTGATGTTCTTCAAATTTTTCACGTATACCCTTTAGAATATTAAAAGTGTCATCAGCACTTGGTTCATTAACAAGTACTTCATTAAAACGACGTGCTAATGCAGCATCTTTTAAAATATTATTCCGATATTCATCTTGTGTAGTTGCACCAATAACTGAAATTTCACCACGACTTAATGCAGGTTTAATAATATCTGATAGCCCTTTGCTACCAGAATCACTGCCAGTTGAACCTGAACCAATAATTTGATGGATTTCGTCAAAGAATAACACAATATTTTTCTCTTCTTTAACCGCTGCAACTAATTTTTGAATATTTTCTTCAAAAGCACCACGATATTGTGTACCAGCTTCTAAGGAAGAAATATCTATTGAGATGATTTCTTTATCTTTAATAGATGATGGTACATTGCCTTTAACTATAGCTTGTGCTAAACCTTCAACAATAGCTGTTTTACCTACACCAGCTTCACCAACTAAAATAGGATTGTTTTTAGTACGTCTACTTAAGACTTCAGCAGTTTTTTGGATTTCTTTATCACGACCAATTACTGGGTCTAATAAACCATCGCGTGCTTCTTGTGTTAAATTACGGCCAATTTGATTTAAATAATTACCTTCATCATTTTGTCTTTGAGAATTAGATTGTTGAAATGCATGCGCGTTTTGCTCAGCAGAATTCCCACCTTGCTGCTGTCGTAATTGTGCTAATTGTTCCGGAGAAACTTCTTTGCCATTGATATAATATCTTTTAGCACCACTATTGATAGATTCTTGCATATCTTGGAACATTCTTCTGAAAATTGAATCAAAATCATTATTGAAATATCCGTTATTCATACATATCACCCCTAAGAAATTTTAGAAATACTTAAGACAACAATAAATACTTAAGACAACAATAAATACTTAAGACAACAATAAATACTTAAGACAACAATAAATACTTAAGACAACAA
>NZ_BJOB01000094.1 GCF_006539985.1 Kurthia gibsonii | reverse complement strand
CCAAATAAAACTAAAAAGAAGATGGGACATACGTATAAAACACCATCTAATATGTGCATAAGAAAAAACGGAATCACGCTGTCATGTGGTTCCGTTTTTTCGTTGCGAACTCTAAATAAGGAAAATGAAATGTTCATCTTCTTTTTATTTATACATATGAAAATGAGATATTATATTGATGACCTATATCCTTTTTGATTTCTTCTGTTAATTCTAATCCAACTTGATTATATTCTTGCTTGTTAAGTTCATATTCAAATGACGATTGATGGGAATTTTCTTCTAATACGTCTTCATATTTTTCTACCCATAACATTAACTTCTCTTTTATTAGTTCTCTTAGTGGAAACTCATCAATATCTAAATTATAACCACAAATACTGCACCATAGTGGATCTGTATAAAAATCTGCTTCTACTTTTATATGTGTTAATCTTTCGCAACTACAAAATTCATTCATATAATCTGCCTTCTTCCTCTATTATATTAAAATGATATTGTCGGTGTTCCTTGATGAAAATATAAGCGCCATTTTTCATGTTCATACTTCCAGATTGAACTGCGATTAGATTGACTTCCATTGTCAATCGTTTCTGTTTGATATGTAATGTGAACAATCGTCGGTGCGAGTTGCTGAACAGAAAAATTTTTAATAATAAATGGACATGCCGCCAATCCTTTTGTATCTACGGAATTTAATTGCATCTCTTTACTATAAATACGGCCAGATGTTCCAAATTCAACGAAATCATTTGATAATAACTCTTCAAAATCATCTAATCGTCCATACATTAATGTTTTTTCAAGGTGTAAAAAATTTGCTGCTCTAGCTTCCAACTCTTTCATCTCCCTATCTATATTTTCACCTTATTTTATATTAAAAACAGCAATTTTTTTACAAAAAAAGTCTAATAAATCATCACTTTCTCTCTTTCCAAAAGAAAATGCTATTTAAAAACAAAATTCATTATACCTTCTTTTTCCAAATATGTTGATTTATTTTTTAAGTGAATACATAATAGATATATTGACACATCTTATTAGGAGGTAACTGTGAAGAAAATACTAAATTCAATTTATTGGAAAATTATGCTGAATTCTTTACTCCTTATGCTGATTCCTTGTTTAATCATCGGAATCGTGAGTTTCATCAACGCAAAAAATAGTATGAATGAATTAGGCGAGACGATTGTAAAAAACAGTGTGACCTCGACATTGCAATTGATTGATGGCTACAATCAAAAAGTATCTTCAGGTGAAATGTCACTTGAAGAAGCACAAGAAAAAGTAAAAGAAGTAACGATTGGACAAAAGAATGATAAAGGCCTTCGTCCGATTACGAATAAAACAGATTTAGGCGAGAGTGGTTACATCTTCTTCTTAGAAAAAGACGGTATGATGATTGGTCACCCTAATATTGAAGATAAACAGTCATGGGATTTACAAGATAGTAGCGGACAATATTTCATTCGTAATATTATTCAAACGGCTGATAAAGGTGGCGGTTTTACATCGTATCCATTCCACTTGCCAGATGATATGGACAAAACGGCTGATAAAATTACATACTCAAAAGTCGATCCGAATTGGGGATGGATTGTTGCAGCAAGTTCATACAAAAAAGACTTTAATGCACCTGCAAATCAGTTATTATTAATGATGTCGATTGCTCTTGTCATTTCATTAATTATTGGTTTCTTCTTAACATTACGTTTAGCTCGTACATTCGCTCGTCCCATTCAGAAACTAACAGCTAAATTAAAAGAAATCGCGAGTGGCAATTTATCAATTCCTTTAGATGAAGTAAAACGTGAAGATGAAATCGGTCAATTGAATAATCACTTTAACAGTATGGTAATTAGTTTAAAACAGTTAATCCAAGATGTTGATACATCCATCGCAGAAATTCGTGATACATCAACGAGTTTAACAGCTATTTCTGTTGAAGCAGCTGCTTCAACAGATGAAATCTCAAATAGTGTTCAAACAATGTCTGAAGGTTCGCATAAACAATTAGTAGATAGCCAGTCAACAAAACAAGCGACAGATCATTTAACAGAAGAGATTACAGAACTTCATGAAAAAAACCAACATATGTTACAAACATCAAATACGATGGAAAAAGCAAATGCAAATGGTTTAACACAACTTTCAATTCTTCAAGAGAAGTCGAATGAATCAGCAAAACTAGTACAACATGTGCAAGCCGTATTCCACAATCTATCGTCTAAAATGAAAGAAATCGAAAATATTATCACATCGATTAATATGATTTCTGAACAGACGAATTTATTAGCGCTGAATGCTTCAATCGAAGCAGCACGTGCTGGTGAACATGGTAAGGGATTTGCAGTTGTAGCAGAAGAAGTGCGTAAACTAGCTGAGCAAACTGCATCTTCAACAAAGAGTGTACAAAATACGTTAAAAGGTATTGAAAGCGAAACGATGAATGCCAATACTGAAATTAATCGCACAGCTGCAATTGTTCAACAACAAAACGATGCAGTAACACATACAGGTACATCTTTCGAAGAAATTCAAAAAACAGTCGCTTCAATTCAGACAGCCATTACAGAAGTGAACCAAAGTGTGCAACAACTCATGACACAAAAAGACGTCATTGTAACTTCTGTTGACCATAGCGCGCAAATTAGCCAGCATAATGCTGCTGCTACTTCAGAAGTATTTGAGTCGATTGAAGAACAACAAAAAGTGGTGCAAATAGTGGCTGAGTCTGCAACTGATTTATCAGGC
>NZ_BJOB01000093.1 GCF_006539985.1 Kurthia gibsonii | reverse complement strand
AAACAAGTTACAACATTTATTGAAAAAGATATTAAATTTGAACAGTCATTAAGAATAACAAATTGGGATAGACCAAGTGATACAATTACAGCTACTTCACCGGAAATTCATGTAAATAAAGAACGTCGCCTCTCTGCAAGAGAATGTGCAATTTTACAAACATTTCCTGATGACTTTATTTTTACAGGGAGTTTAAATTCTTTATACAAACAAATAGGTAACGCTGTACCTGTTCTATTAGCTGAAAAAATTGCTGCAGAAATTAAAAAATATTTACCGGTATTAACACATTAAAATTTCAAATTAATAAGACAGATAATCGACTGTAAAAAGTTAGCTCTTTGTCAAATAACGTTGTTGAGAGTTGTCAATTGAATAAAAACCGATTGATTTGAGCAAAAGAGGCTTGGACAAAACCCTAGCCAAAATTGAAAGGACTTCGGCACATGAAAATGCCGAAGTCCTTTTTGTATGCAAATTTATTTTCGTTTAGGGCGATGCTTTTCGCGGGCACGGCTTCATCTAATTTTAGCGGTGAGCCGTAAACAGAAATACCAACTTGATTTACAACGAATGGACACACGAAATAGCTACTCCAAAACAGATCATAATGCGACATTTACGCGAATGAAAGATGATTATATGAAAAATGGGCAATTAAAACCTGGATATAATGTACAAGTCGCAACAGAAGGTCAATATGTACTTGCATATGATGTCTATCCCAATCCAACCGATACGAAGACACTCACACCTTTTTTAAAAGAAATTCAGGCGAACTATTTTGATTTACCGGAACACATCGTGGCGGATGGGGGTTATGGAAGTGAACCCAATTATCAATATGTCATGGAAGATTTAAAGAAAAAAGCGTTGATTACGTATGACATGTATCGAAAAGAACAGCAACGTAAATATCAAAAAGACCCCTTCAAAATAAGCAATTGGGCATACGATACGACTTCTAATTCTTACACATGTCCAAATGGCAAACGATTAAACTACCAATATGACTCGACGCGCACAGACCAAAATGGATTTAAACACCAGTTTAAAATTTATGAATGCGAAGACTGTTCAGATTGTCCGTTACGAGCAGCGTGTACAAAAGCGCGTGAAGGAAACAATCGAAAGTTAGCCATCAATACGCATTGGAAAGAACAAAAGAAAATGATTCAAGCGACGCTTTCAGAAGCTGGTATGTCAACACTAAACTGGACAAAAATTATAAGGGTGTTGCTTAAATTCCATAGGTATAAGATAGCCCAGTGTTCCGTGAATTCGAATGTTATTGAACCAGTGTACGTAATCGCTAAGTTCAAGAGCGAGCTGTTCAAGAGAGGTGAAGTGGGCTTGGTTAGCGAATTCTGTTTTAAATATCTTGAATGTCGCTTCAGCCACAGAGTTGTCATAAGGGCAACCTTTTATGCTCAGTGATCGTTGGATGCCGAATGTTTCGAGTGCTTCAGAAATCAGCTTGTTATCGAACTCTTTTCCACGGTCTGTGTGAAACATTTTAACGTCATGTAAGTTGGCTTGAATACTCGCAATCGCTTGATATACAAGGTCTGCCGTTTTGTTTTCACCAGCACTAGAGCCGATAATTTCACGATTGAAAAGGTCGACAAATAAGCATACATAGTGCCACTTTTTTCCGACACGGACGTATGTTAAATCGCTGACAATGACTGCTAATGGCTCTTCCTGATGAAATGCACGATTCAGTTCGTTCTTGATGGGTGCTTCGTTACAACTTGATTTGTGTGGTTTAAATTGTGCCACCGTGTAGTTTGAAACTAGGCCAAGTTCATTCATCAAACGGCCAATTCGGCGACGTGATACGTGTTTTGGCTCAGGTAATTTTGCTAATTCCTTTTTGATTTTACGTGTGCCGTAATTGTTTCGGCTACCTTTGAAAATGCGTTTAACCTCTTTAGAAATTGCCAAGTCTTCGGCTTTTTTCGCACGTTTGCCTGAAATATCCGCATGATAATAATACGTGCTAGTTGGTAGATTGAGGACGTCGCACATATGAGCTCTGCGATTACTCGAGCTATAAAACATTGCTGATACTGAATATTTGTGAGCGTTATTACGAATCACATTTATTTTCGTCCCATGATCAGCGCCGCTTACTTTAAAATATCGTTCTCCATTAATAAACGTTGGTTTTCCTTACGTAATCGAGCCATTTCATTTTCTTCTTCCGTTCGATTATCCTTCGCAGCGAATGAACCCGTTTCTTTATGGTTTTTAATCCAGCGATCTAGCGCAGAAGGGGTAATATCGTATTCTCGGGCAATCTCAGCACGAGGTTTACCATTTTCATAAAGCTTCACTAATTGCAGTTTAAATTCGGGTGTAAATGTTCGACGTTGACGTGTCATAAAAGCACGCTCCCTTATGTTTATAGTCTAAGTTTACAAGCCCTTATTTTATCTGTCCAACTTAGTGTAGCCTATCCAGAGCAACACATCATAACATAAATAACATCTCACTCAAACTAAATAATTATTAATCAGGTGATAACTCATTCCAATATCAAACGACAAATAATCATATATTGTTTCAGAGATTATTAAAATACATCTGCTACTTCAAGTTCTTGATTTTTAGATACCGTTTTTTCATATTCTTGAATCTGAGAATTTATTACATCTGCAATCTTTTCTGCAAATAATACAGGTACTGCATTTCCAATTTGTCTATACATTGAATTCAAACTTCCTTTGAAAATAAAGTCCAAAGGAAATGTTTGTAATATTGCACATTCTCGAACAGACAACCTTCTTTTTTTATTTACATGAATTTCCGGTGAGGTAGCTGTAATTGTATCACTCGGTCTATCCCAATTTGTTATTCTTAATGACTGTTCAAATTTAATATCTTTTTCAATAAATGTTGTAACTTGTTC
>NZ_BJOB01000092.1 GCF_006539985.1 Kurthia gibsonii | reverse complement strand
CGAAAGGGAATCCCAACTTTTGAAAAGGAAAACTCGTATCTTTTTATAATGAACAAATTTTCAAACCTATAATCTAATAATTGAATAAAAAAACACGCCTTTTTTAAAATAAGAAGTATAAACAAAAATCCCTAAAATATGCATAGTGTATAGTGAATAAAAAAGGAGAATTTTGAAATGATCCAAAAAGAATTTCGTTCTAGTCCTAAAATGCACATTTTAAAAAGGCTTTATGCACGTTTACATTTGGATGAAATAAAAGTACGTATTCAACAAGATATAGCGAAGATTGAAGCTGGAGACTTTGGAGAAGAAATTGTTGCAAAACGCTTAAATACTTATAAAAACGCAATAGATATTCATGTTTTTCACGATATCACGCTCTATCAAAATGGGCTATTTCAAATGGATTTTCTTGTTGTGACATCGAGTTGCATCATCATTTTAGAAGTGAAAAATATTTCGGGACATATTTATTTTACACAGAATCCACAACAACTGATTCGAAAAATAAAAGGACAACCTGATCAGAAATTTAGAAGTCCCGAAACTCAAATTCAAAAATATATTAAACAATTAGAAATATGGAATTATAGTCATCAATATAATATTCCAATATATGGAGCAGTAGTTTTTCCTACGCTCTCAAGTATTGTAAATAGTGATAATACCATGACACATATTTTAGATTTAGATGAAATTGAGCAGTTTATTTATAAGCAACATCAGGAGAATATTGAAAATACGGATGTACAAAAATTTATTAACAGAATAAAAGAAAAAGCGATTGATTATCGGATAAATACTTTAGGAGAATATTATAATTTTAAATTGTATCACTTGAATAGTGACTTTCTCTGTCCAAAATGTCATTCGAAAATGCTGAAAAAAAGTCGGAGGAAATGGAACTGTTCCAATTGCACTTATACAGGTCAGCGAATAATTAAAGAAGAATTAGATGAATATTTGAGTTATTTTCATCAAGATATGCTAAAACAAGACTTACAAAAATTTATGAAAGATGTTTCTAAAAGTACGTTTTATCGAGAATGGAAGAAAATACAAAAATAGAAACATTACACACATCACAACTCTATAACAACTTTGTCATATACGTTTATTTCTATTTCAAAAGGAAGGAAATAGTATATAAATATTTCAATTATATTAAGAAATCCAATTATTTGTATAAATATAAGGTAATTGGACGAAGGTATAACTAGGATAAAAGAAAGGTGTGTTTAAATTTGAAGTGGAAATGGATGATTGCGGGGGTACTGAGTTTACTATGTGTGTTTTCGTTTACGAGTATACAAAGTCAGGCGGCGAGTGAATATAAGGTAGCTGAAATCAAAACGACGAAAGCGAAATTTTACAAAGCACCCTCTAAAAAAGCAAAAGCGACAGCAGTGAAAAGTACGGATTTAAAACGTACATACTATGTTCGCGAATCGAAAAAAGCAGATGGAACAACGTATTATCGCCTTGAAAAAGGTGCAACATCGATGGGGTGGATTGATGGAAAAGTATTAAAAATCAACAATCGCACACTCCTTTCAAAAAAGAAACAAACGATGTATTTATTAGGGCGAAATAATGCCTATACAATGCCTGCGACAACATCGAGTAATCGATCATACAATTTAGAAATTCGTCGCGGTTTATCATTTACGGCAGAGCGTTATGAAAAAGTGGGCACGACTTATTGGTATAAAGGGAAGATTGAAGGAACGACTAAATTGCGCTGGATTCGTTCCGATTTATTAACAACGAACGGCTTTGTAGGTGTCGATTTACGCAAACCTTCGAATGTTACAGCGAAAGATTTACAGGCACTTATTTTATCAAAAGGGCGTACACCTGATAATATTCTATACAAATTAGCGCCAGAGTTTATTAAAGCTCAAAGTAGTACAGGTGTGAGTGCGCAATTTATGTTTGCACATGCGGCACTCGAAACAGGTTGGGGCGGATCGACGATTTCACAGTATAAAAACAACCTATTCGGCTACCAAGCCTATGACTCTTGTCCGATTACATGTTCAAAATATTTCCCTAAAGGTGAAGATGGTTTAAAATTGTATGCTTCACGCATTGTGAATAATTATTTAACAGTTAGTGGTCCTTATTATTATGGTAAAAATGTATTAGCGATGAATGTAAAATACGCTACGGATCCATCATGGGGCGAAAAAATAGCAAATATCATGCAACAGATTAAACCGTATAATAGCTCATATTATAAAGGTGTAAAAGCATCGACGAAAAAAGTATCGATTGCACAAGATTTTGGCAGTGAGATTCCATCGACGAAACCACAACCAAGTGCATTTGTAGCTTTACCTTCAAGTATTTCGACAACAATTAATTCTTCAGGTGCATCAGTTTATTCAATTCCATATGTATATGCACCACGCGTGGGAAGTTATGCAAAAGGCAAAAAAATTACGTTAAAAGCATATCATACAGATGTAAAAGACTTTAAAAATACAAAAAATGCTCAGTCGCGCTGGTACAGAATTAGTTACCAAAATAAACAAGCATGGGTGCGCAGCGATCAGATTACAACAATGAACTTAGCATTTACAACAGTCGATGCGACACTTCATTCAAATGCAGGTGCAAACTATTCTAAAGTAACAACAGCAAAGAAAAATACAGCGTTAAAACTTGTAACATCTTCAAGCAAACCCGTTACAAAAAAAGACTCTAAAAAAGCAATTTGGTACCAAGTTTACCAACCAAGCTCAACGAAAAAAGTATGGATTCGTTCAGACTTAATGAAAATCTATCGTTAAACTAAAGTAGGAATTACGTTATGATAACGTGATTCCTCTTTTTTATCACAAATATTAGGAGATTCCCTTTCGCGCGCGGAATAGTCCCTTTCGGAGGCGTGGATTCCCTTTCGCGCGCGG
>NZ_BJOB01000091.1 GCF_006539985.1 Kurthia gibsonii | reverse complement strand
CCCGTTTGGACGGGTGAATGACCCGAATCGAGGAGCGAGTGACCCGTTTTCGCCCTCGAATGTCCTGTTTGAATGGGTGAATGACCCGGATCGAACAACGGATGTCCCAACAACCAAATCGAATAACCCGTTTCGCCACGCGAGTGTTCGAATTCACACTAATCTAGTCAATTTAAGTTCCTAACACTCAGCTTAAATTAAAAACCAGAACAGTCCGTTCACTGTTCTGGTTCCAATTTATTTTCTTTTTTCACGCTGTACGGCGAGTAAAAATTGTGGGATTTTTAACATACGTTTAGCACGAGTTGGTTGTGTAATTAGGCGATAAAACCACTCTAAATTAAGGCGTATAAAGAGTTCTGGCGCACGATTGACTTGTCCTGATAGAACATCAAAGCTACCGCCTACACCCATCATAATGGCGTGCTGGAAGCGTTGAGCATGCTCTGCAATCCATTCTTCTTGTTTGGGTGCACCAAGCGCAACAAAGATGTGAGTTGGTTTTAATTCAGCAATTTTTTCAGCTACTTGAACGCCGTCGCCATCGCCACCATAGCCGTCAGAAACACCGACAATTTTGGCATTTGGAAAACGTTTTTTTGCTTCTTCAGCTGCTTTTTGAGCAACCCCTGGTTTACCACCGTAAAAATAAAAGCGGTGTTTTTCAACATCTGCTAGCGATAAAAATTCAAGTAATAATTCATAACCGGCAATGCGTTCTTGGAGAGGTGTGCCGAGCATCTTTGCGCCCATAACAACACCAATTCCGTCTGCTACAACATGATCGCTCGCACGTAAATAGCCCTCATATGTAGGATTTTCTTTAGCTAACATGATAATTTCTGGGTTGGCTGTGACAATTTGAATGGGACGTTTTTGTTTTTCTAACAAAATCATCATTTTTTTTGAAAATTGTGCTTTTGTTGTATTCGTAATGGGTATATTTAAAATGTTTACTTTATTCACGAGTTGTTCATTCCTTCGAGTTTAGTCCATTTCATTATATAAGAAAATGTAAAGAAAAGAATGTAAAAACCGATAAAATAATTAGGAATAATATGGATTTTAAGGGATGATTATTAAATTCACACTATAGACATAGTTTGTGCCAAAAATTTCATTACATTGACACATTAATTTTCTAAAAAGAATGTGATATGATATGCTTTGTGAAAACAGCCATATATCGATGAAACTTTTTAATATGTTCATCCGTTAATATGGTAGACAATATAATAAGATTGGAAGTGGATGTTATGAGTGAAAACAGACGTTTTAAACCGAAGAAGGCTGCGTTTAAGCGTTTAGTAGTAGCTTTCATCCTCATTGCAGTTGTTGCAGCTGGCATCTATGCTTTAGTAACTAAGACGGATGACCAGGCGAAAGACAACAACATTCGTGTTCAAAATGAAGAAAAAGAAGCGAAAAAAGAGCCAAAAGATGAGGGCGAAAAAGAAGCAAAAGGTACGGTAACGAAAGAAACTTCGAATGAAGAAGCTTCTTCAAAAGATACAACAAACCAAGATGAAACACCAGTCAACATGCCGACCTATAATAAAGATGCGATTATTGCCAATGCAAAAACGCAAATTTATACAGTTTATACCGATTTACAACAAGGTTCTGGCTTCTTAATTAATAATAAAGGTGACATTTTAACAAATGCGCACGTAGCAAAAGACGCAGGGTTTGTTGTGGTGAAAAATGAATTAGGTCAAGAATTCCAAGGGAAAGTCATTGGTATTTCTAATAAAACAGATGTTGCATTAATTCGAGTACCTGATTTAGAAGGGAAAAACCCGCTTGTACTTGATACAGCTACTGCAAAAGTGGGGACGAAAGTTGTTGCAATTGGTAGTCCAAAAGATCAATACGGCACTACTACAGAAGGTGTTATCAAAAGTATCGGTGCTGAATTCGTGGACGATTATACATACAAAAACTTGTATGAGATTACGGCACGCTTAAATAAAGGTTCAAGTGGTGGGCCACTAATTAATGCTGAAACAGGTAATGTCATCGGTATTAATTCCATTATTTTAGAAGATCATCCGGAGATTGGTTATGCAATTCCTCTAGCCTCTGTGATGGGGCTAGTAAATAAATGGTCAGCGCAAGATATTAAAATTGATTTCAATGAAGATACAGAGTTTGATAATAACCATGCAGATGAAGCTTACTTTGATGAGAACTTCTTAAAAGAAAGTATGGAAAGTTATTATGTATTATTAATTCAATCTATTAAAAATGGTAAGCACAAATACTATGATACGTTCATCGGAAACCGTCCAGCAATGAAAGAAGCAGACGCGATGGTATCACGTTATACAAAAGATAAGCAGTTTAAATCACTTGATTACAATGTAACAGGTGTCACAATTAACAAAGATTATGCAACAGTAACAATGAATACTGTAGCGAAGTATGTAGATCCAAAAACGAAAAAGACACATACGATTACAGAAAATGTGGCGTATACAATTATTATCAATGATATTGGAGAGTATGAGATTTCAAGTATTATTGTAAACAGTTCTGTAGATACAGGTAAACAAGTAGAAGAAAAACCTGTAGAAAAACCGACAACTCCTGTTGAAAAACCAGAAGTAGATGAGCCAGAAACAGAAGAGCCTCCAACTACAGATGGTAAAGATGATACAAAAACAGATACTGAAAAAGAAGATGTGCCAGCAGATACATCTAGCGTAGATAGTACAACAGAAGAATAGTGAAACAGGTTGGGGCATAAATGTAAAAACTATTATCCCACATGAACATAAGAAAAACTGGAATCGCGCTGTGTCGTGGTTCCAGTTTTTCGTTGCAAACACTAAAAAAGAAAGTAGTATGTTTACCCCAGCTTGTTTCTATACAAAAAAAGAGTAGCTTTACATGAGCTACTCTTTTATCACGAATTTAATTGG
>NZ_BJOB01000090.1 GCF_006539985.1 Kurthia gibsonii | reverse complement strand
TTGTTCTTTGAAAACTGGATAAAACGACATTGAAAGTAACACAAACACAAATTTCTTTTATAGATTTTGAATTATTAAGTTTTAATTTTTTAGGCTTAATGACTTATGTGAAAATTATTTCAAGATGCAAGTAAGACGCGAAAGCAAACGCAGTGAGAAGCGGAGTGTACATACGTACATGAGCATTCGAACAAGTGTAGCTGACAAAGTATTACGCAGCAGATTGGAATCAATTAGGTTAAGTTATTAAGGGCGCATGGCGGATGCCTTGGCACTAGAAGCCGATGAAGGACGGCACTAACACCGATATGCTTCGGGGAGCTGTAAGTAAGCTTTGATCCGGAGATTTCCGAATGGGGGAACCCACTGTTTTTAATCGAACAGTATCCTAACGTGAATTCATAGCGTTTTGATGGCAGACTCAGGGAACTGAAACATCTAAGTACCTGAAGGAAGAGAAAGAAAATTCGATTCCCTTAGTAGCGGCGAGCGAAACGGGAAGAGCCCAAACCAAGAAGCTTGCTTCTTGGGGTTGTAGGACACTCTACACGGAGTTACAAAGGAATGAGTTAAATGAAGCGGCTTGGAAAGGCCTACCATAGAGGGTAACAGTCCCGTAGTTGAAAGTTCATTCCCTCCAGAGTGGATCCTGAGTACGGCGGAACACGTGAAATTCCGTCGGAATCTGGGAGGACCATCTCCCAAGGCTAAATACTCTCTAGTGACCGATAGTGAACCAGTACCGTGAGGGAAAGGTGAAAAGCACCCCGGGAGGGGAGTGAAAGAGATCCTGAAACCATGTGCCTACAAGTAGTTAGAGCCCGTTAATGGGTGATAGCGTGCCTTTTGTAGAATGAACCGGCGAGTTACGATTACATGCAAGGTTAAGTTGAAAAGACGGAGCCGTAGCGAAAGCGAGTCTGAATAGGGCGAATGAGTATGTGGTTGTAGACCCGAAACCAGGTGATCTACCCATGTCCAGGTTGAAGGTAAGGTAACACTTACTGGAGGACCGAACCCACGTACGTTGAAAAGTGCGGGGATGAGGTGTGGGTAGCGGAGAAATTCCAATCGAACCTGGAGATAGCTGGTTCTCTCCGAAATAGCTTTAGGGCTAGCCTCGTGTTTAAGAATCTTGGAGGTAGAGCACTGTTTGGACTAGGGGTCCATCCCGGATTACCGAATTCAGACAAACTCCGAATGCCAATGATTTATACACGGGAGTCAGACTGCGAGTGATAAGATCCGTAGTCAAAAGGGAAACAGCCCAGACCACCAGCTAAGGTCCCAAAGTAATCGTTAAGTGGAAAAGGATGTGACGTTGCTTAGACAACCAGGATGTTGGCTTAGAAGCAGCCACCATTTAAAGAGTGCGTAATAGCTCACTGGTCGAGTGACGCTGCGCCGAAAATGTATCGGGGCTAAACGATTCACCGAAGCTGTGGATGGACATCTTAGATGTCCGTGGTAGGAGAGCGTTCTAAGTGCTGTGAAGTCAGATCGTAAGGACTGGTGGAGCGCTTAGAAGTGAGAATGCCGGTATGAGTAGCGAAAGACAGGTGAGAATCCTGTCCACCGAATGACTAAGGTTTCCTGAGGAAGGCTCGTCCGCTCAGGGTTAGTCGGGACCTAAGCCGAGGCCGATAGGCGTAGGCGATGGATAACAGGTTGATATTCCTGTACCACCAATCTACCATTTGAGTGATGGGGGGACGCAGTAGGATAGGGTAAGCGTGCTGTTGGTTATGCACGTCCAAGCAGTAAGGTGTGGAAGTAGGCAAATCCGCTTCCTGTAACATTGAGCTGTGATGGCGAGTCAATTATGACGAAGTTCCTGATTTCACACTGCCAAGAAAAGCCTCTAGCGAGGTAGATAGGTGCCCGTACCGCAAACCGACACAGGTAGTCGAGGAGAGAATCCTAAGGTGAGCGAGAGAACTCTCGTTAAGGAACTCGGCAAAATGACCCCGTAACTTCGGGAGAAGGGGTGCTCTAGTAGGGTGCAAGCCCGAGAGAGCCGCAGTGAATAGGCCCAGGCGACTGTTTAGCAAAAACACAGGTCTCTGCAAAATCGTAAGATGACGTATAGGGGCTGACGCCTGCCCGGTGCTGGAAGGTTAAGAGGATTGGTTAGCGCAAGCGAAGCTGAGAATTGAAGCCCCAGTAAACGGCGGCCGTAACTATAACGGTCCTAAGGTAGCGAAATTCCTTGTCGGGTAAGTTCCGACCCGCACGAAAGGCGTAACGATCTGGGCACTGTCTCAACGAGAGACTCGGTGAAATTATAGTACCTGTGAAGATGCAGGTTACCCGCGACAGGACGGAAAGACCCCGTGGAGCTTTACTGTAACTTGATATTGAATTTTGGTACATTTTGTACAGGATAGGTAGGAGCCAGAGAGACCGGAGCGCCAGCTTCGGAGGAGGCGTTGTTGGGATACTACCCTAAATGTATTGAACTTCTAACCCTTACCCCTGATCGGGGTAGGAGACAGTGTCAGGTGGACAGTTTGACTGGGGCGGTCGCCTCCTAAAAGGTAACGGAGGCGCCCAAAGGTTCCCTCAGAATGGTTGGAAATCATTCGCAGAGTGTAAAGGCACAAGGGAGCTTGACTGCGAGACCTACAAGTCGAGCAGGGTCGAAAGACGGGCTTAGTGATCCGGTGGTTCCGCATGGAAGGGCCATCGCTCAACGGATAAAAGCTACCCCGGGGATAACAGGCTTATCTCCCCCAAGAGTCCACATCGACGGGGAGGTTTGGCACCTCGATGTCGGCTCATCGCATCCTGGGGCTGTAGTCGGTCCCAAGGGTTGGGCTGTTCGCCCATTAAAGCGGTACGCGAGCTGGGTTCAGAACGTCGTGAGACAGTTCGGTCCCTATCCGTCGTGGGCGTAGGAAATTTGAGAGGAGCTGTCCTTAGTACGAGAGGACCGGGATGGACATACCACTGGTGTACCAGTTGTCTTGCCAAAGGCATCGCTGGGTAGCTATGTATGGACGGGATAAGTGCTGAAAGCATCTAAGCATGAAGCCCCCCTCAAGATGAGATTTCCCATTACGCAAGTAAGTAAGATCCCTTGAAGACGACAAGGTAGATAGGTTCGAGGTGGAAGTATGGTGACATATGGAGCTGACGAATACTAATCGATCGAGGACTTAACCAAAACAATTGTGTTTCAATGAACCGTTTATCCAGTTTTGAAAGAA
>NZ_BJOB01000089.1 GCF_006539985.1 Kurthia gibsonii | reverse complement strand
TGGCCCGTTTTGACGGGGGAATGCCCCGAAACGAGGAGTAGTCCCTTTCGAGGAGCAGAATTCCCTCAAACAAAAAAACCTCGAATCTTCGAGTTTAGCTTTCGTTTGGTGTTTGTTTTTCAATCGCTCCGCCAAATAATACGATGGCTTTGGTAACGCCGCCGCCGACATTGGCAAATTCATGGATACCGAGTGGGATGCCAACGACTTGGAGTGAGTCGTCCAGTGCGATGTTGCCGAGAGGTTCATATGTAATGTAGAGGTAGGATTGTCCGTCCTCTGCATAGAGATGAATGAAGCGGTAGGGTAGCGCACCTTCTTCTTTTTCATGGAAGGATACGACATCGCCTTTGAAGGAGACGACGGTTTCAAAGTAGTCTTCGACGTTGTCCATTAGTTGTTGCGGGGTGATGGTCGAATCGACTTTTTCGTTGATGCCAACGCCTGCAAAGAGTTTTTCTTGTTGGTCGATGTATTCGCGTGAGCGTAATCGTAAATTGAGTGTATTTTCTGTTATTTCTGGCAAATCGACTGCTAATTGATCACTTAATCCGAGTGTAGCTGCTTCGACTTCGATTTCTTGTGCTTCTGTTTTTCCGTCTTGAATGGTGTTTTCTGGCGCTTTTTCATCACCACACGCTGCAAGAAATAGTGTTAGACAGAGACTTGTATTAAGCAGGAACTTTTTCTTCATGTATGCACCCCTCCTTTTCTTCTATTATATAACTTTTTAAGATGAAAATGGATAATTTTATCACATTGTAAATACCATTATTTGGTGAGATAATACTTGTATAGACCTAGATTGAAAGAGGCGATTACATGAAGCAACTTGGAAAGTATGCATTGGCACTATCACTTGCAGCACCTATCGTATGTTCGATTAATACATCTGCAAAAGCAATCAGCGGTAAGGCGATTGTGAATGTGTCGTGGGCAAGTATATATACAGACTCAACGAAAAAGACGAAGTTAGCTATTGTGAAACAGAAGACCATCTTTACTTCTTATTCTAAAGGGAAGACGTGGACGAAGGTTACATATAAGGGGAAGACGGGCTATATTTTAACGAAGCAATTAATGTTTAAAGAATTGACGTATCAAGAGTTTGTTGCGGAAGGAAAGGCACTCACTAAGCAAATGGAACAATTAGCAAAGCTTGAACAAAAGGGTGATGTATCCAATCTAGCAGCACGCTATCAGACGACGAAAACACAATTTGCTTCATACGAAAAAGCACTAAAAGCGAGTCGTCTCAACACAAGTCAAAAGAATGTGTTGCAAAAACAATATGTGAAAGCTTCAAAAGTGAAGATGGAGCGATTCGCTGGCTTTGTGCAAGCATGGGAAGATTTAGTGAAGACCGAGTCCTATATGAAACAATATAATATGAAATCAGCAAAAACAACTTGGAAACGAGCTGTAAAAGTAAAGACAGAAGCCGATGCCAAACTGCGTAAAAACAAATGGACAGCCTATGCATATAAAGCAAATGATACATTTGAACGCTATATGAAAACATTGGAACGTCGATTTACCTATGTGACATATGACGAATTACAACCGCAATTGATGAATCGCTTCGCTCGTAGTCTAGATGAAGAAGATCGTGACGTACGAGGTAGACGACAATATAACGGAGTCCACCAAATCAATCATCTTGAAAAAATGCGTGTTCTCATGCGTATTCCTGTAAAAAGCGGGATTCAAAAAATTACGTTTACCGTTGTACCGGATAAAACATGGGTTGATGTAGATGAACTAATTGATAATCCTGATGGTGGTGCTAATATTTTTGTAATGGGCGCATCTGGCGTGCAAAAGTATGAATTGTACTCGAAACAGGATGAACTAAAAGGTGAATTTACACTCGACTCGACAATGGCTACTGAAGATGGCTACTATGAATTGAAAGTCTACGGGGCGATGGGAATGATTGTGTCAAATATGAAGTTTTGGTATAAATAGAGAAAAACCTTCGACCTCAATGGTTGAAGGTTTTTTTACTTCCCAAAAAATAAAGAATTAACCAAGCAGCAATGAAGGCAGGAATCGCATAAACTTGTCCAACGAGTAGTTTCCAACTCCAAACATCATAACCAGGTGAAGCAGGTAGCAAAATCGTAATCCCACAAACGATCACATAGACAACGAGTGCATAACCAAGTTTTTTCATCATGACGACCTCCTTATGAAGTATTATATCACGATTTACATTATTAAAATAACCTAAAATGGTATAATTAGGTATAAATGGGTGGGTAAGATGAAATGGATTATGAAAATTTTCGTGATGGGACTATTAGTGATGACAATGAGTTTATTGGCATCTATAAATTCAGCATCTGCTAGTACACCGTCTAACTATGAGGTACAAAATGAAGGAAATCAGCAAGTGTATGTAAAAGTTCCAGCTATTAGTAAGGTTGTGATCTACGCGAAAGATGGCAGAATCGTAAGTCAAGGAACCGTAGAGGCAAATCAGATGCTTAATCTATCATCGGGAACCGTAGCGATTATCTCATATGTAAAACAAGTGAAGGCGGAACCTACTGTGGAACCAATCTCGAAAAAAGATGTGAAAATAAAAAAAACAAAAGAAAAAGCATTTAGTAAGGTGACGCTGAAAAAGAATGAGCAAGCGGTGATTACAACGAAAACAGCGGCGCATGCCAATCAATTATTACTTGAAGACCGAACAAAATTTGCGACCTATCATTCGGTAGTATATCGAGAAGACGGTTCCATATATGAACAGCGTGCAAACGAAAAAATTACTGCGATTTTAGGAGATGTTGTACGCATGGCATCGGGAGGAAGCGCAGTTGTAGAAAATGTAGGGAAGTCGCCATTATCGGTGTACGGGGCGAGTCGCATCTATACGGTGAAAAAAACAAAAGAAAAAGCGTTTAGCAAAGTGACGCTGAAAAAGAATGAGCGCGCAGCAATCACATCAAAAACAGTACAAGGTATGAATAATTTACTACTTGAAGATCCTACGCAACTTGCGATTTATCATACAGTAACATATCGAGCGGAACAGACGGTGTATGAACAACGTGCGCATGCGCAGATTCGAGATATTTTAGGTAGTACCATTCGCATGACACCAGGAGGGAACGCAGTTGTAGAAAATGTAGGGAAGTCACCATTATCGGTATACGGAGCGAGTCGCATCTATACAGTGAAAAAGACGAAAACGCCACCATTCCGAACGATTCGTATTCAACCGAATGAACGCGCAACCATTCATACGACAGAGCCTTTGGGAAATACTGGTTTTGGAGCAATTTTAGTAGATGATCAAGTAGCAGAAGGATTTTATCATTATTCATCTTATTGGAAAAAGGGAACACTTCTCTATGAACAGAGATTTAATAAATCGACAAAACAATTCATTTTAAATAATATTCGCTATCGTGATGAAGGACAGATTGTTGTTGAGAATATAGGGAAAACACCAATTATCCTGTATGCGTCAGAACGCTACACAACGTACGCCATCATGCCCATAACCGAAAAAGAATAAAGAAAG
>NZ_BJOB01000088.1 GCF_006539985.1 Kurthia gibsonii | reverse complement strand
GAGATATAGAGTTGTTTTATCAACGTAGATTAATTTAACACGAAATAACATTACGGTCAACCATTTTCCTTAAAAAACTTTTTTACGAAAAAAATCTTATTGTAGAATAAAATTTTCGATAGCTATTAGTTGCAATTTAATTCTAGAATGAGTAAAATATGAATTACCGTGCTAGGTGGGAAGGTAGCGGTGTCCTGTAACTCGCAATCCGCTTTAGCGAGACTGAATTCCCTTAGGAGGCTGTTCGCATGTTTGGTCTGCCTCTTGCACGTAGCGTTGACGATTGGGTCCTGCGCAATGAGTTCCCATGAACCATGTCAGGTCCGAGAGGAAGCAGCATTAAGTGGATCAACTTATGTGCCGCGGGGTAGCCTAATCTGAGCTGGCGACAAGAGTAACGCTTATGTGTGACTGTCGATTAAGGGTGCATGGTATTAACCATAACACTTCAAACTCACTCGAAAATATTTCGAGTGAGTTTTTTCATTGTCAAAACGCGTATATGTTATAATCATAAGTAATAAGAATTATAAAAAAGGAGAGCGGTATCGTTGACATATCAGGCATTTTATCGAGTATATCGTCCCCAGTCATTTCGAGACATGTCTGGACAAACCCATGTAAAAAAGACATTACAAAATGCGCTTCAATCTGATCACACAACACATGCCTATTTGTTCTCTGGGCCACGAGGTACAGGTAAAACAAGTACAGCGAAAATTTTCGCTAAAGCATTGAATTGTGAACGAGCACCGATTGCAGAACCTTGTAATGAATGTGCTACTTGTAAAAGTATCACAGAAAATGCGCATCCCGATGTAATTGAGTTTGATGCGGCATCGAATTCACGTGTGGAAGAAATTCGTGAGATTATTGAAAAAGTACGTTTTGCGCCAGCAAGTGCAAGATTTAAAGTATATATTATTGATGAGGTGCACATGTTATCTACAAGTGCCTTCAATGCATTGTTAAAAACATTAGAAGAACCTCCTGCACATGCAAAATTCATTTTAGCTACAACTGAACCACATAAAATACCAGCTACAATCATTTCTCGCTGTCAAAGATTCGATTTCAAAAGACTTTCTTCTATAGATATTGTAGAGCGAATGAAAGTAGTATTAGAAGATATTGAGCGCCCCTATGATGAGAAGGCACTAAAAGTGATATCACAAGCTTCTGCGGGTGGTATGCGTGATGCATTAAGTATGTTAGATCAAGTTGTATCATTTAGTGAAAATGAAGTAACGCTCGAAGATGCATTATTTGTTACAGGTTCAATTAGTCAGGATATTTTTTATCGTTTAGTTGAACACATTCAACAAAAAAACGTAGCAGATGTTTTAGGATTATTAGAAGAGTTAATGAATGAAGGAAAAGACGCAGTTCGTTTATCAGAAGATCTCATTACATTCTTTAGAGATTTACTTCTTATTCAAACAGCACCTGATTTAGGCGATTTACTAGAACTTGCTTCAGATGAAGAGAAATTTGTTCAATTAGCGAATGATTTTTCTTTAGATACTCTCTATCAATACATTGATATTTTATCGAAAACACAACAAGAAATGCGTTTTTCATTACATTCAAAAGTATATTTAGAAACAGCGTTATTAAAGATGGTTCAAACAAGTCAACCAACGCAAGTGATGAACAATCATTCTGAACAGTCAAGTACAGTTCACTCACAAGGGTTAGAAGCGAAAGTTGCTCAATTAGAAAGTTTAGTACAACAAATGCAGTCAATGGGTGGTCCTGTTACTGTTACAGAATCACAAACAACTTCACAACGACCACGACAAAAACCGCAAGCTGGTTTTAAAGTACCAACGGGTCGTGTAAACGAGGTACTAAAAATTGCAACGAAACCTGCTATTCAACAGATTAAAAGTATTTGGATGGATGCAGTTAACCAATTAACGAAGTCACAACAAGCATTATTGGCAGATTCAGAGCCAGTAGCGGCAACAGACGGTGTTTTTGTGTTAAAATTCAAACATGAAATACTTTGCCGAATGGCTGCTGAAAATAAAGAGTTGGCTGAGCAGTTCAAACATGTTTTAGCAGGCTTAACGAATACGTTTTATGAGATTGTATTTGTACCAGAGGATGATTGGAATCGAATTAGAACAGAATTTATTCGTAAACATAAAGAGGGTACACAACCTGTATCTGAAAATGTAAATGTCGCTGGTAATGAGCCTGAAGAGCCTGTACAATCATTCTTAGATATTGAACAGCATGAAGAAGAAGTAGATGATACAGTTGTATCGGAAGCTCAAAAACTGTTTGGTAAAGATTTTATTGAAATTGAAGAATAATTAAATTTTAATTTATAAGGAGGCATTTTAAAATGCGCGGAATGGGTAACATGAATAACATGATGAAACAAATGCAAAAAATGCAAAAGAAAATGGTAGAGGCACAAGCAGCATTAGAAGCAGAAGTATTTGAAGGTACTGCAAGTAATGGTCTAGTAAAAGTCGTTATGACAGGTAAAAAAGAAGTAACAGATGTTGTAATTGATCCAGAAATCGTAGATCCAGAAGATGTTGAATTATTACAAGATATGATTATCATTGCGACAAACGAAGCAATTAAACAAGTAGATGAAAAAACAAGTTCTACAATGGGACAATTCACACAAGGATTAAATATTCCAGGATTCTAGGAGGTCGTTCGGATGCATTATCCAGAACCGATATCCAAACTAATCGATAGTTTCATGAAATTGCCAGGCATTGGCCCGAAAACAGCCTCTCGTCTGGCTTTTTTTGTCTTAACGATGGAAGAGGATACCGTATTAACGTTTGCCAAATCTTTAGTAGATGCGAAACGTGATTTAACATATTGTTCAGTATGTGGCCATATTACAGATGTAGATCCATGTCATATCTGCCAAGATCAACAGCGAGATCGTACAATCGTATGCGTTGTGCAAGATCCCAAAGATGTTATTGCAATGGAAAAGATGCGTGATTATAACGGTTTATATCATGTGTTACATGGTGCTATCTCTCCTATGGATGGTATAGGTCCAGAAGATATTAATGTACCAACTTTAATTAAAAGATTACAAAATGCTGAAATTGAAGAATTGATTTTAGCGACGAACCCTACAATTGAAGGTGAAGCTACAGCAATGTATATTTCTCGCCTAGTAAAACCTTCTGGTATTAAAACAACGAGAATCGCACATGGATTACCAGTAGGCGGAGATTTAGAATATGCGGATGAAGTTACTTTATCAAAAGCAATAGAAGGTAGAAGAGAACTCTAAGAATTGAGGCGGCGACCATTGTTCTTTAATAAACAAAAATTACGTAAAGAATATGATGAAAATCTTGTTCAGCTAATTAAGCAGACAAAACAAGAGCTAGAGAATTTACAACAAATTGAAAATCTTGTAGATGACTTTAACTTGGATACTATGGTTCAAAAGAAAATAGCAGAAAGTAAATACTTCTATTTATTTAAAGAAGCAAGAATACGCCGAGTTCAAATTCGATAGTTATAAAGGAAGAAATAAAGTAGTTTAGTAGTTTTTAAGATTAAACTACTTTTTCTTTTGAAAAAGTATTGCTTTATGTAAAAATAGATGTTATTATTTATAAGTCGTTAAGATGACGTTGAAGAAATTAAAGAAATAATTGACTCGCTCATTTTAATATGCTACAATATTTAAGTCGTATAAATATGACGAAAAAATATTTT
>NZ_BJOB01000087.1 GCF_006539985.1 Kurthia gibsonii | reverse complement strand
GTTAATACTGAACTCTTTTTAAATAAGTTATTTTAATAAAATAACTATTATCTACTTTTTAAAGTTTGCTTCTATTTATTTTTCATACATTTATATTAGTTCGAAACACTATCTTGTGGTGTAAGAACTTTTTTATTTCCTACAACATAGCCAATCAAAGCGCCGACTAATCCTGTTAATAACCATGCGGCACCCGAACTAAATAACGGAATAAATCCAAAAGTTGCATCAATTTGGTCTACCAAAATATTTGCATCTTTTAATGCTACTAAGATAGCGATAAATGTTGTTCCAATCATTGCACCAACATAGACACTTCGTGCACCATTAAACCATTTCTCTGTAAATACAAGAATAATAAGTGTAATCGCAATTGGATAAAGTAGCATAAGAACAGGTGAAGCCATAGATAAAATTTTTGTTAATCCAAAGTTTGTGAAAATTACGCCCAAAGAAGCAAAAATAATTAGCCATTTTTTATAAGAGATTTTAGGTAGAATTTTATTGAAATATTCAGCTGTAGCTGCTAAACACGCTACATTAGTTGTGATACCTGTTAGGAAAATAACAATACCAATTAAATAAATACCAATATTACCAAATAGAGTTTTAGATGCAAGAGCAATTAGTTCGCCACCATTTTCAACATAACCAACTGAATTAACACTTGATACACCAATCCATGCCATAGAAACTTGTAAGGCAATTAGACCAATAACAGTAATAATACCAGCTTTGAAAAATACATTTGAAACTTGTTTACGACTGGTTAAATTGAGAGACTCAATTGATTTAATAAAAATACCACCAAAAACAAAAGCAGCTAGTACGTCCATTGTATAGTAGCCCTGTGTAAAACCTTTTAAAAATGCTGCAGTTGACGTTGTATATCCACCGTCTTGAACAGGAGGTTGTGCTGAACCCATCGGTGTGATGATGGACTTCGTAACAATTAGAATTAATAAAACAGTAAAAATAGGTGTAGCAATTTTACCTAATCGATCAACTAATTTAGAAGTTTCCCAAGATAAATAGACTGTGAGTACAATAAAGATAATTGAGAATATTAGTAAGAATATTGTTTGACTAATATCTGCAGGGAATAATTGACGCAACGCAATTTCATATACAACTGAAGTAGTACGAGGAATTACGTAAAAAGGTCCCAGTGCAAGAAATAATAAAATCGAAAATACGATAGCGAATTTTGGAGATACACGATTTGCTAAACTTTCAACTGTACCACCAGCTTTATTTAGTGCAACAATAGCAAGTAATACAAGTCCCACCCCTGTAATTAAAAATCCAGCCATAGCAATAGGCGTGTTAGTTCCAGCTTGTTGGCCTACAATCGGAGCGAAAATAACATTACCTGCTCCTAAAAACATTGCAAATAGCATAAAACCAATAATTAAAATATTGAAAAAAGATATATTTTTATTCATAAAAAAACCCGTCCCCTTTGTGTTTTATTTATACTACGAACCCCTGTGGATAAATGTCCTCTTCTTGCAATATAAATGTGTGCTTTCCAGTAATCCAAGCAGAACCACGAATTGACGGAATGATTGCTTCATAATTATTGAAAGTCACTTTATCTAAAATTTTGCCTGTAAATTTTGAGCCAATAATACTTTCCTGAATAATTGTGTCATTTACATCTAAAGAAAGCGTTGCCATTTTTGCACAAGTACCTGTCCCACATGGTGAGCGATCAATTTGTTCATTTCCAAAAATAACGACGTTTCGATAGTGGTTTTTATCTATTTTTTCTGAAAATTCAACTAAGTCTACGGTTGTAATATTCTTAAGAGTTGGATGTTCAATTTTAATATTTTTATTAATATAATCACGTATTAATTTAGCGTAATAAATTAACTCATGTTTATTTTTTAGATGAATTGACAGATTTAAATCTGAACTGTTTACAATTGCGAAAAAGCTTCCACCAAAAGCAATATCAATTGTTAGTGGATCTATACTTGGTATTTCTAAAGTAAGATTTTTATAAAGAACAAATGCTGGTACATTTTTAAACTCAATAGAATCTACTTGGTCATTAACGTAATATACTTTACATTCAATTATTCCAGAAGGTGTATCAACTAGAACTGTTTCTTTTTTCGGAATAATTCCTGTATTAATACACATAGTAACTGTACCAATTGTTCCATGACCACACATATTTAGATAGTCACCGCTGTCCATAAAGATAATACCAATGTCACATGCAGTATTAGTTGGAGTAACTAATATCGCACCAAACATATCTTTGTGGCCTCTTGGCTCATTCATCAATAATTGTCTTAAATGATCAAAATGTTTTTTTACAAAATCTTTTTTCTCCATCATAGTTGTACCTAATATCTCTGGAAAACCGTTTACAACAATTCTTGTAGCTTCACCCACTGTATGGGTATCGACCGTTTCTAATACATATTTGTAATTTTCCATAAATTAATCCCCTTTACCTCTTTTTTGTTATACTATTATATTTTTTGTATTTAAAACCTCCTATTCCATAAAATGCTATACAAAATAACATAAAGCAAAAATGATTTTTTGGGAAGTTATTTTAAAAATCAAAATATTTTTTAAAAGTTAAATTAGCGATATAAAACATTGTTATATCAAGAGTTTTTTTAAAATAAAATTATGTGAGATTTAAAAAAATAAAAATTGTTCTTTTAATTTCGAAAAATATAGTGTTATAATCTCGTTGCAAACAAATTTAGGGTGTTAGGGAGGAATTTTCATGGCATTACGTGATGTATTTATGTATTTATCTGAAAATCAATTATTAAACAGAATGGCACAAAAATACGGTTTACGTATGGGGGCACAAAGTGTTGTAGCAGGTACAACAATTCCGGAAGTAGTAAAAACAATTAAAGAATTAAACAAGGCGAACATTTCATGTACAGTAGATAATTTAGGGGAATTTGTATTTGAAAAGTCAGCTGCAACAGAAGCAAAAGAGAATATTTTAAAAGTGATTCAAGCGATTCATGATGAAAACTTAGATGCGCATATCTCACTAAAACCATCTCAATTAGGTCAAGATATCGATGTTGATTTCTGCTATGAAAACTTAAAAGAAGTTGTAGCCTTAGCACATCAATATGGTATTTTCGTAAACTTCGATATGGAAAACTATGCACGTCTTCAAAGCTCATTCAGCTTACTTGAAGAACTACACAAAGAATATGACAATGTAGGTACGGTAATTCAAGCGTACTTCTTCGAATCAGAAGCAAACATTGAAAAATATAAGAATTTCCGATTACGTATTGTAAAAGGTGCGTACAAAGAGAGTCCAGAAGTAGCATATCAATCAAAAGAAGATATCGATCAAAACTATTTACGTCTAATCGAACAGCATTTATTAAATGGCAAGTTCACATCGATTGCGACACACGATCATAACGTAATCAATCATGTGAAAAAATTCGTAAAAGACAACAATATTCCAAATAGCAAGTTCGAATTCCAAATGTTATACGGTTTCCGTAAAGAAATGCAATACGATTTAGCACGTGAAGGCTATAATTTCTGCACATATTTACCATTTGGTAATGATTGGTATGGATATTTCATGCGTCGTTTAGCAGAACGTCCACAAAATATGGCACTTGTAACGAAACAAGTATTCAACAAAAAGACAAATACAGTTCTTGCAGTGGGTGCAGCAACATTCTTACTAGGCCGCTTATCAAAAAAATCGAAAAAGTAATTTAAAAAAGGAGTCGCACATGATGGCGGCTCCTTTTTGTATGCAATTTTTTAGGC
>NZ_BJOB01000086.1 GCF_006539985.1 Kurthia gibsonii | reverse complement strand
AAAATATACAGGGGTTCATCAATTTAACTATAATTTAAAGACAGATTTAATACCAACTTTACAAAAAGATGGATCGATTCAGTTTCTAACTGACGAAGAGAAATCGAAACCAGTATTTACATTACCAAAGCCGATGATGATGGATTCAAACATCAATGAAGCGAAAGGTGAAGGGGTTTATTCAGATCAAGCGCGTTATATTTTAAAGAAAAATGAAAAAAATAGCTATAGTTTGACTTTAGATGTAGATGAAGAATGGCTAAAATCAGAAAAGCGTGTATATCCGATTTATATTGATCCATCTGTTACAACAATAGAAGCACTTGGTGATACATATGTATCTAGTAAATATCCAACAGCTAATTTTAATAAACAATGGGATCCTGTACAAGGAGAATATATTTTACAAACTGGTTATTATGACAGTACATCTGGAACTAACTATCCTTTTATTAAGTTTAGTGTAGTAGGTGATTTAAAAGGTGCTACAATTGATAGTGCTGATTTACAAGCTTATGTGACACACGCTTATTATGCGGGGACTAAGAATGGATTATGGGTAGACGAAGTAAAAGGTTCTTGGGGAGCAAACGAACTGACTTGGAACAATAAACCATCTTCTACAAAAATCGGTTCAACATCTGTTGGGCGTGACGAATGGGCACATTTTGATGTTACAAATACGGTTCAAGCATGGGTTTCAGGAGAAAGACCAAATTATGGTTTTAAGTTCCACACAAATGGTAACGGGAAAACATATTGGAAAAAAATCACTGCTGCTGAAAGTACAAAAAAAGCAAAGATTGTTGTAAAGTATCACTACGAGAAAATGCCTACACCTACAATGACAACAACTGTAGATGATATTGTGGCTAAAACAGGTTTTATTAATGTGAAATGGAAATCTGTCTACGGAGCATCAAGTTATAAATTGCAGATGTTTGATGGTTATCGTTATGAAACAGTTTATACAGGAAATAATTTAACGTGGACATCAAAAGGGAAAAAAATGTTCCCTAAAAAGCCTTATACATCAGCATCTCGTTATAGTTTAGATGGTAAAGGAACTGAATTACTTGTAGATCCATCTGAATTTTACTCGGCTAACTTGGGAAGTACAACAACAACTAAAAATTACAAATTCAGAGTAGTCCCTGTCTATCCAACGGGAGACGGTCCTAGTTCAGAAATTATTTATAAAGCACTATCGTTACCAGCAGGTGAGCCAGATGCACCTACCATTTCAATAGGAACTTATCCAGAAACTGATAAAATCAATAGTGGACGCGGTTGGTTAGATATTAAATGGAAGAAAGTGGCTAATGCAACAGGATATAAAGTACGCATTTGGAATGGAACAACTTATAAAAATTATACAGTAGGAAAAGACACTTTTTCTATTAGTACAAAAGGTAAGAAAATATGGCCAACAGATGCACAAATACAAGCGGGTAAGACGGATTTACAAGACATTATATTAGATAATGAGTCTAGTATTGGTAAAGGTGCAGAGTTACCGATAGATCCTAGTAACACATATGGTAGTAGTTCAACTAGATACAGTGTTCGTATTATTGCGATGTCGGCTGCAGGGGATTCACCTTCTTCGGATGTAAGTTACGCGTATATGAAACTATATGCACCAAAAGATGTAAAAGTAAAAGCAAATAATGATAATCTTGTGAAAAATAAAACAAGTTTAACCGTTGATTGGACAGCTTCAAAAGGTGCAAGATACTATGAAATTCAATTGGACGATGGTAAAACAGCGGAAAAAATAAAAGTAAAAAATGTTACTACATTTACTTCGAAGCCTGTATATGAACTCACTAAAAAATATACAGTAACCGTAAAAGCATTTTTTGAAGATGATGCGACTGCACCTGAAACAGAGGAAGATAAACTGACAGGTCAACGTGGATTAAGTGAAGCATCGAATAGCGCAGTAGTAAAACCTGCACTATATGAGGATTTACTCGGTTTAGAAGATTATTTCACATATGATGAAAGTACATTTGGTAATGCAACAGCAGCAGTAAACGTAACAGCTGGAAATATGGTTTTACAATTTACAGATGAGTCGCTTTATACTCGAAGTGACTTAGGATATGCCTTTACTCGTACGTATAATTCTCGCTCAACTACATCTTCTGTTTTAGGAAAAGGATGGACATTCGTAGGGAATGAAACCTTGACAGAAGCTGGTGAAAAGAATGTTTATTATACAGATAAAGATGGAACGGTCCACCTATTTGAGAAATCAGGAGATACGTTCATTTCACCAAAAGGTTTATTTGAAAAATTAGAAAAAAGCGGTTCAACATATACCATGACAGATAAAAATGGTTTTGTTCAAACCTACCAAGAAAGTTCGAAAACAGGTACGTATGCAATTGCTTCTTATACAGACGAATACGGCAATGAAATTAGCTTTAAAAGAAATGAAAAAGGGCAAGTCACGGAAGTAGCGGAAACAAAAGGAACAAGTAATCAAGAGAACATCAAAATTTCATATGTAGATGATCATATTAGTCAAGTTCAGTATGGCAATCATTGGACAAAATATAGTTATACAAATGATCAATTGACACAAACAATCATCGGTAGTGATAAGTCAACACGCACAATAGTTGAAAACTTTATGTATGATGCCAATGGACAGCTAACGAAGTATGTAGATGGTCAAAAAAATGAAACAACGTTTAAATACAATACAAATGAATTAATTATTTTTGATAAACAAGCTAGAGATGCAGAATTATCTGTGACGAATACGTATCAATTTGATGCAAAAAACAATGAGTATAAATCTATTGATTCTAGTGATAATGAAACTGTTTATAAACGTGATGAAAAGAACAATACGTATGCAGTTGTGGAAGAAAATGCGCCTGGAGATGATGAGCAAAAAACAACGTCATTCTACACGTATGATGAACAGTACAACTTGTTAGAAACCATCAACCCAGATGCTTCAACAGAAAAAAATACGTATGATCCGCAAGGAAATCTTCTGACATCAACCACAAAAGAAGGAACAGTAACCAATACGTACAATAATCGAAATCAATTAACATCAGCAAAAGATGTGAATGGTGAAGAAACGACTTACACATATGATGGACCTTCACTTATTCGTTCAAAAGTAAAAGACGAAGAAACAACGTATGTTTATGATACCTATGGGCGTGTCACAAAAACAACGTATGCCAATGGGACATTTGAACAAGTCGATTATGATGATGAGCAACGTCAAGTAACTTCGACAGATAAAAAAGGGAATACGACTTCTGTAGTATATTCTATTTATGGACAAAAGGTGAAAGAAACAGATGCAGATGGACATACGAAATCCTATACGTATGATCCAATGTATCCTTCAACAATCCTTTCTGTAACAGATGGAAATGGACATAAAACAGCGTATCAATATGATAATAACAATAACTTAACAACATTAACGGATGCATTAAACCGTCAAAAAACATACACGTATAACGATAACGACCAAGTAACAACCGTCACCATGCCGAATATGAAGTTCTCATATGAGTATGATAAAAATGGTGAAATGAGTCAGTCTGAATTACCTTCAGGTGTTAAAACAAGGTACACATATAATAGTGATGGCCAATTAGCACAGGTACAGAATGGCGATGAAGCGATTGATTATACGTATGATGAAAATGGCAATACAACGTCTATTTTACGTGATACGAAAACACTCAAAACGTATGGTTATACAGCTGAAACTAATTTACTTGCGAACTATACACTGGGCTTATTCAAGCAAGATTATGGTTACGATGAGAAAGAACGCAACAACGCAGTGACAACTGCGTATGGAGAAGATTTTAAAGTAAAAGAAGCGACAACATATAAAGAAAAT
>NZ_BJOB01000085.1 GCF_006539985.1 Kurthia gibsonii | reverse complement strand
CAACTTTTTTATTCACGTTCTTCTTGAATACCGTCTTTATTTTTACTTAATGAATCTGGTTTTGGAAGATCCGCTGTCGATGGATCAGGGTCTCCTCCAAATGTTTCATCTAACACAAGTGCTTCTGAATCATCGTCTACTTTTTTCTTTTCATATGAGCGTTCCGGTAACTTACCATACTTCTCTAAGTGTTCGATTTGTTCTGCATCTAGTGTTTCAACTTCTAATAACGTTTGTGCGATCAGATTTAATAATTCACGACGTTCAGTCAGAATATCTTTTGTACGTTGATATTGTTCTGCAACCATTGATTGCATCTCTTGATCAATTTCATATGCGATTTTATCAGAGTAGTTTTGTTCTGAAGACATATCGCGCCCTAAGAATACATTACCACCTTGATTTGCGCCGAATTGTAATTGACCTAACTTATCACTCATACCGTATTCTGTAACCATTGAACGAACAATACTTGTAACACGTTGGAAGTCATTATGCGCACCTGTTGATACTTCGCCAAATACGACATCTTCTGCTACACGTCCACCAAGTAAGCCCGCTACTTTATCAAGAAGTTCTGGTTTTGTCATAAAGTAACGATCTTCTTTTGGAAGCATTACTGCATAACCGCCTGCTTGTCCACGTGGTACGATGGTTACTTTATGAACCTTTTCAGCTTCATCAAGTGTTAAACCAACAACAACGTGACCTGCTTCATGATAAGCAACGATGTTACGTTCTTTCTCAGAGATTACGCGGCTTGTTTTCGCAACACCCGCGATTACACGGTCTGTTGCTTCATCAATATCACCCATATCGATTTTCTTCTTATTTGAACGAGCAGCAACAAGTGCAGCTTCATTTAATAAGTTTTCTAAATCGGCACCAGAGAATCCTGGTGTACGTTGTGCGATTGCTTTTAAATCTACTGATTCATCTAATGGTTTTTTACGTGCATGAACTTTTAATACAGCTTCACGACCTCTAACATCTGGACGACCTACTGTAATTTGACGGTCAAAACGACCTGGACGTAACAATGCAGGGTCTAAAATATCTGGGCGGTTTGTGGCAGCAATGATAATAATACCTTCATTTGCTCCGAAACCATCCATCTCAACAAGTAATTGGTTTAATGTTTGTTCACGTTCATCGTGACCACCACCAACACCAGCTCCACGTTGACGACCTACTGCATCAATTTCATCGATGAAAATGATACATGGCGCATTTTTCTTCGCATTTTCAAATAGATCACGTACACGTGACGCACCGACACCGACAAACATCTCTACGAAATCAGAACCTGAAATCGAGAAGAATGGTACGCCTGCTTCACCGGCTACTGCACGCGCTAACAATGTTTTACCTGTTCCCGGAGGACCTACTAATAGAATCCCCTTCGGAATGCGTGCACCAATCTCTTCAAATTTCGTATGATCTTTTAAGAAGTCTACTACCTCTACAAGCTCTTGCTTTTCTTCATCAGCACCAGCTACATCTGTGAAGCGTACACGTTTTTTTTGGTCATCATACAATTTTGCTTTACTCTTACCAAAACTCATTACACGGTTTCCACCGCCCTGAGATTGATTTAATAAGAAGAAGAAGAGAATGAAAATAATGATGAACGGGATAATCCCTGTTAATAACGATAACCAACCATTTGATTCTTGTGCAGGTAAGAAATTAATATTGTTCTTATTATCTTGCGCTGCTTTACGAATTAAATTTAATAATTCCTGATCATCTTGTGGTACATTCGTAATAAACGATTCATCTTGTTTATAACCTTCTAACTTACCTTTTACAACGAATACTAACCTTTCAGGTTGAATATCCGCCTCTGTAATTTGTCCATCTTCTAACGCTGTTACAAACTCGTGATAATTCAATTCTTTTGTCGGTTTATTTTTGCCATTGAATGTGCCAAAAATCCCTACAATCACGAGGAAAATCAATAAATACAATATGGCGTATCGAAATACTCGATTCATCCCCAGCCTCCTCACAAGGTAAACAGAAAAACTATAATAAATCTTATCATATGACTATTTGCGCGTACAATTTAAAAGCTTTGTTTTAAACAAATTTCAAGTGAAATTTGTCACATTATTTTAAAATGAATAAACTGATTTTTTCAGCACGCCAATATATGGTAAGTTACGATATTTTTCTGCGTAGTCTAAACCATAACCAACAACGAACGCATCTGGTACGTCGAAGCCTATATAGTCTGCTTCTAGCTTCACTTTACGTCCTGATGGCTTATCTAATAATGTTACGATTTTAATTGATTTTGCTTTACGATATTTAAATAAGTCTACTAGATAGCTTAGTGTTAAACCTGAATCGATAATATCTTCAATGATGATAATATCGCGACCTTCAACACTTGTATTCAAATCTTTTACGATTTTTACTTCACCCGAAGATACCGTTGCATTACCATAGCTTGTTACATCCATGAAATCAATTTCAACATATGCATCAATACGCTTCATTAAATCTGCCATAAAAGGCATAGCACCTTTTAAAACACCCACTAGTAATGGAAATTTGTCTTGATAATCAGCTGTTAACTGAGCACCAAGTTCTTTCATTTTTTCTTGCAATTGTTCTTCAGAAATTAATACTTCTTCGATGTCCTTTTGAAGCATATTTGTATCCTCCTTAAATATAAATAGATTACTGCTTTGGAGCGGTATCTATCATTAATACTACACCATCATCTATTGAACGCATATCTTCTTGTAAAAGACGACTCACTCGTAAATCTAGAATCGCTAAAATTTGATTCTTTGCATCCACAAGAATAGGCCATGTACTTCTTTTTGACTGCGGTATTTTCGCATCAATTAAAATGCGTGATACCTTTTTAGAACCATTCACACCTGGTAAGTACATACGATCACCAACTTCTTTTGTTCGAATAGTTAAAGGAAGTTGTTGTGTAGACAGTATGTAACTTTTAACGTATTTACTTACTTGTGGCGCTGAATTTTTTTGGAACACTCCTATTTTACAACCATTTATTAAGGTGGCCCATTCACCTAATTGCAGCTGAAATGGTTGGACGACTTGCTGTACTTGTGGACGTTTTGTTAAAACCAAAACATCATATGTGCGAATCGCTCTTCCTCCTAAAGGCAGTGAAATTTCGTTATGTCCATCTGTTTTTTGAATAAGCTCTAAAATAGCTGTCCACAGTGCATGACTTTGCGCAACGATTGTATCTTTGTAAAGATATTTTAATAGTAGTAGAATGGCTCTTCTTTGTAAAGCAAGTGACTGCTTTTGAAACGGAAGAATTCGCAGATAAATCTCATCATCATTTTTTTGTATTTCACACTGTTTTAAAACACTTTCTGCTTGCTCGTTTAAATAAACATCTTCTGCTTGCTCTTTTTCGGTAAAATACTGAAAAGCTGCTGCAACTTGTGGATTCTCTTTCTTCATAAAAGGAACGACATGGTGGCGTATACGATTTCGTAAATAATCGTCTTTTGCATTACTTGCATCTTCTCTATACATTAAAGATTGGCTATTTAAATACGCGACGAGTTGTTCTCTTGTTACACTTAGAAAAGGACGAATAATTTTAAATGAGCGCCAAGATTTCTCAGCAGACATACCTAGAACCCCTTGGATATGAGCTCCTTTTATAAGAGCCATTAATACCGTCTCCATTTGGTCATCAGCATGGTGTGCCACAGCTAATTTATTGTAATGATGTTGCTTCATCACTTGTTCAAAATAGTGATACCGTTCTCTTCTACAAGTGTCTTGTAAATTACCATTCTCTCTTTTCAAAATTTCAGAAATTGGAATATCTGTAGAGAAAACAGGGATTTCTCTTTCCTTACAAAAATCTTCTACAAACTGTCGATCTTCATACGACGCTTCACCGCGTAACATATGGTTTACATGTACAGCTGCTAAATCAATTGCATAATGTTTTTGATAAGTGTGTAGAAAGTGTAAAAGGACAATCGAATCAATTCCACCTGAACATGCAACTAAAATGCGATCTCCAGATTGAATCAACACATGAGTTTGAATATATTCATTCACTTCCTGCTCAAATTTGACCATCTCTTTCACCTCTTAGCTTTATCATAGCATTTTACAGAGGTAGAAGTAATAGAATAAAGTATTGAAATCCCTCTTCTTATCAAATATTTTATAAATCAATACCAAATAAGATGGTATTATTTTTCATTCTTTATTTAATACCCATTTTTTTCTAAAAAATGCTATAAATATTGTAGAAAAACAAATACTTTTGCAAAGTATTATTTTTTTTTCAAAAATGGGTTGACGGTATCACAATCCTCTTGTAATATAATCTATGTTGTCAAAAAGATAGCAACTAACGGCGACCTAGCTCAGCTGGCTAGAGCGTTCGGTTCATACCCGAAAGGTCGGGGGTTCGATCCCCTCGGTCGCCATAATCGG
>NZ_BJOB01000084.1 GCF_006539985.1 Kurthia gibsonii | reverse complement strand
AATTATTAAAAATGGTTATACTATATTCAAATAAACACTTGAATGAATTATTAAAAATGGTTATACTATATTCAAATAAACACTTGAATGATATTGGGGTGAGAATGTGATTAAGAAAGATACTTGTGAAATTTATTATTATGACGAAGAAAAGGTCAATCGAATACAAGGTAATTTACAGACAGTAGATATTTCTAGTGTTGCCCAAATGTTAAAAGCTATTGCAGATGAAAATAGAGCAAAAATTACCTATGCTTTATGTCAAGATGACGAACTGTGTGTGTGTGATATAGCAAATATTATAGGTGTTACGGTTGCAAATGCCTCTCATCACCTGCGAACGCTCCATAAGCAAGGGATTGTTAAGTTTCGAAAAGAGGGAAAACTTGCATTTTATTCATTAGATGATGAGCATATCAGACAAATTATGATGATTGCATTGGCACATAAGAAAGAGGTGAAGATCAATGTCTAGTGGGAAAGCAAAACTGTCTGAAGAAGAAATGAAAGCCTATCGTGTTCAAGGATTTACTTGTACTAACTGTGCAGCCATTTTTGAAAATAATGTTAAAGAACTTCCTGGTGTTCAGGATGCGAAAGTAAATTTCGGAGCATCTAAAGTTTATGTTAAAGGGACGACAACCATTGAAGAATTAGAAAAAGCAGGAGCATTTGAAAATTTAAAAATTCGAGATGAAAAAGAACAAAGGGTAGAACGAGAACCTTTTTGGAAGCAGAAAGAAAACATTAAGGTATATATATCAGCTCTTTTACTTGTAGTTAGCTGGTTCTTAGGAGAGCAGTATGGTGAAGAGCATGTTCTACCGACAATTGGTTATGCAGCGTCCATTTTAATCGGTGGATATTCGTTATTCATTAAAGGTCTCAAAAATCTAAGCAGATTAAATTTCGATATGAATACGCTTATGACTATTGCAATTATAGGAGCTGCAATCATTGGTGAATGGGGTGAAGGGGCAACCGTTGTTATCCTATTTGCGATTAGTGAAGCATTAGAGCGTTATTCAATGGATAAAGCACGTCAATCTATTGAATCTTTAATGGATATTGCCCCAAAAGAAGCGTTAATTCGACGAGGCAATGAAGAAATGATGATTCATGTTGATGATATTCAAGTTGGAGACATCATGATTGTTAAGCCCGGTCAAAAGTTAGCAATGGATGGAATAGTGGTTAAAGGTACATCGACATTAAATCAGGCTGCGATTACAGGTGAAAGTGTTCCAGTAACGAAAACCACAAATGATGAAGTATTTGCAGGAACCTTGAATGAAGAAGGGTTACTTGAGGTTAAAGTAACAAAACGAGTTGAAGATACTACTCTTTCAAAAATCATTCACTTGGTAGAAGAAGCCCAAGCAGAACGGGCTCCTTCTCAAGCGTTTGTCGATAAATTTGCAAAATACTATACACCAGCTATTGTCATACTTGCTCTTTTAATTGCGGTAGTTCCACCATTATTTGGCGGAGACTGGAGCCAATGGATTTATCAAGGCTTAGCTGTATTAGTGGTTGGTTGTCCTTGTGCCTTAGTAGTCTCAACTCCAGTTGCTGTGGTTACAGCAATAGGAAATGCAGCAAAAAATGGTGTATTAATTAAAGGTGGTATCCATTTAGAAGAAGCAGGACACTTAAAAGCGATAGCCTTTGATAAAACAGGAACATTAACCAAAGGGATTCCTGCTGTAACAGACATTGTGACATATGGTAGAAATGAAAATGAATTAATGACCATAACAGCAGCCATTGAAAAAGGATCACAGCACCCTCTTGCTTCAGCGATTATGCGAAAAGCAGAAGAAAATGGATTAAAATTCAACGAAGTAACAGTAGAGGATTTTCAATCCATTACAGGTAAAGGCGTTAAAGCCAAAATAAATAATGAAATGTATTATGTGGGAAGTCCAAATCTTTTTGAGGAATTACACGGAAGCATTTCAAGCGATAGGAAAGAAAAAATTGCCGATATGCAAACTCAAGGTAAAACGGTGATGGTGTTAGGAACAGAAAAAGAAATTCTTTCGTTTATTGCCGTAGCCGATGAAATGAGGGAATCGTCTAAAGAAGTTATCGGCAAGTTGAACAATATGGGAATCGAAACAGTGATGCTAACAGGCGATAACCAAAGAACGGCAACAGCCATCGGAAAACAAGTTGGTGTTTCGGATATTAAAGCTGACTTACTTCCAGAAGATAAGCTTAATTTTATTAAAGAACTTCGAGAAAAACATCAAAGTGTGGGGATGGTCGGAGATGGCGTGAATGATGCTCCAGCCCTTGCGGCATCTACCGTTGGTGTAGCAATGGGTGGTGCTGGAACTGATACAGCTTTAGAAACGGCTGACATCGCCTTAATGTCAGATGATTTAAGTAAGTTACCTTACACGATTAAATTAAGTCGTAAGGCTCTAATCATAATTAAACAAAATATTACCTTCTCTTTGGCGATTAAATTAGTGGCATTACTTTTGGTCATGCCCGGTTGGTTAACGCTTTGGATAGCGATATTTGCTGATATGGGAGCAACTTTACTTGTAACATTAAACAGTTTACGCTTATTGAAAATCAAAGAATAGGTTCTAAAATGGGCGTCAACTATCGGGTGCGATCATTGAAAACAATGTTATGCTTCAAAAGGGATATTAACAGGAAATATACAACTAAAGGACGCTTTAACTGAGCAACGAAAAAAGCCAAATTTCTCAATTGATGTTGAGAAATTTGGCTTTTTAGTATGGGAATTTCCTTAGCGTTGTAAATCCGCATTTTCCTGACGCTACCCCTATTTTTAAAAACTTTTTTAATTCCTGCTACTACAGCATCGCCCACTGTTTTCGTTAAACGTAAGCCGTTCTCATCGTATGTATACGATGAGATAATTTGATCATTCTAATAGTTGAAAATCTAACTGACTCTTTAATACATTCCTTTTTTCTTTCAAAATTGATTCGTTTTTAAAAACCATGCGAATCGTTAAAGAATCTGTCACAATAAATGCCCACTCATAATCTACTAAAAATAATAATGGGACACCTCTAATTGCCATTTTGAAAAGCATAATCAACTCCTGAAAATTTTCAATTTTTGCACCGCGATAATCTTCATGGAATTCCATTGGAGTAGCAATAACCCCTTGGTTTTTCAAATAATTTATATACTTTTTATAATCTTTTTGCATCCATTTTTTAACCGAATACAAATACCAATTTTTCTCAAAATAAGGCGTAACAATCATATTTTTTTTAGTAAATACACTATTTTCAACATTTTTTAACCAATTAAAAAATGTATTTTCTATTTCTAACCACTCAGTTACCTTTAAATTTCGTTCGGCATTTCTATTTTGAACAGCTTCAATGCCAAAACTTTCATAAAATTCCGGAAAATTTAGTTTTTCTAATAATTTTTCAGGCATAGCTAAATTAAATTGATACTGCTTTTTCCCCTCATCTTCCCAATCATAAAAATCATAATGTTTAAGTATATCTAATAATTCTAAAAAAGTAATTTTTTCCATAAATCCCCCTTTTTCGTCGCAATTGGTTCGCATCATTATACGTGAAAGTCGCTTTCTCACCATTCACTTCGGATGCTGTATGATTCCCCACTGCGTCATAATCATACGTGTTGACCGTACCATCTGGTAAGGTTTCTTTTGTTAATTGATCATTGGCATCATAACCAAAGCTGCTTACTTGACCATTTACATCGGCTTGTACGATATTTCCATTTTTCGTATAGTCATAGGCGATTTTAAATGGCTGTTGTGCTTTTGTTGTATACGTTAGTGAACCAAGTAAATTCGCATCGTTCATTTGCGTCACTTGTTTCCATAAATCAGTATTGAGTGTTAAGGTATTTTGATTTTCTACGAATTCTATAAATAGAGAAGCCCCCCCCAACACGTAAAAATATTGGGGGTCCTGCGACTTAAATTATAGACTATTATCAGAACTGTTTTGGTGACTGGCACTTAATCTATTATTTGAAATCATATCATTGTAATATATCCTTTCAACTCCTACTACATACCTTGCATTCTTAGCTTTAGAAACAAGTTTTATTTGATAAGATGGTCCATGTTTAAAATCCAATTCGAAAGATAATAACAAATCCCTAAGAAAATAGGTAAAACATAGATTTTTGTTGTTTCCATTAATCTACTTGACATTACCATAGAGTAAAAAATGCAAACAATAGATAAAATGATTGTACTAATGCTTATATTATTTTTATCCCAAGTAGCCTGCAAGTAGTGGGCAGAAAAAATAAAAATAAAAATAAAAAGTTTTAAATATTTCATTATATATGACTCCTTTTATGTTAACCTAATCTTTTTTTGGCAACGTAGGAGCCATAAGTATATGCAGATCTGTAACATGGAGCATATTGGAAATACTTATTACGCCCTCCTTGATAAATCCCAATTGAAAATCTGCCTAACAAATACCATCCGCCAAAACTTTTTCTTAAAACGGCAACTCCAGCAATCCTAGCTGCTTTTTTTGCTCTTTTCTCTATTACTTTACTAAGAGCTCGAGAGTTTCTAACGACCTTTCTTGCTGCTTCTGTTGTACGTTGTGATTTTGCTTTTTTTACATCAAAATAATCTTTAATCATACTCCATAAAGTTTGTGCAATAAATGCTACGTCTTTTAAATCTCCAACAACTGCGGCAACAACATATGCTATGCTAGTCATTAAAGCGTAAAATATTCTATTAGGCTTTAATCCATTCGAATCCACATTCATCACGGGATTATTATTACCATACGTATAACCATTCTGTGACAGCGGTTCGTCATCATCACCTGGATGTGGGTCTAATGATAAGAATGAACCGTTTGCTGGGTTATAGTAACGGGCTTGTAAATAGTAATTCTTCGTCTCATCATCATAGTAGTAACCTGCATAACGAATTGAGTTTGCTTTTGCTAGGTCACCTTCGACAGTTAATATATTTCCATA
>NZ_BJOB01000083.1 GCF_006539985.1 Kurthia gibsonii | reverse complement strand
TTTCAATGGCCAGGATTCCCTTTCGCGCGCGGATTTTTCCCTTTCAACCACACCGATTCCCTTTCGCGCGCGGTTTTGTCCCTTTCAACCAGACTAATCAAAAATGAGACCTCGCCTTTGATACGAAGTCTCATTTTAAATTTATATATTTACTTTTTGATTTTTACTCATAATGAAGCGCAATGCTATCCAAATAATGCCGATGAATAAAAGCATGAAACCGATTGGAATCAAAAAGAACGGTTCTTGTAATGTTCCATCAGCTGCTACTCGTGATCCGATTAAATTGAAAGTTAAAAACTTAATGCACCTAAAATGATAGGTAATAAAGGTAATGTATATTTTTTCATATAGAGGTTGCTCCAATGTATTTTGTTATTCCTCTATATAGACTTCTATTTTATAGAAAAGTTTCTTTCTGTTTTACACGGTTGCGGCGTAGCCCATCTTCTAACATTTCTTCGATCTCCACAGCTAACTTTAATGGTTCGATTTGATCGATTGAAGAAATATATTGCATGAGCCAAAACTTAATACTCTCGCATGACGTATACACTTCGACTTGGAAATATTCTTCATCAATTGGTTTGATTGTGACATCTTCACCGAAGAAGTCAATTACTTGACCAATGCTATACATCTTGCAGCGGAATCGAATATATTCAGGCATTCCACCAAACATATACGCTTGGTTTCGCGTGTAGTCTGATAAATTCGGAATATCTTTCAGCTCGCCAACTGCTTCATCAATCATCGTCACATCACGCATTTTATCTACGCGCATGAAACGCGGCGATGTACTATCATCATAATAATACATGAGATAATATTTATTAATTTGCCAGATTAGATAGTATGGACGGATTTTTTTATAGCCATTATTTTCGTTTGGGCGACTCGGTACAAGCTGTTTATTCACGTCGTATTTTAAATATTGTAACGTCACTTTTTTTCCTTTTTTAATCGCTTCTGTTAAGACATCTATATTTTGAAATAATTGTTCATTATATTCTTTTTTATCTGTTGCTTTAAAATGAAGACGTGGTTCGAAAAAGTTCTTCAGATTCTGTCCGACAACGATTCCAAGCTTTTGAATTAAACTTCGACTCTGCTCTAAATCGATAAAGCGTGAAGTCGCAACGGCATCACTCAGTAAATGCGCCTCACCAGATGAAATCGTTGATTCTATATACACTTCTCGATTCGGCGTTCGTACTAAACGAAACGAGACAGTCTGTTCGTATACTTCTGAAATTAACTCTAAATCCTCGAAATGATCGTAAATTGTACGTCGATTTGGTGCTTTTTCAAGTTCAAATACTTCCTGCACTTTTTTAGCTACTTCCGTTGCATTCATAGGATTTTCTTTATTAGAATACTGCTTTAATACATAGTATGTCAGAAATAATTTATTTTTAGTTGGTAACATTTTTCTAAATTCCTTTCAAGTGTGTAAAAAAATGCACATGCTATTTTATATGATAAGCGTAACATAGTGAATAAGGATGTGGCGAAATGGATACGTATTGGTTTTCTAAAAAAACATTTGAACAACTTCAAGTAAAATATGAAACCCTACAATTTTCTAAAAAAGAACAATATGATTTGTTAAATCAAACGATTCAAATGGATCATAGTTCAGATGATCTAACAGAAGAGTTTTTAAAATATAAAGAAATTCAAAAAACGCTTCAACAGCTTGACGAGGTTATTCAACATTCGAAGATCATTGAAGATTCTCCTACCTATCAAAAGCGACTACCGAACGAAGTCCATGTGGGCACAATTGTCACACTTCAATTTAACGAAGAAGAGTTATATGAATATACAATTGTCGGATATGGTGAAGGCGATTTACAAAAAAATCATCTTTCCTATACGACCAATCTTGCACAGGCAATTTTAAAACGAAAAATCAACGAGTGTTTCATTTTTGTACAAAACGGATTTGAGCATCGCGTAAAAATCCTCGATGTTAAACCTCAATTAAACTAATAGATTTTTTATGTATGAATAGGTAATATTCCTTCAATTACTTTTTTTTGTGGTGTATCGGGTTGTCCGTTTTTCGTAAAAGAAGGTGCGTGACTATAACGAAAAACATAAACATTCTTTTCTTTTTGCCACATTTGAATGAGATGCATCACATATTGAAAAGTCTCATCAAATTGGCGATTTGGGATGTAGTATGGGCGATCCCCCCACGCAAGTACAAATACGTCGCTATTCATCAATCGCTCGTGAATAAAGCGTCGATTTTTCTCCATTACTTCTTCCAATCTCGGATCAACAATTAATTCTCGTAGTTGCGTAGCAGTCGGCACGTGATAGGGAAAAAGCGTCACAAACGATATACTTTGAAAGTCCTCTTTACTTAAAAATCGTACCATCTGATTCGTCATCGCATCGGAATATTGCTGCTCCGCTCCCATCGGATGTAAGTGTATAACGGTCACCGTCTTTTCCGACTCACTCTCCATATTATCTAATGTCAAAACGTAACGAAGCAGATGCCGTTCTCCATCAATCCGAATGACATCGCGCTCAATTAAATCTACAAACGTATTTTGAGGATACCTCGCCATTATATACACACTCCTTTTTCATTTATTATATCAAATATATGGAATCCTATGGGTAGACAACTTTCTGTAAATGTTCAATTAGCAGATGACCTGTTCCTTTGGACGAGTGACCCAATTTTGCCCTCGAATGACCCGTTTGATCGGGCGAATGACCCGAATCGAACAGCGAGTGACCCAACTCCTTCTCCGAGTGACCCATTTTGCCAACCGAATGTGCGAATTCACACTAGACTAGTCAACTCAAGTCCTCTTAGATTACTCAAAAGCCTTAAAGAAGGTGCGGTAAGCGAGCAATTTAGTCTTTTGGACGAGTGACCCGTTTTTGCCACGCGAATGGCCTGTTTGGACATGTGAGTGACCCGAATCGAACGGCGAGTGACCCAACACTCAAGTCGAATGTCCCGTTTCGCCACACGAATGTTCGAATTCACATGAGCATAGTTAACTCAAGTCCCCTTTTATTACTCAAAAGCCTTGAAGAAAGTACGGAAAGGGAGCAATTTAGTCTTTTGAGCGAGTGGACCATTTTGCCACTCGAATGACCCGAATCGAATAACGAGTGACCCAGTTGATACAACGTCACTGCCGATTTTCGATGCGACAGAACCACTCGAAGACATCTTCTAAAAGATTCTCTACTTAACACGACCTGAACATATTCAACAAGTATTCGTTCAAGGTGAATGCGTACACAAGAAATAAATTGAACGCTCAATCGATTCAGATTGGGCGTTTTTTATGCAGTTTTTTCCTTACCCTGAAAATGTCCATGTTATAAAAATGTAATTTTTAATATTTAATTGATTTATTTAATAACTTTTATAACGAAATATACTATATATCTTTTTTTTATATTATCTTTTTTCAAAAAAGACCATTTTATAATAAAAAGTCGAAAAAATGTTTCTTTTTTACTGAAATATAAGGTAAAGTATTCAGTAAGCGATTATTTTTACAGGTTAAATAGAACTACTTTTCTGTAATATAATTGTCACAAACAATTTATTAGGAGGCGTTTTATTTGGTAAAGTACAAACTCAAACCACTTGCAACAGCTGCACTTAGTTCAGCACTAATCGTTTCTTCACTTTCAGGGTTCGCGACAACTGCAGACGCTGCAACGAAAGTTCAAAAAGCGAAAGATGTAAAAATTAAAAAAGGTAAACTCGTAAAAAAATCAAATGGTAAAGTCATCAAAGGTTATGTGTCATACAAAGGCGTAATCTATAAAGATGGTAAAGTATTTACGGGTGTTTTAAATAAAGCGTATTACAAAAAAGGTAAGAAAGCGACAGGCCTTTACAAGTCGAAATATTACAAAAATGGCGCTCTTGGTACGGGTATTTATAAAAACCATTACTACAAAGCAGGATCTCTTGGCACTGGTACTTTCAAAGGTAAAAAATATGCAAAAGGTAAGCTATTCACAGGTCTTTCTGGCAAAACTTACTACAAAGCAGGTGTACTCGGTACAGGTAATTACAAAAATAAAAAATATGTAAAAGGTAAGTTATTCACAGGTCTTTCTGGCAAAACTTACTACAAAAACGGTGTACTCGGCACTGGTTCATACGAAGATCATTACTATGTGAAAGGTAAATTAGCTACAGGCGAATTCGATGGAATTTTATATGAAGCAGGTAAACCATTCACAGGTGAAAAAGACGGGATCTTCTATAAAGACGGTAAAAAAGATGAAGATCAAACAAATAACAATAACGGCGGTGGTGAATCGACTGGCGGTGGCGGTTCAACTGGCGGTGGTGAATCGACTGGCGGTGGTTCAACTGGCGGTTCAACTGGCGGTGGTTCAACTGGCGGTTCAACTGGCGGTTCAACTGGCGGTGGTGAATCGACTGGCGGTTCAACTGGCGGTTCAACTGGCGGTGGTGAATCGACTGGCGGTGGCGGTTCTGTTACTGAAACAGTTGACCAAAAATTAGAGAAGTTAGCAGCGGCTCAAGAAGAAGTTAAAAAAGCTAAAGAAGATTTAGATGCATTATTAAATCCAACACCTGAGAAACCTGTAACAACTGAACCAGCTAACATGAAAATCGCAAAATTAGTAAAATTAGATATTGCACCTAGTGACGAACAACTTAAAAAAATCGAAGCAGCACGTGCTAAATTAGCAGCAGCTACTGAAAAACTATTCGCTGCTATTAAAGCAGTTGAAAATGAAAAATTAACAAAAGATCAAGCAACTCAAGTTCAACAAGCAACTGTTGTTGCTGTTGCTGCTGTGACAGCTGTTGTTAAATCTTCTTCTGGAGAAAATGATCCGCTTTTAAACAATTACAAGGAACTAATTACTAATGTTACTAAGGTGGCAAAGAATGCTGTTGAGTCTTTATTAAATAAAGAGGACAATGCGCTTGCTAAAGATGTAACGCAAGCTCAAATTACTCATGCTAAAAACTTAGTTACGGCGCTTCCGCAAGATCAGGTAGGAGA
>NZ_BJOB01000082.1 GCF_006539985.1 Kurthia gibsonii | reverse complement strand
GTCCCAAGCTCTTTAATCGTTCATCTATTTCTTTAAGCGTAAACGTGCACATCGTTTTTTCGTTTCCAGAAATAATTCATCTAATTGACGATAACATGCGTATTGTCCGGGTCTTCTTTTAATAAAAGCTAATCGTTCTCCTGCATTAATCGGCAATATTTCGTATTCTTCTTTTACATCAAAATGTGTTTGATTCGAAGCTTGTAAAATGAACGTCTCATATAGGTTAATACCTTGTTCCATATAATCTCCTGCCGAACGATCGCGTCGATCATGTGCTTCATGAATCTTTTCGGCTAGTGACTTCCATTCATTGAACCATGTATCCACTTGTTCTTTTTGAATTTTTTCTTGATTGCATTGAATCATTGTTCCACTAACCCCTTTTTAAAACGTTTTTGACCTTCTCGACACACGTCAAATAATGGACATGCATGACAACCTGGACGTTGCGATTTACAATGATAACGTCCAAAGAATATAAGCTGATGGTGTGCTTTATTCCAACGTTCAATCGGTGTTTTTTTCATAATTGTTTCTTCGACTTGCAACACACTATCTTTCCAACGACATAAACCAAGTCGTTTGGTTACACGCTCTACATGTGTATCTACAGCCATTGCTGGAACTCCAAACGCAACAGACAATACAACATTCGCTGTTTTTCGTCCAACACCTGGCAATGTCACCAGTTCTTCTCTCTGGTCTGGAATTTCTCCATTATATACCTCTAGTAATCGCTGACATAACTTTTGAATATTTTTAGCTTTTGCACGATATAAACCAATAGAACGGATATCTTGTTCTAGTTCTTCTAGAGGCACAGCTAAATAATCTTCTGGTTTTTTATATTTCTGAAATAATGTTTTCGTCACTTTATTTACTAAAACATCCGTACATTGTGCAGATAATAACGTCGCTATTGTTAATTCAAATGGATTTTCATGCACTAATTCACAATGTGCATCTGGATACATGTCGTCCATTTTATCCAAACATTCAAGCCATTGCTTTTTTGTTAACATCGTTATTCTCTCTCCTCTAACCAATTATAAAACGGCGCTTTTTTCACGACTGACTGTACATCCTCATCGATTCTAGTCGGTGTTTTAATTGTATGTTCACGATACTCTTTTGCGTGTCGCAAAGCCGCTTTCGTCGTTGTAATATTTTTCTTTTTCCATTCAAAAAGAATACGATCCATATATTTCAAACTTACTTTATCACTTAGTACGGCTTCTTTTAAAGCTTGACGAATTAAATCAGGTGTATGTCCATCTTGGTCAATCCACATCGAAATCGTTTCAATCTCAATCGGTGATAAGAGACGACCTAGCTCCTGCTCAAACATTTGGAATAACTGCCCTTCCTCCATTTGTTCCTGACTTACTTCGATTTGCTGTTGCGTATTTTGTTCGCAATCTAATAGACGCATCCAAAGTGGAAATAAATTTATTTTTTCATATAAAATATGGTCCTGATTTGTCTTTTGTTCGATTTGAATCAAACCTTTTTGTAAAAGCCCTTGTAGACAAAACATAATTTGTTGTTCTTTTACATTCATTCGTTGTGCTAAATCAGTATGTGACGGGAAATCAACACCTTGCTCTATAAAGGAATGAAGTTGTAGTAACAATAATGCTTCTTCGTCTGTTAATGAAAGATTTTTATAATGCTTAAAAAATAATTGTGGTACAGCAACTTGCCCACTTTCAACCCACGCTTGGAGCCTCATTTGTTCATTTTGCATTTGATTTTTGACTCCTCTCTTTTTCAAAAGTTTCAACGTACATTATAACACTGAAGTAAAAAGTATGAACATGAAATTGCATGGTTTGTGTTTTTATTTCATATAAAAAAGTGACGAGGTTTAATCCTCATCACTTCTCATCTATCTTGCTTCTTTTAAACGAGCTTGCACTGCTTCCACTTTTGGCATACCGCCTTGTGCGCCAAATTTTTCAACAGATAAAGAAGCTGCAATATTCGCGAATTTTACCGCTTCTGTGATTCCTACACCTGTAGTTAGAGCATAAGCAAAAGCACCATTAAATGTATCCCCCGCACCTGTTGTATCCTTTGGTACTGTTTTAAAACCTTTCACAATGACATGTTTTTCACCATCATAGTAACGTGCACCATTCGCTCCTAGTGTCACAATTAGACAGTTTGGATAACGTTCAAGCGCATTTTCTACATCGTCTTTAAAAATATCTGCACACTCTGTTTCATTTGGCGTGAAGTATGCGACACGGTCCATCCACTCTTCTTTAAAATTCTCTGCTGGCGCTGGATTTAACAGTACTTTTACACCTAATTCTTGGCACACATCAAGTGCGTATTCTACCGTTTCTTGTGGTATTTCTAATTGCATAATGACTAGCTCACTCTTGGCAATTTGCTCACGCGCTGCATCAATTGACTCCTTTGTAACATCGTGATTTGCACCAGGTACTACAATAATTCGATTATCTTGTTCGAATAAAATAATATTGGCAATTCCTGTAGCAGTGGATGTCGTCTCTACAAACTGATCTTTTACGCTTTCTACTTTTAATAAGTTTCGTAACACTTGTCCAAATGCATCATTACCTAGTGCACCTACCATATGTACATGCGCACCTAATCGAGCCGCTGCCACCGCTTGATTTGCTCCTTTACCTCCTGGAACAGTGTGAAAACTCTCACCTAAAACGGTTTCTCCTTGTTTTGGAAATAGATTTGTTTCTACAACAATATCCATATTAATACTACCAATGACTGTTATCATATTTATTCTCCTTTAGTTGAATTTCTTTTTATTAAAATAGGTGCTACAAGTTGGTGACGTTCTAGCGTATCTTCATTTTGCATTTGCTTCCATAAACAGCGCACAGCTCGTTGTCCAATTTGCGTAATTTGTTGTGCAACCGTTGTAATCGTAGGTGTCGTCCATTCTGTCATGCGAATACCATCATAGCCAATCAACTGAATATCTTCTGGAATACGTAAATTCATTTGTTGAATCGCTTTTAACGCGCCAACTGCCATCGCATCGCTACTTGCAAAGATTGCTTTATATGTTTGATTTTGTAGTTTTTCGACCACAGAATTTTTTACCACTTCCACTTCATACGTACTGATTACTTCGTCTGTTTGTAATGTTTGTGCGCAAGAATAAAAGCCTGCTATTCGTTCATTTCCGATATTACAAAGAATCATTAACAATCCATATTGGTAGCATTGGTCTTCAATTGCTTTTGCTAATTCTGGAAAAAAGGATTCGTAATATCTGGAACAAGCAAAACAACCAGTTGGCTTTTCTTCGTCGCAAGTGAACGTGCTATTTCATTAGGGCGATAATGTAGTAACTCAATTGCCGTATGAATGGATTTCTTCGCTTCTTCACTTACATGCCCATTTTTATTTAGATAACGTGAAACAGGAGTTGAAGACACACCCGCTTCCTTTGCCATATTTCGAATTGTCGGTATCTTTTCATTTCCCTTGAAACTTATATGGTATCGGTTCCGCATAAATATAACGACTTCTTATCATCATGTCAAACACATATTTTTATATAAAAAGAGGGACTACGCCAATGCGCAATCCCTCTTTTTAAAGATTCTCTACCTGCTAATACCACAAGATACAATAGAAAAAAATCAATAGAAGCTATAAATGTTTGGTAAAACGAATTAACGTGCTGACATACCGCCATCAACGATGAATTCTGAACCAGTTGAGTAGCTTGATTCTTCAGAAGCTAAGTAAAGAACTAAGTTAGAAACTTCTTCTGATTCAGCAACGCGACCAAGTGGAATATGTTTAGCAAATGCTTCAACAGCAGCTTTTGTATCTTCTTGAACAACCATTGGAGTAGCGATTACGCCTGGGTGTACAGAGTTTACGCGGATGTTTTTAGGAGCTAACTCAAGAGCTGCTGCTTTTGTAATACCACGTACAGCAAATTTAGTATCGGTGTAACCTACAGCGCCACCAACTAAACCGTTAAGAGATGAGATGTTTACGATTGTACCTTGACCAGCTTTTTCCATTGAAGAAACAACTGATTTGATACCTAAGAATACAGAAACTTGGTTGATTTCAACGATTTTACGGTAATCTTCTACTGAAGTATCAGTGATTGATTTAGCCATCGTAATACCAGCATTGTTTACTAGTACGTTTACTGGACCGAACGCTTCTTCAGCTTTCGCTACAACATTTTTCCAATCTTCTTCGTTTGCAACATTTTGTTTTACGAAAATAGCGTTTTCGCCAAGTTCTGCAGCAAGTGCGTTACCTTTTTCTTCATTTAAATCAGTAAGAACGACTTTCGCGCCTTCTTCGATGAATTTTTTTGCGTGTGCAGCTCCCATACCTTGAGCTGAACCTGTAATAATTGCTACTTTACCTTCTAAACGAGCCATTATAAAACTCCTCCTTAAAATCTTCCAGAAATAAACTACACCTGTAAATTAACAAACTTTCATGCATAACGTCAATGGAAAATCGTTAAATATTTTAATAATAAATTATTTAATTTTAAATTAATTATAACACAACTTGTTTACACATAGTTTAATTTAGGTAATTATAAACTTTCTGTTAAATGGAAATAATGGCATAATGACATTATGAAAGGAATGATTTGATGTCTTCTTCACAAGATCGTAGAATTTTACGCACACAGAAAAAACTAAAAGCTACTCTCATCCATCTTTTAAAAGAAGGACATGATTTGCGTTCACTTTCAGTAACGGAAGTTGCACAGCAAGCTACCTGTAATCGTGTTACATTCTACTCTCACTATAAAGATGTAGATGATCTTCTTTGTACAATCTTTGATGACTATCTTACAGAACTACTCACTTATTTTAGAGAAAGTTATCAAGCGCTTGGTAAAATTTCAGCTACAGATGAACGACTCCATTTAGCTATTTTTGAATATATTTATCAAAATCAATTCATTTTCTCTCTCATTATTAAAGGAGAAATACTACCTGGTTCTCAAAATCGTTTTTGTGATAGTCTCGTACAACTAACAGGTAAAGAGATTGCACTAAAAGATGACTTACCAATTGAAGTACCTGCGCTTAGTTACTATTCAACATATGCAAGTCTTGGCTTTTTTATTTATTGGATGAATCAAGATGTCAAAGAGAAACCGGAAGTCATGGCAAAAAAACTAACCTATTTGCAAAGCAAGGTGTTTCAAGAAGCTGAAGTTTTATAAAAGTATGATTGAACTACATCCCAATTTTTAGATATGTCTAAAAATTAGGATGTAGTTTTTAAGTGACTAAATATTCATCAGAAGAAAAGAGGATGAGACAAAACATTTCACTTTTCTCTTTTAGAGTTCTCAACGAAAAATCGGAAACTCACCATAGCGCGATTCCAATTTTTCATGCTCATATAAGATGATATTTTCACAGTTATGTACCATCCTATTCAAACTGAAGTGCCACCTGAAAATCATACAGAATTCTTCTTTTTCTCCGTTACATTAAGTCAGTAGCATATGGATATAAATTCAAACTTTTAATCACTACTTTCCTATAAAATTTTCAGCTCAAGCTATTTTTTCTGAAAGTCGTTTTCTACACCTATTGGTTCACTTCTTCGTGTTTAAGATACATTACTTTTTTATTTCCTAACTTCTTTCTAATAATTAAATCTCTCAGATGAAATAGTTATATATTTTTCCGAATATTCTTCTTTTTCTTTTTATTCTAATAGTTTTATGTTATAGTAATCTCTAATTACATAACGTGTAAGAAATGGTACTTATGAAAATAAGTTTAAATGGGAAGAGCGATGTAAATTCGCCACTGTCCCGCAACTGTAATTGGGAGTTTTTCAAACAACGCCACTGTTCTTTAATGGGAAGGCTTGAAAAATGTTGAGCATAAGTCAGGAGACCAGCCATCTTCTAGTACACACCAAATACCTACGTGGAGATAGGTGGTGTTCTGTGCGCATAGACGGGGAAATTATTCCTCTTTTTCAGTATGCATAGATAACGCTTCG
>NZ_BJOB01000081.1 GCF_006539985.1 Kurthia gibsonii | reverse complement strand
TTATGTTGAAAATACTTTTGTTTCAGGATCTTTTTGTTGTAAACTTTAAAAAGAGTGAAATGTGCTCTATTCACAAATTATTAAAAACGTTTATAACCTACAAAGTGTGATTGCCAGTAGCTATTTGTAATATCATCAATTTGAACATGGTCACCAGAAGCGCTAACCATTTTTCCATCGCCAATGTAGAAACCTACATGTGAAATACCTGATTTATATGTTCCTTCGAAGAATACTAAATCACCGTATTGTGGAGTTGTTACTTTTGTGCCAAGTGTATAATAACCAGCAGCAGAAGTGCGACCGTAATTGAATCCAGCTTGTTTAAATGCATAATCAATTAAACCAGAACAATCAAAACCTTGACTTGGAGAAGAACCGCCAAATACATATGAAACACCAACTTGTGTTAATGCCGCTTTAGTTGCTGCAACAAGTGTACTTGATTGGCTCGGTGCTTGTTGTGTTTGTTGATTGTTTTGCTGTGTACTTTGTTGCGTATTTTGTGTTGAAGTTGTTGGGTTACTTGTTTGTACCACTTGGTTAGATGGTGCTTGTGATGTTGAAGTACCACGTACTTTTAATGTTTGACCTACATAAATCATTGTAGAAGAAAGATTATTTGTTTCCATTAATTGTGTGTAAGTTGTATTGTGCGCTTGCGCAATTTTAGATAATGTATCACCTTTTGCAACTGTGTATGTACCAGAAGTTGTGTTTGCTGGTTTTGAAGCAGTTGGTTGGTTATTCGTTGTCGTTTGTTGTTTTGAACCACTTACTTGTAACGTCTGACCAGGATAGATCATTGTAGATGAGAGGTTGTTTAACGACATAATTTGTTGATACGATGTACCATATTTTTGTGCAATTTTAGATAATGTGTCACCTGATACAACTTTATATGTATCTTGCGTTGTTGTTTTTTGAGCCGTTTTTTGAGCTTGCTTCGATGGAAGCGTTTTAGAAAGTTCATATTGTAAGGCTTGCTTTTGAACTTGTTGTTGTTGCTCTTGTTTCATTTCTTGACTGCTATTTGCCATTGCATTTGCATCAGTTTGACCTGTTAGTGAAGATATAAATAAAGTTGAGCCTAATGTTAAAGAGGCTACAATTGTTTGCTTTTTCATTGAAAATAAACACTCCTACTTATTCATTTTTTGGAACAACTCTATCTTAACAGGTAAATATAACAAATAGATGATGTAAACATGTTATTTTCATAACTATTATATTAAAATAAGACTAAAATATAAAAAATATAACAAAAATATATCTTTTTTAACAAAAAATACGCGAAAAAAGCAACATAAAGTTATTTAAATAAAATAAAAAATCATCGGCATAAAGAGCCAGATGATTTTTTTAGTTATACAAGTGTTTGTTGTCCATCTTCTTCATCAATTGTTGTTTCAAATAGTTCCATGTCATCGTGAGAAAGTGCCACAGGTTCGTCGTCTAAACTCGCTTCTTTTTCGGTTTTACCGCCTAAATAATTACGTCCATATGAAGCATTTGTTTCGAGTAAGTCTTTAATGTCGATCCCAGTGGTTTCTTTTAATGATTTTTGTACCATCGACATAACGCCAACTGTGTTCCCAGCAACGCCTTGCACACCGCCACCTTCACCGCCAAAGTCCATTACTTGTACATTTTTAATAGAAGCAAGTGGTTCTGCAACTGCGCGAGCAAAATCCGGAAGGGCTTTAATGAACATTTCAGCAATTGCCGCTTCACCGTATTCTTTCATGGCTTCAGCTTTCTTTTTAATAGCTTCCGCTTCCGCAATACCTTTGTCACGAATCGCATCAATTTCAATTTGATTTTTACGTGCAATGGCGTCGTTTTCTACTTTTAATTGTAACTCTTTTGAACGAGATTCGGCTTCAGCTTGACGCTCTGCAATACGTGCTTTTGCATCATTAGCGATGACTTCTTTTTCAGAAGCAATTTGTGCGTCAATAATTGCTTGTTGCTTTGCTAATTCTTTTAATTCTAGTTGTGCTTTTTCACGTTCACGCTTCGCCTGTGTTTCTTTTTCAATTAAGTCTAGTTCTAGTTCAGCTTGTTTTTTCTCATAGGCTTGTTTTGCAATCGCTCGTTGTTCATTCAATTCACGTTCACGTTTTGTTTTTTCTAGCTCTAAGTCATTTTGTGATTTCGTCTGTTCAAGTTGTAAATCGGTATGCTGACGTGTAATTTCAATATTCGATTCACTTTTTGCACGTTCTGTTAACTGTGCATTTGTCGCCTTGTTTTCTTCAATTTGACGTTCTGCATCTGAGCGGGCGTTTTGTGCTTGTTTAGAAGACTCTGCTAGTTTTGTAATCCCTAAATTCTTTAAAAAACCGAGTTCAGAATCGTATTCGTCTGCATCGAGTACGCGGTCAAGAGAGAAATTGACCACGTTAAAGCCCATAGATTGTAAGTCGGATTCTGACTTTTCTTGTACAACTTGAATAAAGTTTTCGCGTGCATTATTTACTTCAAGTGCGCCTTGTTCAGCTACTGTTGTGCGCAATTTACCTTCTAAAATAACACGTAATTCTTTAGAAATTTCGTCAGGTGCTTTTCCCATGAATTGCTCAGCAAACTTAATGACAGCTTCTAGTTCATCGGCTACTTTAATCGTAGAAGTTGCATGAACGGTAATAGGCACTTCATCTTTTGTGAGAATGCCTTCTGCTTTTAATGGAATTTGGAATGAATTGAGAGAAATCGTATGTGCAGATTGAAAAGGAGTAACGAGAACAGTGCCACCACGTACAACACGTAAGCGACGTCCATCTCTTATGTAGACACCAGGATCGCCTTCTTTTCCGACGTTTTTCCCTGAAATAATGAGTGCTTCATTTGGTGCAACTTTTTTATAACCAAATTTAAAAACCATACAAGAACCTCCATAAAAAGTTTTTTAAGGAAAAATTATCCTCACTATAAGGTTAGTGTAAGAAGAGAGGGACGTCAACATGAAAAAGGCACCTTTTTACAGAGTGCCTCGTGTTGTTAGTGTTGTGTTTGATGATAAGCTTCTAAATCTGCGATTGCTTGTTTGTAAAGCTCTTTTGTAATGGGGTATGGTGAGCAAGCGATATCAACCGTTGTCATTGCTTTATCTAAAATACGCTCAACTTCTTCTTCATTTTTCACACCAATTTGTTCAAGTGATACAGATAAATCAACACGACGCATGAAGTCATATAAACGATTACGTGCTTCAATTTGTCCATCCATTGTTAAAAGAAGTAATACACCGTAACATACGATTTCACCATGTAAGTGTGATTCACAGCCTTCGACCACAGTAGAACCATAGTAAAATGAATGTGCGGCATTTGAATTGTAATCGTTGTCGACTAATACCGATGTTAGAGCAGTTGTCATTAAGATATCCAAAGCCACTTGTTCTAAAGCGAAAGATGTTTTGTTTTCTGTACAAGAATCAAGTGCATCTTTGCCATATGTCATTAAGCGATCCGCACTATTTTGTGCCACTTGAACGCCAAGTGCATCGGTATAAGCAAGTGTTTTACCGCGCGAAGAAAAAGCAGATTCATATTCTTTTGAAATGGCATCTGCAATTCCAGCCCACAAATAAACGCTAGGTGCTTCTGCAATAATCTCTGTATCAATGAAGCAATGTTTTGGCGGGGCATTTAAAAAGAATAGTCCATCCATTTCACCAGTTGCTTTATACATAACGGATACAGCAGTATTTGGCGCGCAATTTGAAGCAATCGTTGGGAATGTGAAAACAGGTTTTGCCATACGTTCAGCAAGCGTTTTTACAGTATCTACTGCACGCCCCCCACCAACTGCGAAGATAAAGTCTGCTTCTTGTACAGTCGGGATTGCTTGTAACCGCTCGACATGTTCATAGGTTGCATCGTCACCATAAACTTGTACATCCGTTAAAATAAAGTCAGTTTTTGCTAATGAAGCTTTGATTTTATCAATACTTTTTTCTAAAGCCGTTTGACCACCAATAATGGCGACCTTTGTTCCAAATGTGTGACAGATTGCACCAATTGCATCATATGCATCTGTTCCAATCGTATAATTTGGTAAAAATACGCTATTTGCCATCTGAGTTGCACTTCCTTTTTTTTATTAAGTTATATCATCATAACATAAAAACAATTGAATTTTCAGTATTTTTAAAAAATAAGATATATATTTCAACTTATGGGTATAGTTTATTTTAGCTTTAAAAGACCGATATAAATTTTGTAATACACTATTACACGAAAGAAAGAGGAGAGCATATGAAAAAATTTTTAGCAGTTGGACTTGCAACAACGTTATTGTTATCAGCAGGTGCACAAGTAGATGCCAAACCAAAATTTATTGATAAAAACAAAAATGGCATCGAAGATAAGTGGGAAAAGAAGTACAAATTAAAAGGTAAAAATGTCGCAAAATTAGATATAGATAAAGATGGTCTAAACAACTTTGTTGAGTATAAGTTAAGTTTAAATCCAACGAAGAAAGATACGAATAAAAACGGTGTAGCAGATGCATTAGAAGATACAGATAAAGATGGTATCAGTAATGGCACGGAACTTGAACTAGGTTTAAAACCTTATACAGCTTACAGCAAAAGTAAAAAAGTAAAAGATGGTAACTTAAAAGATACAGATGGTGTGAAATGGTCTGAAAAAGTACGTGAACTTGAAATCTCTGTTGAGTCAGGCAAAAAAGAATTTGAGCTAGAGTACGAAAAGAAAAAAGGCAAAGCGAAAATCAAATTAAAACAAAAAGGTTATAATTTAGATCAAGCGACAGTTCGTGCACTTGTAACAGATTTACAAAAAGCCATTGATGATAACTTAACAGAAGACCAAATTTTAGATTTAATTCAATCACGCTTTGAGTTAACAGGCACATATGAAATTGAAGTAGAACTTGAGTACATGAATGGCGATGAATTCGAAATCGAACGCGAAGTTGAAGTGGATGATGAAGACGACGCAGATGACCAAGACGATGAAGACCAAGATGTAGTGGTAGAAGTACCGGCTGTTTAATAGAAGATAAAACAGGGGTTGCATATATTGCAGTTCCTGTTTTTTAAATTTTCGCAATAATTTTATTTGAAACGATAAAAGAGTGGTACAGAGATAGTAAGCGCTTTAAAGTAGTTAATAGTACATATTTGATTTTTTAGATGGATATTTTGAGCAATAAAATGTTTTTTTACTCAAAAATCCGATATACTATAGATATTAAATAAGTACAGTTGGAAAGAAGTGTTATAACAGATGACAAAAGAAATTTTGAACTTTGTTGATGAAATTCAAAGTCAATTGATGTATGACTTAGTAGACGGTGAATCGAATTTAGAACAGATTGCACAGCGTTTAATGGAGTGTCACCAAACGAGCACACGCGATATTTGCCAAGCTTATGAAGTCGTAAAACATGAGTTAGTCGGTACATTATAAGTACGTAGAAAAAGCAATTTCAAATGAGATTGCTTTTTTATTATGCTATGATTATAGTACGAATTGAAAATATACAATGAAGGTGAATCAAATGCCAGCACTCACGATGGAACAAGTTTTAACATTGGATGCACATCAAGTGTACACAGTAGAACCCAAAAGAACACTTTTTACATTAGAAAGAATTCGTAAAGAGTTTTTCCAAGAGGAACTGGGTGAGTTGATGCAAGGAATTACAACAGAGCCACATAGTAATCAGAAAGAGCATGAACTCGTTGAAAAGTTGCGTGTAACGGATGCCTATATCGATGATTTAGCACTCGTGTATGTTGAACAAGACAAAATTATTGGATTTATTATGTACACAGAATGTTTTATTGGTGATTTTCCAGTACTCGCTTTAGGCCCGCTTGCTGTCTTACCAGAAAAACAAGGACAGGGAATCGGTACACAGCTAATGGAGGCTTCATTAGAACGTGCGAAATGGAGTGGTTTTGCTGCAGTTGTTGTACTAGGACATGCCGATTATTATGTGCGATTTGGTTTTGAACGCGCCGATTGGTATGGTGTTCAAGCGCCATTTGACGTACCACTGGAAAATTATCGCGTACTACCATTATATAAAGGTGCATTAACAGACCTATCAGGTGTGGTAACATACGCGAAACCATTTTATAAAGAATAAAGAGTTGGGGAAACCCCAACTCTTTTGTTTTGGAAAAAATGAAAATTAATATTGCTGAAA
>NZ_BJOB01000080.1 GCF_006539985.1 Kurthia gibsonii | reverse complement strand
TGCTCGTTGAAAGGGAATCTTAACTATGCATAATACAATACACAAAAAGGAGAGACACCATGATTCGAAAAAGATCGTCAGTCGCTTCAGCAATTATTTTTAGAAGTACGAACAAAGCATTTCCTTTGGGAAGATGGGGCATCTTTTGAGCTACAAGATTTTGATTTGCAAACACAGGATGAAATTTTACTTGTTGCAGAAGATGAAAAAGGTATACTTCAAGGATTTTTGGCAATTTATGAACCAGATCAATTCATACATCATCTTTTTATTGCAAATGATACGTAAGGAAAAGGAATTGGTAAACAACTTATTGATGAAGCGGTTAAACGTTTCTGAACACCACTTACATTAAAGTGTGTAAGCAAAAATACAGCCGCCTTACAATTTACTTAAAAAACAACTTTTATAGAGTGGAAGAAGTTGATGCGAATCTACCGTATCATTTAATGCGCTTAGAATAAAGGAATTGAGCTGCTTTATGTAGAATACGAACAGTAATACGAATAGCGGTTGGGGGAATGTGGTTATGCTTCGTAAATTATTCGGAATGGTGCTCATTGTGTTACTTATTTATTTAATTATAAATTATTTACAAACTGGCGTATAATCAAAAAAGACTTTAGCGCGCGCCAAAGTCTTTTACATAATTATTCTTTTACTTCAAATTCCCAGTAAATATCTTTGGCATCTAATGTATTAGTTGGAACATACTTCACTGTATATTCCCCAGCGCCTTCCACATCATATTGAACTGCACCGTTTACGTCTGTACCTTTTTCGTAGTCACCACCAAGCCGCTTGGCCCCACCATAGAAAGCATCTAGCTCTTTGCCGTCTTTGTATAAACGGAATGACATAGATGAAATATACACTTTACGATCAAAGTTGTTTTTACGTTAAAATCAAGTGTTAAGATTTTTCGGTTTTCGGTTTACCCCAAGGGTCACTATCTGATAATTTCGCTGATTTTAATGGGTAATGGAATTAATAATTTTTTCATGTACATGACCTTCTTCTAATTTATCCCTCATTTTCTGAATCTATAAACATTTCTTTTATTTTCAAGTAATTTTTTACTAAATATGATAAATTAATAATAATTAAATGTTAGGAGGAAGCGTATGAAGAAGTTATTATTAACACTATTTTGTATGACGGTGGTTTTGTCAGTGTATGGAACAAAAGCATTTGCAACGTCTGTAAAGTCGAGTGATTATTTACCAAGTACACAAAAAAGTCATTACAAAGAAGGTACAGGTTATTATTTAGATAATTATCGTTTTAAATATAAAACGGTATTTAAAAAAGGATATTGGCATACATATGAATATGATTATAAAAAGAAAAAATATAATACATATGTGTCTTCAAAATTAAAATATGTTGTGAAAAAAGATGGTATTCACACGATTGATTATCAAAATAATTATGGCGAGATTGATCGTATGGAGAGTAAGGTCTTACCAGCAACATTGAAAAAAGGAATGAAGTTTACAACGTATGCTAAACTGAAAGGTTATCCAACAGCTAAGTATCATAATGTAGTTGCTTCAACAAACGTAAATATGACGATAAAAGGCAAGAAATATAAAAATGTCGTAAAAATTGTTCAAGCCAATAAAAAAGAAAAATTAGTGCAGTATTGGGCAAAAGGTAAAGGGATTATCAAACACATGTATACGAATGGTGAAAATGGTGCATCGAAAATACGCTCAACGTCTTATTTAATCAAATAAAATGATAAAAGTTCATAGAGTTTCTTCTATATAAATAGCGTGCTATAATTATAGTGGAAACGATGTAAATAAATTCGTTTGATTTACAATGTAGAAATGAGGAAATCAATATGTCAAATGCCTATGAAGAATATATGCGCGGAATCGTTGCGCCAATGCGTCAAGAATTAGTAGATGCAGGTTTTACACAATTATTAACTGCTGATGAAGTAGCAGAACATATGCAAGAATCAAAAGGTACATCCTTAATTATGATTAACTCAGTATGTGGTTGTGCAGCAGGTCTTGCGCGTCCAGCTGTTATTGAAGCAGTACAGCAAGTAGAGAACAAACCAGACCACTTAGTAACGGTGTTTGCAGGTCAAGAAAAAGAAGCAACAGAACAAATGCGTGCATTCTTTGAAGAAGTGCCACCAAGCTCACCATCGATTGCTGTTTGGAAAGATGGTAACCTTGCTTACTTCATTCCACGTGAACAAATCGAAGGACATATGATGGAAGAAGTTCGTGACCATTTAGCAGGTGCATTAGAACAAGTATGTGCAAAATAAGAACTGTTGCCACTACAGGTGGTAGACCAGACGCGCTTTCTATTGAGAAGGCGCGTTTTGTTGGTCATACGTTACAAATCGATGTTGTGCCACGCGATAAAAAATCGGTTCAAAAAATAGCAGAACGATACGAAGCAAATGTGATTGTAGCAGGGAAAAATCGCTATGAGTATTATGCTTATGGCGCAAAAGAGCCTTTCTTTTTCCATCCGAGTTCGGCTGCTTTTCGTGTGAAAAGACTTGCAAAGGGACAAGCAGATCCACTATTAGAACTTGCAGAATTAAAGCAAGGTGATTCATTTTTAGATTGTACATTAGGACTTGGAACCGACAGTATGATGGCGGCAGTAGTTGTTGGAGAAGAAGGACGTGTAGTGGGGTGTGAAGCGAATCCTAATGTGGCGTTTATCGTGAAACAAGGTTTACAACACTATGATTTCGAATCAGAGGGTTTATCACTTCTTCAAAATATGCGTCGTATTGAAGTCGTTTCGCAAAATGCAGTAGACTACTTAAAAACCTTACGAGACAATACCTTTGATGTGGTCTATTTAGATCCAATGTTTGAAGAAACAATCGAAGAATCAGTTCATTTTCAGCCACTTCGACAAGCAGGTGTACATGATGTGGTAACAGAAGAGTGGATGACGGAAGCAAAACGAGTGGCAAAAAGAAGTGTGGTTTTAAAGGCACATTACCGTTCTACTTTATTTGAAGATTTCCATTTCCAAAGAATTGAACGCAAAAATACAAAATTCCACTTCGGTATTTATAAAATAGGATGAAAAAGCATTATATATAATATATAATTACTATGTATTTGTATGAAATTATTCATTTGTTTAAGTCCTCAAGATTATTTATACTAAATATAATCATATGTAAAGGAAGGAAGTTTTGGCTTGGAGTACGTACAGCACCAAGTTCTTCGTAAAGGTTGTAATGGACAGAATGATGTAACGGTAATTTTATGTTCAAGCGAATTATCAAAAGAAGAACGTGAACAGATTGTAAAAGAAAATAAACAGAAAGAGATTGCTTTTCTTTTTCCGTCTGACACAGCAGACTTTCGCGCAATTTTTTACATGCATAAAAAAGAACAGGATTTATGCTTTTTAGGGTTAACGGCCACTTTGCAAACACTACTTCAACAATATTCCTCTTATAAAGATTATTCGAAAATTAAAATCGAAACAAATGTAGGACCTTTCGAAATGGATTATGTCACGAAAGAATTTTCGTTAAAAGATTATCAACTATATGAAAAAATTAAAACAGCCGTAAACTCAGAACAAACGCTATATTGGACGAACGATGTTCCACACTTAAATGAATATCCTAAAGAATGCTTTTTGTTAGATGTTCCTGAACCTTCGTTTGTATTAAGTGAACCGAATACAGAACACTATTTTTTGAAGTCGACACTCGTACGTCGAGAAGATATAGATGAAAGTTTTGCTAATCTATTTTCGATTTTTGATCAATTAAAATATCGACTACAGGTGAAACGGCATACACATCAGGTAGGAGCCATTTTTGTTACGCTCGATATTCAAAATTTAGCAACAGGAAGTATGCTTCGACTGGACTCGTTAAGTTTAGAAGCTTAAATAGAAGTAAATGAAACGGTAAGCAAACCGAATGAATCAGTTTGTTTACAGTTTTTTTATCGTAAGGAGGAAGCGATGCAGCAAGCTATTATTGAATTATTTCAAACAAATCCCCAAGTAGCGATTATGATTAGTCTACTTTTAAGTATAGCTATTAGTATATTAGGTGTAGTGCCGAGTGTATTTCTAACAGCAGCCAATTTAATTGTATTTGGTTTTTGGGGTGGTCTCTTGTTATCCTTCGCAGGAGAAGTATTAGGTGCGACCGTATCATTCTTCTTATACCGCAAAGGTTTTAAACGATTGAACGATACACGTGCTTTTCAATATCCCAAAGTTCAAAAATTATTACAGGCCAATCAAAAAGAGGCTTTTGCTCTCATTATTTCTTTGCGTATTTTACCGTTCATTCCATCAGGGCTTGTGACATTTGTCGCGGCAGTTGGACAAACGACATTTTTTACATTTTTTATTGCGAATATGATTGGGAAGATTCCTGCCATTGTGATTGAAAGCTTATCTGTTGATCAACTGCTTCACCTATCATTTGAATGGAAAATTGGTGTCACGATTCTAGGCTTAGGCGTTCTCATGTATATAATGAAAAAAGTAGGTGTAGTTGGGCGAAGTTCATAAAGTTTGCTAGAAAAATCGTCAGTAAATTGCAACTTTTCTGTAGAAAAGTGCGTTCTAAAAAGTATTGAGGGTTTTTCTTATAAATATTTTTCAGTCTATTGTACAATAGAGACAAATCAGGTGAACGACTAATAAAAAAGAGGGTGATTTTATGAAGAAATGGATTCAAAAGTTCCTTGTTTCAGCGGTAGCAGTAGTAACATTAGGTGTTATTACACCAAGTCATACCATTTGGAATAATATTTTAAGTGATGAACAGGCAAGTGCTAAGTCACAAAATATTGGCGAGGATACACAACACTCCACCTACATAGAATCGACTTTTGAAGAACCAACACAACCAGAAGTTGATTTGATTGTGGAAGCCAAAGAACAGGCTTATCAAAAATTCGGTTCTCGTATCGGACCGAAAATTCAGGAAGACTTTGATACACATATTTTTCCGAAAATGCAAGAAGCTATTGATCAAACTGTAACGAACGCAGAAGTACAGCAGCTAGCAATTACCGAAAATCCAAGTGGCAACTATGCTGAAAAGATGTTCAATATTTACGATGAACAAACCGGCAAAGACTTAATTCGATTCCACGTGCGAACAGAAAATCGCCCAGGAGAAGGGTATTACTACAACTTCCACTACCATACAGCTGAAGATCAATTTGCAACACATCATAATCTTGGGGATGTTTATTGGAGTAAAAATACGCCACCTAAATGGTTATCTTAATAATAGAAGAAAATACTGAGCGATTCATCGCTTGGTATTTTTTTATTGCTAATTTTAAGTTATTAATATATAGTAAGTTACATAAAGTAAGTTAATGGGAGAGGGATTTATATGCCAACAACATTTCATCAAAAACCAAATTTATTTATTCAAAACGTTACATTAAAAGTTTCAAATCTTTCGCGTTCGATTGATTTTTATACGGAGATTATTGGTTTTCGTGTTTTACAGCAAGAAGAAGGACGAGTTACGTTAACAGCAGATGGTCAGCACGCACTGATTACATTAGTAGAAGTACCGAATGCTCAGTTTGTAAGAGGCGCAACTGGTTTGTATCATTTTGCATTATTATTGCCAAGTAGAAAAGATTTAGGAAACTTAATTCAGCATTTTATTCAGAAGAATGTTCAGATTGGTGCGGGAGACCATGATGTGAGTGAGGCACTTTATTTATCAGATCCAGACGGTAATGGCATTGAGATGTATATTGATCGACCAGCTGATACGTGGAAGTGGGATTCGAACGGACAAGTTTACATGACAACAGACCCTGTACAATTCCAATCTGTATTACGTGAGGCAGATGGTACGTGGAGTGGTTTACCAACAGATACAGTAATGGGACATATTCATCTATCTGTGCGCAATCTACAAGAGTCGGAAGATTTTTATACATCGTTATTAGATTATGCCGTTGTTTCACGTTACGGTGGACAAGCGTTATTCATTTCTACAGGTGGTTATCATCATCATATTGGTTTGAATACATGGCATAGTGAAGGAGCAGATGCTTTACCAAAAGATGCGGTAGGTATTCAATCTTATACAGTTCAATTACCGGATCAAGACTATGCGGTACAATTAAAAAAACGTTTTGTTGAGCAAAATATGGAAATAAAAGAACAAGAAAACATTTTTTCAATCATTGAACCAAATGGAATTGAAGCGAAATTTACAATATAAGGATAAAATAAAGGCTCTTTGTAACAATTGGGCATTTATAAACAACATATTTTCATTTTAAACGTGTATTTCGATAGAAAATACACGTTTTTTATTTATTTATTTTGTTGAAAAATGTCGAAAAAACAAATATAGATACCAAAAAATGGAACACTTAAAATATTGATATAACGCGATTTATGAAAAAAATCCATTAAAATTGCGAAACTACATCCATTTTATACCATGGTATGTAACATTGCTGTAACATGCGTGAAAA
>NZ_BJOB01000079.1 GCF_006539985.1 Kurthia gibsonii | reverse complement strand
AAAAGCCTTGAAGAAAGTGCAGAGAGGGAGCAATTTAGGTGTTTTGTGCGAGTGATCCATTTTCGCCTTCGAATGTCCTGTTTGGACGGTTGAATGGCCCAAATCGAGCAGCGAGTGACCCAACACCTTCAGCGAATGACCCAAATCGACACCCGAATGTCCCAAATCTCACTTTCTATCTTCGTCTCAAACCATATAAAAAGCCGAAATCAATTGATTTCGACTTTGAACCCTTTGTAAAAATGAAGCGCTAATCTCTTTTTAAATGAGCTGACCATTTATTCCCGACAGTTTGTAATACTTGAACGAGTAAGATTAACAAGATAACGACAACATACATTAATGGTGTTTCATATTGTTGGAAACCATAGCGATAAGCGATGTCGCCTAAACCGCCGCCACCAACAAGGCCAGCCATAGCTGTTGCGCCAATTAAGCTCACTGTCGCAAGTGTTAAACCTAAAATAATCGATGGACGTGCTTCACGTAGTAATACGTGCCAAATAATTTGTCCACGTTTCATACCCATAGCCTTATAAGCTTCAATGACACCATGATCCACTTCTAATAAAGCTGTTTCCATTAGACGTGCGATGTAAGGAGCTGTATAAAGAACAAGTGGTACGATAATTCCTTCTACGCCAATCGTTGTACCAACAATGAATTTTGTAAATGGAATGATGAAGAATAATAAAATGATAAATGGAATTGAACGTACAATATTAATGATAATATTTAAAACTTGATAGAAAAAACGATTTGCCAGAAGTTGTCCAGGACGCGTTAACACAACTGCTACACCGAGTGGGATACCAATTAAGATAGCAATAATGAGTGAGATACTTGTCATTTGGAAGGTTTGAATCGCGCCTTCCCATAAAATATCGCCCCATTGATCAATAAATTCACGCATAGACAAGACCTCCTAACTGTTCCACTTGAATTCCTGATTGCTCAAGGTATTGTAACGCCTGTTCTCGTGCTGCATCATCGCCTTCTAAATGCACTGTAATGTTACCGACAATGCCATTTTTAAGTTCGATAATATTTGCAGCTAAAATGTTTGGTGTGACGGCAAAACGTTTACTAATCTCAGCAAGTGCAGGTTGCCCTGTGCTTGCACCAACGAATGTAAGACGTGTTACATCACCTGTTACATGAAGGGAATCAATAAGTGAATCACTTAATTGACGTTGTGAAATCGTATTTAAAAATTTACGTGTTGTCGCATGTTGTGGATTTGTGAACAATTCAATTGTCGAGCCTTGTTCCACAACTGAACCGTTCTCCATCACATAGACATGGTCGCAAATTTTTTGAATAACATTCATTTCATGTGTAATTAATAAAATTGTAATGCCAAGCTCACGATTGATTTTTAGGAGTAAATCTAAAATTGAATCCGTCGTTTCTGGGTCGAGTGCTGAAGTCGCTTCATCGCTTAATAAAATAGTCGGTTCAAGTGATAGGGCGCGTGCAATCGCGACACGTTGTTTCTGCCCGCCAGAAAGTTGAGCAGGATAGTTCGTTGCGCGGTCTTCTAAACCAACAATTTGTAGGTATTTTTGTACACGTGCACCTAATTCTTTTTTCGGTACACCCGCTAGCTTTAATGGAATCGCGATATTTTCATACACTGTGACTGTTTTTAATAAGTTAAAGTGTTGGAAAATCATACCGACTTTACTGCGTACTTTACGCAAACCAGATGCCGATAACTTCGTTAAATCTTTCCCATCGATTAGAACTTGTCCTTTTGATGGTTGTTCAAGTAGATTCACACAACGAATTAATGTACTTTTACCAGCACCACTATAGCCAATAACACCATGAATTTCTCCAGCAGGTACTGTAAGATTGACATCTCTTACAGCAGTTACGACTTTTTTATTTGAAACGAAATTTTTCTCAATATTTTTCAGCTCAATCATAGATGACTCCTCCTTTTCAATCTAACCGTTTACTTATCGAATACAGGGATTACTGCACCGTCAAATTCATCTTCAATGAATTTTTTCACTGTCTCTGAGTGATAAGCTTTAACGAATTTTTTCACATCTGCGTCATTTTTATGTGATTCTTCTACAACAATTGCGTTGATATGTGGTGAATCTGTATTTTCACGTAGTAGCGCTGTTTTTGGATCAATGCCTGCTTCTAAAACGAAGTTCGTATTAATCATTGCTGCATCTACTTCATCTAATTGACGTGGTAATTGTGAAGCTTCTAGTTCTACAAATTTAAATTTGTTTTTGTTTTCTGCAATATCTTTTGGTGTTGCCAATTTATCGCCAGTATCTTTTAGAGAAATAACTTTTTTGCTTGCTAGTACTTGTAGGGCACGATCACCATTTGCTGCATCATTTGGAATTGCGATTGTTGAACCTGCTTTTAAATCTTCTAATTTCTTCACTTTTTTCGAATATAGACCCATTGGCGTTAAAATCGTTGTACCAACTGATACAAGGTTTTCATTTTTCTCTTTATTGAAGTTCGCTAAGAAAGTTAGTGTTTGGAAACTGTTTGCATCCAAGTCACCTTCTACAAGAGAAGTATTCGGTAATACATAATCAGAGAATGCTTTAATCTCAACATCTAAACCATCTTTTTTCGCTACTTCCGCTGCTTTTTTTGCGATTTCTTCGTGTGGTCCGCCTGTTACGCCTAATACTAATTTGTTATCTTCGGCTGCTGCTTGGCTATCTTCTGTTTTCTTCCCACATGCTGCTAATACTGATGCTGATAATACAAGTGATAATACGATTCCTGTTGCTTTTTTCATAAATAAAACGCTCCTTTTTGTATGTAGTATATAAAAAAACCTCTCTTAACAAAAAGAGAGGTGAAAGTGTTGGTTTTACCTCTCTTATCTATCAAGATTTTGTCATCTTGCTGGAATTAGCACCTTTCACAATACCGATGTATTGGAAGGTTGCCGAGCTTCATAGGGCCAGTCCCTCAGCTACTCTTGATAAGAGATTTTATATTTTTATATAACTATTTGATATATTCAATCTATAGATAATTTTCAGTAAAGTCAAACATTATTTTCTTGAGAAAACAAAATTAATGCACTTTCGAGCGAAAAACAGTCGAAATTTCAGGTAGATGTGCAATACGTTCTACAGCTTCAACTAATCGTTCAGGCGATACGAGTAAACCAACGCGAACGTAACCCTCGCCATGTAGACCGAATCCGTTACCTGCTGCAACTGCAACAGAAGCTTGTTCTAAAAGAAGATTTGCAAAAGCTTCACTCGTATAACCTTCAGGCACTTTTAACCAAGCAAAAAAACTACCGGCAGGTGCTGTGACAGACCATCCAACTTTTGAACATGCTTGAATAAGTGCTTCACGACGAGCTTCATATATAGCCAATTGTTCTTCTACACAATCTTGTGAACCTGTTAATGCATGTGCTGCGGCAACTTGAATCGCTGGGAAAATGCTGCAATAAAGGTGATCTTGTAGCAAATTAAGTCCTGCAATCACTTCTTTATTGCCGACAGCAAAGCCAACACGCCATCCTGCCATATTATACGTTTTCGATAAGGTATAAAATTCAACACCGATCTCTTTTGCACCCTCTGTTTGTAAAAAACTAGGCGGTTTTACACCATCAAAACCAAGTGCTCCATAAGCGAAGTCATGCATAACAACGAAGTCATGTTGTTTTGCAAGCTGTACCGTTTCTTCAAAAAATGCAGGTGTCGCTGTAGCACCTGTAGGATTATTCGGGTAATTCAAATACATCAATTTTGCACGTTCTAAAATATCAGGTGCAATTTCCGCGTAATCAGGTAAAAACTGATTTTCAGCAAGAAGTGGCATCGTTTCAAAGTTTACATGACTAAGTGCGACACCTGATAAATAGTCGGGATAGCCAGGGTCAGGAAGTAACATGGTATCGCCAGCATTTAAGAGTGTCAGCGGCAGTTCTACTAGACCAGCTTTCGCACCGAATAGCACAGCGACTTCTGTTGCAGCATCGAGTGTTACATCATATTCACGTTTATAAAATGTCACAATCGCCTCTTTTAATTCATCAATTCCACGAAACGGTGAATATTTATGATTCGCGACATCGGCTGTTGCCTCTTGCATCGCCTTGACGATATGAGGAGGTGTCGGGCGGTCTGGATTTCCCTGACCTAAATTAATAATATCGTGACCTTCTGCAACTTTTTCGGCTACACGTTTTGCGAGTTTCGCGAAAAATTGTTCAGGTAATTTTTTGAGTAAATTAGAATAAGGCATTTGGTTGCCTCCTTTGGCTTTTTTGTTATGATAGAGAAAGAAATATTCTGAATAGTAGAAGTTTTATCGTGAATCATAATACTTTTCAGAAAAAAAGTCTAGGTGGTGGAGAGATGAAATTAGGTTGTATTCAGCTACAAGTTGCTTTTGGCGATGTTGAAAAAAATTTTTCTCGTGTGGAAGAATTCATTCGAGAAGCTGCAAATAAAGGGGCGGAAATTGTCATTCTACCAGAGATGTGGAATACGAGTTATGCACTTGAAAAACTTGAAGGTCTTGCGGATATTGACGGAGAAAGAACAAAAGCCTTTTTATCACAATTAGCAAAAGAATTGCATGTTCATATTGTTGGTGGTTCAGTCGCAACGAAAAAGGGCGACAAATTCTATAATACGATGCTCGTCTACAATAATGAGGGTGAGCTAGTAGGCGAATACGATAAAGCACACTTATTCCGCTTGATGGATGAACACTTGCATTTATCTTCTGGTAACACACAAAATAATTTCAAACTGGGTGATTTAGATGCAGCAGGCGTGATTTGCTACGATATTCGTTTCCCAGAATGGTTACGTCTACACGCATTAAACGGCGCAAAAGTATTATTCGTTTCAGCGCAGTGGCCAACTGCACGAATTGATCATTGGAAAACTTTATTACAAGCACGTGCAATTGAAAATCAATGTTTTGTGGTAGCAGTCAATCGCATTAGTCGCAATAAAGATAACTTTAACGGACAGTCGATGGTAATCGAACCATGGGGTGAAATTTTATGGACTGGTGGAGAAGATGAGGAATTAGCGATTGTCGACGTTGATTTTTCAAAAGTTGATGAAGTGCGCACACGTATTCCAGTCTATGATGATCGCAGACCAGAATTGTATCAAGATGTATTGAAATAAAAAATGAAGCTAGGGCTGATGCGTCCTAGCTTTTTTAGAATACGCTATTTAGAGAGTAAATTTTGCTTATTTTCTTGTATTTTGTTCGTTACATCGAGTAGTCTTTTCGCTAGTTTTGGCTCGATAATCTCATAAACTGTATCAGTATCTTGTGTTGGGATTGTTATGTAGTTATTTTCATAAATGAAAAGTTGAAAAGAGCCACCAGCACCTGAGAATGAAATACTTGTGTAGTTTTTAGGGTCTTTGATTTTTGTTTTTTTTACAGACATTGATTCTACTAAAGAAAGTAGCGCGGAAGAATCATCTGAAGCAATTTGATAAATTCGATCTTCATGTGAAATAAGTGTATTTGCTTTTACTTTAGAGAGTTGAATGTTATTTAGAATATCGTGCTGTAAGGATTGTTCTTTCGGTGTTTTGGCTACGACCACATAGGCAGTTAAGCTAACACATAAAAAAATTAGGATGAAAAATATTTTTTTCATGTTTTGACACCTCCAACTATAAAATACCATAAAAGGAATATTTTTAGTTAAAAATATAAGATAAAAAGTATAATAAATAAAACAGCATCTTACATTTAAGGGATTTAAGTTTTATTGTATATAATAAAATGAAACCGCTTCTATTAAATCTTTATTGAGATAATGGAGGTTTTAAAAAATTTGGGTCTTTATTTAAAGCTTTTTTCTCAAAGAATACTTTTAAAAAAGAAAAGTGTTCTTCTTTCACAATCGCGCTCGATTGATGAAAATCTTTATTCAACTAAGGTTTTGGAATTGAAGTATAAAGACGAAAAAATGCAAATTCACAGCATTAATAAATTGTCTCTTTATATAAGTTTTTGTTCAAATCCATAACCCTAAATTTGCATTTAGGAACGTTATTTTAAAATTGTATGTATATATCGACTTAGTCCGTTATAGATTTTAATTTTGATTGAAGTTCTTGAAGTGGGATTTTTTGTTGTTTTACATTCTGATTTCCCCAAAAATTATCTTCAGTATATCTAGGAATTAAATGAACATGAAAATGTGTTCCTTCATCCATAATTTTTCCATTATTTTGAATTACACTAATACCAGTAACTGAAAAATATTTTTCGAAAACATTAATTATCGATTTTTCTAATTCTATTAATTCAATAGATTGAGAAGGGGTAATATCTCTAATATCCATGACATGATTTTTCGAGATAATGAGTAAATGTCCAAATTGAATAGGGTCAATATCAAAAACTACTTTATAATTTTTAGATTCAAGAAGTACTTGTTCTTCTAATATTTCATTACAGAAAATACATTTCATAATAGGCACCTTCTTTTTATAACAATAATATTGAATGTGAATGTTTAAATTAACAATTTTTCC
>NZ_BJOB01000078.1 GCF_006539985.1 Kurthia gibsonii | reverse complement strand
ATTTTGGAGCGGAAGACGAGGTTCGAACTCGCGACCCCCACCTTGGCAAGGTGGTGTTCTACCACTGAACTACTTCCGCAAATTAAGCATAAAAAAGATGCCGAGGACCGGAATCGAACCGGTACGATGATCACTCATCGCAGGATTTTAAGTCCTGTGCGTCTGCCAGTTCCGCCACCCCGGCATGGATGTATAAATCACACTGTATTAAGTGATTTATTGTTACTGACAATAATTATATTATCATAACTACTACAAGTTGACAACTATTATCTGAAATTTTTTCTTACTTCTTATTTCAAATCAAACCACTGTTGTAATACTCGCTTCGTAGTCTGTTCACGATACATTTGATTATACAGATTCGCAAAGCCATGTGCACCTTCTACTATTTCAAAAGTTACTAGAGTATACTCATTTAATCCTATTCTTACATTCTCTGGGCTAAATGCTTTTTCATTCTTTCCAAAGACCATCTGCACAGGTACTTTTGGAATTACATTCGTATAGGAGCGAATACGTGAACCGTAAAAGCATAATACTTTCTGTACAGCAGGATGTTCACTACATAACCATGCGACTGTTGCACCGACACTAAAACCGACTAATTGAATAAAGTCCTATTGTTTTGCCAATGCGTCTATTAACTCCTCAACCATCTTCTTTACTTTTTCAAAACCGACTGCTTTCATAAAATATTCATAGGCTTTTTCTTCCTCATCGTACATAAAAGCTGTTGTTCTATTTAATAAGTTTGATGATTCATCTAAATCCCCCCTACTTGTTTAATATAAACGAAAAAGAGGCTAGTAATCCAACCTCTTCAACATTACTTATACAGCTCCATTTCGTTGTTTCCAAACAATCATTTGCTGGATCAATCCTTGAATTAATTCAGGCATTTCTTCAAATGCACTTTTTGTATGCAGTCGCTCTGAAATTTGATGTGCATCTTTTCCAAAAGGTCCTACATTTAAAACTGGTGCATCGAATGTCGCAATTTGTTCGAAAGGAATTTCATATGTCTTGCCCCATACTGGTGTATTTTCTTCATAGCTTTGCCAGCCATCGTCTAAAACATACTGACAATAACTCAAGTCACAAATACCATTAAAGTAATGAATTTGTTCGAGTGGAATATCATATGGTTTTGCTGCATCTAATAAGTATGATACAGCTTGTTTCATAAACGGATGCTCTGACGAATTCGCTGGTGGATAATAGGGTGGCGCAAATAAAATAACTGTCGCTGGTGCTAACTCTTTACAATGAATCATCAGTTCATCCGCAATCTTTAATGATTTTGTTCGGTCATCCCATACATCATTCGTATAAACTCCCTCTTCTAACTCGGATACTTTCGCTTCACCTAATTTTTCAAGGGCATACTTTTTCAATTCACTAAAGCGAATCGTACGAATCGTGCCAACAGGCTTTACATTCTTTTTCGCACAAATTTTTTCGTATTGTGCATTACATTTGTCCATCGCTTTCATTGTTACTTGTTCAAAAATGTCAAAAATCTCACTTGCACTGCGCTTCATTAAAAAGACATTATAAAGCGCTGCTGCTCGGTACGGTGTTTGAGTTGAATACTGCTCTTTTAAGTCTTTCAGCTGAAGTGATACAGGGAGTGGTGTTGTCTCGCCGTAAACCGTCTCTTCGAAGCGATCATTAAATTCCATCTCAGCTGTTAAGAAGGCACTCATAAACGGTGCTGTAATGCCTTTTAATGGTTCACCGACATGCGTTTCTTTTCCGTAAAATAAAGCTGCGGGCATAATTTTTCCAATTGTACCTGAATAAATATATTCTTTGACATCTTCTGGACCTTGTGAAAAAGATGGCTCACTATTTAAAAATAACTCGATGTGTAAATCATGTTTATCACGTAAAGCTGCAATATGTTCCACTGCTTTTCGCATACCTGCTGAGTTTACTTCTTCATCAGGTACTGTAATAAGTAGTAAATTAATCGGCCACTGCTCCTCAATTGCTTTTTCGATTAACTGCATGTGTAAACATAGCCCCATTTTCATATCCATAACACCACGTCCAAATAGATACTCGCCCTTTTGTAAATCTTTCTGTGCCGCTTCATTGACATAATGTGGCTGTTTTTCTAAAAGTGCTGTCAGCTCTTCTGGTTGTGTCGCTAAGTGACGAATTTCACCGTATTCTTCTGTTTGGACCGTATCAAAATGACTGATGAGTACAACCGTATCTCGACAATGTGGTGCATGGTAAAAAGCAGATACGACTTGGCGTCCGTAATCGACATCGACAAGTTGCAATTGCGACGGATTTGTTTGAAAATAAGCTAATGTTTCTAGTTTTTCTTTTAGTTTACGCGAAAATAAACGCTCACCTTCTGTAAATGTCTCACTCCCAAAGCTTACCACCTCACATAATAACGCGCGCAATTTCTCAGGTGTTTGCCAATTCATATCTTATTCCTCCTTTTAATTTATAAATCTTCATTTACTTCAGGTACTTGAACTGCTTCTCTCTTTTGTCTTTTTAATTTAATTGAATAAAAGACGATACATAATAGTAAGAAACCAATTCCATACAATACACCTGCTCGTTGTGTTTCATCCCATAGTAAAAAGATGAGAATAGCACTACAGAATGTAATACAAAATAGCGGAATGAATGGATACCATTTCACACGATATTGTAAGTCTTCTAAACGTCCACCAGATTTTACATATTTTCGTCTAAACATAAATTGTGATAATGCAATCCCCATCCATGAAATCGTAACGGAAATACCTGCAATCGACATAAGAAGTACAAATACCGCATCTGCCTTCATAACACTTGTTAATAGAGAAAGTAATGAAAAAATCATCGTGAATAATAGAGCATTAAGCGGAATGTTACGTCTACTTGTTTTACTGAAAATTTTCGGTGCCATATCTTCAAGTGACATCGCCCAAAGTAAACGTGTTGACGCATATAAACATGAATTCCCAACGGATAAAATCGCTGTTAAAATAATAAAATTCATAATATCTGCAGCATATGGAATACCGACTAATTCAAGTAATGTTACGAACGGACTTTCTAATAATCCAAGCTCAGATGATGGGAAAATCGCTGATAAAATGACGATTGATGCAATATAAAAGACAATGATTCGAACTAAGATTGTGCGAATCGCTTTTGGAATCGTCTTTTGTGGATTTTCTGTCTCACCTGCTGCAATCCCAACCAATTCAGAACCTTGATACGAGAAAATAACATTCATCATCGTCACAAAGATAATAATGATGCCTGCTGGAAACAGTAAGGTCGGTTCTAAATTAGTCAAATGTGGTGCAACGCGATCCGCCATTGGTACAATACCGAAAATAGCTGCTGCGCCTACGATGATGAAGAAGACAACTGCTAATACTTTAATGCCTGCAAACCAAAACTCTGCTTCTGCGAAACCTCTTGTTGAAAGAGCATTTAGCGAGAATAATAATACGATGAAGATGGCGCACCAAATCCATGTTGGCATATCTGGAAACCAATGCTTCATCAAAATACCAGCAGCTGTAAACTCCACCCCTGCAGTTGCAGCTGATCCAACGAAGTACATCCATCCTAACGAGAAGCCTGCTGTTGGATGAATAAACTTGGTCGCATACGTTTGGAATGAACCTGTCACTGGCATATGAACTGCTAGCTCCCCTAAACAAGTCATAACCATGTATAAAATAAAGCCTCCGATTAAATAACCAATAATGGCTCCACCAGGTCCTGCCTGATTAATCGTGTAACCAACATTTAAAAAGAGCCCTGTTCCAATAACGCCACCAAGTGATAGCATCATTAAGTGACGACTTTTCATCGTCCGATTTAATTGCGGTGTTGTGTCTTGTTTATGCATTGTAATCCGCTCCCCTTTGTTCTATGCGAATGAGGTTGTCCACCGCTCACTCACGCAGTGGACAACCTTTTTAAAATCGTAATGATAAACAGCTTAATCCCCCGTCTTGCTTTTGGAACTCGCTCATTGGTAACGCAATTACTTGGTAACCATTTTTCTCTAATTTTTCTTTTGTATTTGGATAGCCCTCTGGAATAATGACATAATCATTTATTAAGATACAGTTCGCTGAATACTCGTCTTCTTTCGGAATAATGATTTTTTTATATTCATCGAATAATGAATTTTCTAAAAATTCACCTGCTAATACCATCGTATTATCACCTAAGTACGCAATGCCTGTTTTTAAATGGAAAAATTCTTTTAATGGTACGATATGCGCTGTATAGCCTTCTTTTTCTAAAATGGCTTGTAGTTGTTTCGCGCCTTCTTCATTCGTTCTCTCCGAAATACCAATATAGAATGTATTGTCTGCTTGTAATACATCACCACCATCTAAATAGCCTGGCGATTCAATTGTATAAATTTTGTCATAAAATTTTGATACAGCTGGACGAATCGCTTCAACTTCCCCATTACGACTGTCTGCTCCTGGATTTGTAATGACCGCAAATTCTTTTGTTAAAACGGCTGTATCCTCTACGAATGTCGAATCTGGGAATTGCTCATCTGCTTCCAAATAAACTACTTCCACACCACATTGTTTTAATGCGCCAACATAGTTTTCGTGTTGTACTAATAGCTCATCATAATTCGGTACACCTAAATCAGATGTTGTAAGACCTTCTACATAACTTTTACCTGGTTTTTTAACGATGACATGATTGAACATTTCATTTTCCCCCTTTTATATACGAACGACTGGACATGTTAAGCAAGTTGGTCCACCCGTACCTTTTACAGTAATTTCATCACCTTTATATGTGTAAACTGTTGCACCCGCTTCTTTTAATCGCGCTGTTGTTACAGGATTTCCAGCAGGAATCATACAAACTCTCGGTGCTAATGCTAATACATTACAACCCAGTGCATCGTATTCATCATCTGGTACTTCCACAAGTGTAAAACCTTGCGCTAATAACCACTGTCTCAGTGCGACAGGCATTAAACGCGAATGAACGACAGCTAAATCTTTATCTACAATACTAATGAATGACATCAAATGGAGGCATGCTTCTTCTCCTAAATCATGTGGTAATTGAATGACCTTGATTTCATCTACCATCGGTTCTAATATCTCTGTTAATTGACGAATCGCTTCATCATTTGTACGATAGCCACGACCAATTGCAACCGTTTTCTCATTTAACCAGACAATATCGCCGCCATCACATACTGCATCCCCCTGCAGTTGACCGATAACCGGAATGTCATACTTTTCTAAAAATTCACGATACACTGTTGCTTCTGGCTGACGTAATGCTTTACCTGACTTTAAAATAATTGCGCCCTGCGGTGTAAATTTCACCGGATCATGCGCATAAATCGAATCTAAACCGACACGTTCATCTTGTTCTAAAAACAAAACTTCCCCTACACGCTGTTTTAAAAGCGTTAAAAAATTCTCATACTCTTTTAATGCCTCATCGTAGGTCGGTTCAGATAAATAAAAATATTTCATCCAATTCTCTCGTAGATGTTCTTGACTAATAAAAGCATCTTTCGGATGTTTTACAATCACTTTTTCAAGTTTTTTGTACATTGTGTCTGTAAACAACTGCTACACCCCTTTTATTTTTTCATTAGACGGAAAATAATTCCGTTATGTGAAAAATTTATATTCCAAATATAATCGCCATACTTTATAATGTCAATAGATGTATTTTATTATTTTTTAAAAGGAGTGTTTCATATGCAAGCCCTTGATCGCATGATGATGATCACAAAGGCCATCTCTGAACACAACCAGACAGGCGTTACCATCAGCCAATTAACAGAACATACCGAACTCGCACTTGCTACATTACATCGCATTTTACACTCACTTGTGGAACATCGTCTTATTCAATTCGATGCAACAACGAAGCGTTACACATTAGGTGATGCATGGATGCAATACGGATTACAAGTATATGATCAATTTGATTATGTATCGAAAATTCGTCCGATTTTAGATGACTTAGCCGAGCTCACACAAGAAAGTGTGTATATGCATAAACCAATGGAAGACGAATCAATGATTGTTGAGCGTTTGGATAGCCCGAATAGTCGTATACATATCGTTGATCGACTTGGTTTACGAACTGCTATGCCAGAAGGTGCTGCTAACCATATCGTTTTGGCGCATCGTATTATTTTAGAGAAAAAAGAAAATGTATTTAATGTGGATACTTCATTTTTACAGAAAATCATTGTAGATGGATTTGTTTTAATGGACGATGCACAAAAAGAGACAGTCTCTTTTGCGACACCGATTGTTACGAAGAATCAAGAGTTGTTACATGTGATTAGTTTAAGTGTTCTAGCTTTTTCACTAACAGAAGAACGAATCGAATGGCTGACTAAACAATTACTCGAAACACGAAAGTTAGTCGAAGAAACTTTATATTTTATGTAAAAAGAAAGAGGCTTGGAAATACATCCAGTCTCTTTTCTGTTGATAGGCATAGAAAAAAGCTCATAAGTAGTCATACTACTTACGAGCTTAATATGGGTCGGGACGGAATCGAACCGCCGACACTTAGAGCTTCAATCTAATGCTCTACCAACTGAGCTACCGACCCTTCA
>NZ_BJOB01000077.1 GCF_006539985.1 Kurthia gibsonii | reverse complement strand
GAAAGGGAATCGGCGCCATTGAAAGGGACAAATCCACGCGCGAAAGGGAATCTCCGCCGTTGAAAGGGACAAATCCACGCGCGAAAGGGAATCTCCGCCGTTGAAAGGGACAAAGCCGCGCGCGAAAGGGAAACGCTACCACTCAAAAACCAAAAACCGAAAACGCTCTGCAATCTCAGAGAGTTTTCGGTTTCAATCATTTCAGCGTTGGATTTGTTTTAAGTCTTCTTTAATTTTTGTTGTTGAGATGCCTTCTGTACGTGGTAGGTAGCATACTTCGCAGTAGTCAGATAGGAAGTCGAATTTACCTTCCCAGTCGTGTCCCATTACGAATAAGTCTACATTGTATTTTTGTACATCTTCAATTTTTTGTTCCCAGTTATTTTCAGGAATGACTTTGTCTACATATTTAATCGCTTCCAAAATCATTTTGCGATCTTCGAAACTATAGTAAGCTTTTTTGCCTTTTAATGCATTGAATTCATCCGACGAAATGGCAACGATTAGGTAGTCGCCCATTTCTTTAGCACGGCGCAGAATGTTGATGTGGCCAGCGTGTAGTAAATCAAACGTGCCATACGTAATAACGGTTTTCATAATTTGCCTCCAAAATCATACTTTTGGTTATTATAGTACACCCATTTAAAAAAAGAAAGATGTGTTATAAGTGAGTTAGTAAGTATTCTGCTAAGTTTTTAGAAGATTGACCTGTAGAATACGTATTCCAATGGCTCGAGTAGTCTTGTATAACAGTTACATCGAAATCGAGGTGAAGAATCGCGTGTACTAATTCTTCGTCGTTATCCACGACAGGGCCGGGAACCATTGTTGGATAGTCACTCCAAAATCCACGACTCATACGATATTGATCTAAATCATATGGATAGAAGATTTGTGGCTTGTTAAAGAATGCATACTCAAAAGGAATCGACGAATAATCACTAATCAAACAGTCAGTCACTGTTAGTACTTCATGAATCGGTACTTGACTGTCTAGTACGATAATTTGAGGGTTCATTAAATTTTCTACTGTATGTTGAACAGCAGGATGTAATTTAATAATCAATACATATTCATCGCCAATATCTTGCATCAATTTTGTAAAGTGAATCGGAATTTGCTGTGTGGTTAATTCTAAATCACGAAAAGTTGGTGCATACAATAGAACTTTCTTTTCACGCAAGATTGGATATTTTTCAAATAAGCGTGTGCGTACCTCTGCAATATGCTTCTCATCAAAATAAAAATCTGTGCGCGGAATCCCTGTGCGTAAAAATGCATCCGACTCCTTATGAAATGCTAGACGGAAAATCTTCGCCATTTGTTCCGAACCGACAACCACTTTATCCATACGTTTATAAACTTTTCGAAAGCGACGAACTGCTGCTGGTGTGCGATATGCGATACTCGGGTCAGAAAGGGCGAATTTTTTAATTGCACCTGCCGCATGCCAAAGTTGAATGCATTCGATGTGTTTCGGCAGTACATTTAAAAGCGGTACATAATTGTCGATTAATAGCGTTTTACAAGTAGAGATGTGGTACAAACCACTTATATATTGACGTAAGTCTTTCATCTCGAATAATATAATCTTTTTTACGTTAAGATTTGAAAAATTTTCGTTGCAACGAGACGTTTTTAGTACGATAATATCTGAGTAGCCTGGCTCGTTTAGTGCTTGTATTGTATAAGCAGCGTTATCGCCAAAATCGCATAAGAAAACCATCTTTTTACGTGTCGGAAAGATGGAAAAAAGTGCGAAGAAAAATTTATTTATAAGTAAAAATAGTTGAATTAACAATTCTTTTGTCATAGATTCACCCAAGTTAGTTTAATTTTTTACTACTTTTTTTATTATAGCATATTCTCTTGAAGGCGAAATATTGAAAGTTTAAAAAATAGAAAGATTCATCATAGGGATATGGTATGATGTATGTTGAAAAATTATTAAAATTGAAAGAGTGAACAACTTTGTCTATTAAAAATATATTAACAAAAGTCTTGAAGAAGGCTTATCGTTATATGGCAAAAAAGCCACGCATCGAGAATTTAGTTGTCTTCGAAAGTTTTCATGGTAAACGTTATAGTGATAATCCACGTGCGATTTATGAATATATGAAAGAAAATTGTCCAGAATTTGATTTGATTTGGTCTGTAAATAAAGAGAGTATTCCGATGTTTAAAGAAATGAATGTTCCTTATATGAAGCGTTTTTCTTTAAAATGGTTGCTGACATTCCCAAGAGCGCAGTATTGGGTGAATAATGTGCGTCTTGCGAAATGGATGAAAAAACCTAAAGGTACAACTTATTTGCAAACATGGCACGGTACACCATTGAAGCGATTAGGTACAGATATTGAGGAAGTACATATGCCAGGCACAGTCACTTCGAAATATCGTAAAAATATTATTTCAGAATCGAAAAACTGGAGCTATTTAGTAGGGCCAAACGCATACTCAACAGAGATTTTATCACGTGCATTCCATTTTAAAGGACCTGTAATTGAGTCAGGTTATCCGCGAAATGATGTCCTACATAACCCATCTGAAGCCCGTATGCAACAAATTCGTCAGTCATTGAATATCGATCCGAAGAAAAAAGTGGTATTATACGCACCGACATGGCGTGATGATCAATTTTTCGAAAAAGGTAAATATCGTTTTGAGTTCCAATTTGATATTAATCGTATGAAAGAAAAATATGGCGATGATTTTGTCTTATTAGCGCGCATGCATTACCTTGTATCGGAGAGCTTCGATTTTACGCCATATAAAGATTTCATTATTGATGTATCAGATTATTATGATATTGCCGATTTATATTTAATTAGTGACTTATTGATTACGGATTATTCATCTGTGTTTTTCGATTACGCTACATTAGATCGCCCGATTATTTTCTATATGTATGACTTAGAAGATTATCGTGATCGCCTACGTGGTTTCTATATTGATATTGAAGCGGATGCGCCAGGTAAGATTGTCAAAACAGAAGATGAGCTCATCGCTGAAATTGATCGTGCGTTAACAGAAGGTCATGCAGATCCTGCTCGTTACGAACGTTTCAAAAATCGCTTCTGTGAATGGGAAGATGGACGTTCTTCGGAGCGTGTTGTGAAGCGCGTATTCTATAAACAAACACTCGCACCAGCCTACATTCCACCAGTAGAAGATGAAACAACTGTTGAAACAGAACCATGTGAAACCGTATTAAATTAATAAAAGTAATCTGAAAAGAGGAGTCGTCCGCAAGGCGATTTCTCTTTTTCAATCGCATGGACATTGTGTCTTAAATTGGGTGCGAATATGCTATAATAAGCAATGAATATTCGGAGCGTTTTGGAACTAATTTTCGCAGCATTTCGTTCTAATTATTTGAAATACATGGAATAGAGGAAAATACAATATGAAAGCAATGATTAACATCATTAAAGAACAGGTGAATTCATTTTATCTGGTTCAGCGCTTAGCAAAATTCCAACTGCGCATTGATAATCAGGGGAATTATCTTGGATTCATATGGGAAATTTTAAATCCTGCCATCCAAATGGCGATGTATTGGTTCATCTTCGGCTATGTGATGCGTCGAAACGCAGAAGTCGACGGTATTCCGTATGTATACTGGATGTTAGCGGGGATTTCTTTCTGGTTCTTTATTAATAAAGCTATTTTACAAGGTTCAAAATCAATCTATCAAAAATACTCCATGGTCGCAAAGATGAATTTTCCACTTTCGAGCATACCGAGTTATATTATTATGGGAAAATATTATGGTCACTTGGCGCTACTCGCTGTCATTATGGTCATCTTCTGGATTGGCGGATACTATCCGACATGGCACTATTTCGAACTCATCATTTTCGTATTATGGTCATATGTATTAGCCTTTTCAATCACACTACTTACATCAACGCTGACAGTCGTTGTACGTGATTTACAAATGGTCATTCAATCGGTTCTACAAGGGATGTTCTTCATCTCACCAATTCTGTGGGATCGCTCAAAAGATATGCCCGAATTATTACAAAATATTTTAATGTTGAATCCATTCTATTTCTTAGCACAAGGTTACCGTGCTGGGTTACTAACACATGAATGGTATATCATCAATCATTGGGAACTCGCATTATACAACTTAGCACTTATACTGATCTTCTTGTACTTCGGTGCAAAAGCGCATTATAAATTCCGTGCGCGCTTCTCAGACTTTGTCTAAACTTTATGGAGGATGCTCAAATGGCAGAATCAGTTATTTTAAAAAATATTACAAAAAAATATCGTATGTATGAAACGAAGGGCCAGCAAATTGCTGACCTGATCTTTCCAGGTAAAAAAGGTTCATCTTTTAATGCGATTGAAAATATCACTTTTTCAGTAGAAGAAGGCGATGTAGTCGGACTTGTCGGTATTAATGGTTCGGGGAAGTCGACTTTATCCAATATCATTGGCGGACTCGTTCCACCAACATCTGGAGAATTAATCGTCAATGGTGAAGTGAATGTCATTGCGATTCAGTCAGGTCTGAACAATGCCTTAACAGGTGCTGAAAATATCGAATTCAAATGTCTACTTATGGGCTATTCAAAAGAAAAGATTAAAGAAGTCATGCCTGAAATCATCGAGTTTTCAGAGCTTGGAGACTTCATTTATCAACCTGTTAAACAATATTCAAGTGGTATGAAGTCGAAACTCGGCTTTGCGATTAGTGTAACAGCGAACCCTGATATCCTCGTAATCGACGAAGCATTATCTGTTGGAGACCAGACGTTTACAGATAAGTCACTCGCAAAAATGCTCGAATATAAAAAACAAGGAAAGACGATTTTCTTCGTCAGCCATAACCTTTCTCAAGTACGTAATTTCTGTACAAAAATTGCATGGATTGAGGGTGGGCGTTTACGTGAATTCGGCCCAACAAATGTGGTCATGCGTAACTACATGGCGTTCCTAAAAGACTATAATAAGCTGACACCAGCCAAGCAAAAAGAATTCCGCGACCAATTGGCGAAGCAGCGTAAGCATAAATAAGAATAGGAGTGACAAGCGGTGAGAAAAACATTATTTCTGGTAAGCAATGACCTCAATACGGAACAAAGAGGCTTGCATAAAGCAGTATTAAAACAAGCACGTCTGCTCAATCAGCCAGATTACCAACCTGTTCTTGTAACATTAGACTACAAACCAAACTATGCGGAAATCGAACGTGAACTTCATGTCACAGGTCATCTTCCACATGATGTGCATATTGTGAATTTATACGACTACTATCGTGATCGCTTTGCAGTGGTGGAAGTATCGGCTGTTTCAAAAGCACATTACGAAAAGAATCGTCATAAATTCGAAGATGAATTCTTTGTAGAAGATGCTGGTAATCACGCACGTTATTTTGAAAATGGTCGCTATGCAAAATATAAGCGCTGGGACGAAGATGGTCGTTTGCAATTTGTCGACTACTTCAATGACAATCGCGTACGTATTTCGCGTGAGGAGTTCCATCCAGCAGGCTATAAAGCACGCGAAATTTTATATCATCCAGCAAACAACAAGAAGAATCAAGAGAGTTACTTTACACCAGATGGCTTCTGTTACTTAACAATCTGGTTCAACTATTTAACAGGCGGACAACAACGTGTCTTCCTATTTGACCCGAAAATTCAAAAAGCCTTTGATTTTAAAAATCGTTTAGAGTTTCAAACTTTCTGGGTGAATGAATTATGTCGTTTAGAATCGGTTCGTCCAATTATTGTTGCTGAAACTGAACGTGTAGCAGACCGTGTACTCGGTGTGGAAGATCAGTATGCGGATAAAATTTTCGTTGTCGAACATAACCATTTAGAAGAACCTTATACAGTTGGTAGTTCGATGCCAAAGTTTATGAAATCTGTTGTCAACGCGATTCCAAAAGGATATGCAACCGTTGTTTCAACAGAAGAACAGCAGCGTGATTTACACAGTGATGTCGGCAATCGTGGCAATATTCACGTCATTCCACCGACAGTTGAAGCGATGCCAAGTGAAGCATTACGCGATCCAAATCGCTTCGTCATGGTGACACGCCTGATTGAAGATAAGCAAGTACAGCACGCAATTCAAGCGATGAAACAAGTTATTGCAGAAGAACCTGATGCACGCTTAGACATTTATGGTGTCGGAAACGAAGAAGCGAATCTACAAGAATTAATTGCAGAAGAAAAGCTTGAAAAAGTTGTCACATTAAAAGGCTACCATCCGAATGTAGCAGACATCTATCAACAAGCCCTCGCTTCCATCATTACAGCGAAAACAGAAGGACTTAATTATGCGTATGCGGAAGCAGCGATTCAAGGTACACCAACCATCTCTTATGCGATTACATACGGTCCAACGACATACATTACGCATAATGAAAATGGCATACTCGTTGAACCTAACAACATCGAACAACTCGCAACCAGCATGATTGAAGCAATCCAAAACCCAGATCACATGCTAAAACTCGGAGCAGCTGCAAAACAACACGCAACAGAACACTTTGCAGAAGCCACATACAAAGAACGCTGGCAACACGTCTTACACCAAGCCATTCATCACAGCCCAAAAATCAATATGATTTAACTCTAAACTCTCGCTTAGGCGAGAGTTTTTTTGTTGTGAGTAGATGGTGGTGGTGGAGGTGGCTGTGGTGGTGACTGGACTTAAGTTGACTAGTTTAAATAGAATTTTATTTGTTGAAAGGGACAAACTCGCGCGCGAAAGGGAATCCCCGCCATTGAAA
>NZ_BJOB01000076.1 GCF_006539985.1 Kurthia gibsonii | reverse complement strand
GTCCCTTTCATACCAAACTCTAACCCTCCTTCTAATAAATTTTCAACTTAAAAAACAAATTTAAGTCTTAAAATCAATAAAAGCTAGCTTCACAGAGCAAAAAATGGTATGAATAAGTAGAATGAAAGGAGATGACCTGAATGGCATCATTAGAATATTATGTACAAGAAAGTCAAAATCTAGCTGTGTTAGGCGAAACAGCTTCTTATATCCCTGCACTTGATGAGCAGGATCCTTCCCAGTTCGCTGTGTGCTTGATTGATGAAAATGGAAATCAATTTTTAGCAGGCGACACATCAACATCTTTTACCCTTCAAAGTATTTCAAAAGTAATCTCGTTTATTTATGCGTGTGAAGAAATGACGCTCGATTATGTTTTACAGTATGTAGACGTTGAACCAACGGGTGATTCATTTAATTCGATTATTCGTTTAGAAAATACAGAGTTTGGTAAACCGTTCAACCCGATGATTAATGCAGGTGCGATTACCATAACCTCATTACTTCCAGGACAAAATCGCGAAGAGAAGTTTCAACACCTATGCGACTTTATGGGTAAAATGATTGGCAAACCGGTAAAGATTAATCAAGAAGTGTATGAATCAGAAATTAAAACAGCAGACCGAAACCGTTCGATTGCGTATTATTTAAAATCGAATCATATTTTACAAGGCGACGTGGAGAGTGTGCTAGATGTCTATTTCCGACATTGTGCAATTGAAGTAACAGTGGAGAGCTTGGCACGTATCGGTTTGATTTTGTCGAATGACGGTGTCGACCCAATTACGAATGAACGCTTCTTCTCAAAAGAGATTTCGAAAGTAGCAAAAGCATTGATGCTGACATGTGGTATGTATAACGCATCAGGAAAGTTCGCTACATTCGTCGGCTTACCATCTAAAAGTGGTGTGTCAGGTGGTATTTTAAGTGTGGCAGAACATGAAGACTTACAAGGTTTACAAGGAAAAATTGGGATTGCGACATTTGGGCCAGCTATCGATCCAATCGGAAATAGTGTAGCGGGAATTGAATTTTTAAAACGCATTTCGATTGAATATGATTTAAGTATATTCTAAATAATTTACATTTATCGCTATGTACAAAGCGAAGTTCATGTTAAAATAGAAGTATCATTGTATTCGTGTGAAATAGCAGGACATTGTCAATTGAACAATGTTGTCGTGTTTTTTGATTCAGGAGGTGGAATGTATGCATACAGCAATTCTAGTTGCATTATTAATTGTATCAGTCGCATTAATTATCGTGGTTTTATTACAATCTAGTAAAAGTGCAGGTCTTTCAGGAGCCATCTCAGGTGGTGCTGAACAACTTTTTGGTAAACAAAAAGCGCGTGGTATGGACCTAGTGTTACACCGTATCACCATTGTACTTTCAGTTATTTTCTTTGTTTTAGCAATCGCTATCGCAAAATTTTAATGAACAGATGATAACCGTCTAACCACCATGAGGTTAGGCGTTTTCTGTTATATATTGGAGGTTTGTGCTATGAAAATTTCATTACCGAAGCCATTTTTCTTTGAAGGAGGCCCACGAGCAGTCTTATTATTACATGGGTTTACAGGGAGTTCAGCCGATGTGCATATGCTAGGACGTTTTTTACAAAAGAACGGTTATACAACGATGGCTCCGCATTATAAAGGACATGGGACATCCCCAAAAGAATTAATTCATACTGGACCTGCAGATTGGTGGGCGGACGTACAGAATGCTTATCAGTCACTACAAGAGCAGGGATATGAAGAAATTGCTGTCGCTGGACTGTCACTTGGTGGCGTATTTTCGCTAAAATTAGGTTATACAGCTCCATTAAAGGGAATCGTCACGATGTGTGCTCCAATGTCGATGCGTACAACTGAAAAAATGTTTGAAGGTGTGTTAAAATATGCCTATGATTTTGGGCGAGCACATGCTTATACAGAAGACGAGCAAAAAGCATTACAGCAGCATTTAAAAGAGCAGGGAATGCCGTCACTACAAGAATTACGTCAATTGATTATGCAAGTACGTGAACGAGTAGATGAGATTTACGCTCCGATCTTTGTGGCGCAGGCATGTAAAGATGAGGTCATCGATATTCACTCTGCACAATATATTTATGACACAGTCGAATCCAATGACAAAACGATTAAATGGTATGAGAATTCAGGTCATGTCATTACATTAGATCAGGAAAGAAAAGAGTTACAGCAAGATATTTTGGACTTCTTGAATACATTAGATTGGTCCAAGTAATCAAATACAAACATGCTGTACAAGGAGGGAAGATTTATGAATTTTGAACAACAAATACTCACGCTGATGAAACAAGAGAACTATAAGCCTTCAACGGTTTCAGAAATCGAAGATCAGCTGGGACTAACAGATGCCGAGGACTTTAAAGAATTGGTCAAAGCATTTGTAAAACTAGAGGAACAAGGACGCATCGTTCGCTCAGGACAAGATCGCTATGGCTTACCAATTCAAATGGATCAAGTACGTGGACGCTTCATCGGACACGCGAAAGGATTCGGATTTGTAGCACCAGAAGAAGAAGGTATGGATGATATTTTCATTCCACCAACTGCCACAAATGGCGCGCTAAATACAGATACGGTATTAGTGAACATCTCGAAATTAAAATCCGGTGAGCGACGTGAAGGTGAAGTCGTAGAAATTATCGAACGCGGAAACTCAACAATCGTTGGAGAATTCCAAGCCAATCGTGGTTTCGGCTTTGTTGTACCAGATGATAAAAAGTTTGGCACAGACATTTTCATTGCGAAAAATCACACACTTGGTGCAGTAGACGGACATAAAGTAGTCGTCGAAATTACAGAATGGCCAGATGGTCGTCATTCAGCAGCGGGTATTGTAACAGCGATTTTAGGGCATAAAAATGATCCAGGTGTCGATATTTTATCCATTATTCACAAGCACAATATTGATGTGGATTTCCCACAAGAAGTATTAGATGCCGCAAAAGCAATTCCAGATACCGTTCAACCACAAGACTTAGAAGGTCGTCGTGATTTACGTGACCAACTGATTGTGACGATTGACGGTGAAACGGCGAAAGACTTAGATGACGCTGTAACGGTAACGAAAAATGATGATGGCACGTATAAACTAGGTGTACACATCGCAGACGTTAGTCACTATGTAACAGATGGTTCACCACTTGACCGTGAAGCATATGACCGCGCGACAAGTGTCTATTTAACGGACCGCGTGATACCAATGATTCCACACCGTTTATCGAACGGTATTTGCTCATTGAATCCACAAGTAGACCGTCTGACATTGTCATGTGAAATGACGATTAATGCACAAGGGATTGTCGTTGATCACGAAATTTTCGAGAGTGTGATTAACACAACAGAACGTATGACGTACACAGATGTGTATAAAATTTTAGAAGAAAAAGACGAAGCGCTAATTAAACGCTACGAACCGTTAGTACCGATGTTTGAACATATGAAAGAATTATCGGCTATTTTACGAAATCGTCGTGAAAAACGTGGTGCAGTAGACTTTGACTTCAAAGAATCTGCAGTTGTTGTAGATGAAAAAGGATGGCCAGTTGATGTAGTTATTCGTGAACGTACAGTGGCAGAGAAGTTAATTGAAGACTTCATGTTAGCAGCGAATGAAACAGTGGCAGAACATGTATTTAACATGAAATTACCATTCATCTACCGTATTCACGAAGATCCAAAACCTGAGAAGTTACAACGCTTCTTCGAGTTTATTACAAACTTCGGTATCCTTGTAAAAGGTAAGGGCGACACAGTAGATCCAAAGGCTTTACAACAGATTTTAGAGTCGGTAGAAGGACAACCTGAATACCCAGTAATCTCTACAATGATGTTACGCTCGATGCAACAAGCAAAGTATAGCCCAGAATCACTTGGACACTTTGGTTTATCAACAGAGTTCTATACGCACTTCACATCACCAATTCGTCGTTACCCTGACTTAATTGTGCATCGTTTATTACGCACATATGTCATCAATAAAGACACATCAGGCAAAACAATTGCGTATTGGGGCGCACATATGGAAGAAATCGCAAACCATACGTCAGAACGTGAACGCCGCGCAGTCGATGCGGAACGTGATACAGAATCAATTAAAAAAGCACAGTACATGTCAGATAAAATCGGTGAAGAGTTTGAAGGCATCGTGAGCTCGGTAACGAACTTCGGTATGTTTATCGAACTTGAAAATACGATTGAAGGACTTGTGCATAATAGTAATCTAACAGATGACTACTACAACTTTGATGAACGTACAATGTCGATGATTGGCGAACGTACAGGACGCATCTTCCGCATTGGTGACAAAGTGAAAGTCAAAGTACATGATGTGAACTTAGAAGAATCATCTGTCGACTTTATCGTTGTCGGTATGCCAGCGCCACGTGCGAAATCAGGCAGACCAACACGTGTCATTACAGCAGGTGGACGCGGTGCGAAGAAGAAATCTGAAGGACAAAAAAGTAGCGGTAGCGGCAGTTCGAAATCGCGCCGTACACCGAGTGGTCCAAAAGTGAACGGTAAAACACGTAAACAAGATCGCAAACGCAGTACGGAAGGCGAACCGAAAAAAGCGCATAAGGGCAAGAAGTTCTATGAGAGCATTGCCAAGCAACAGAAGAAAAAAGGACGCAAAAAGAAAAAATAACGAGCACAGCCCTCCTGACAAGTCGTTTGTCAGGAGCAGCTCACATTTGAGGTGATATACATGGCAAAGGGTGCAGGAAAAGTCGTTGCACAAAACAAAAAAGCAAATCACGATTATGCGATTGAAGAAACGATTGAAGCAGGCATTGTCCTAACGGGTACTGAGATTAAGTCAATCCGTAAAGGGAAAGTACAGTTGAAAGATTCCTACGTCATCATTCGTAACGGTGAAGCATTTATTTCAAACATGCACATTAGCCCATTCGAACAAGGGAACATCTTCAACCATGACCCATTACGTACACGTAAACTCTTATTACATCGCAAACAGATTGACCAACTAAACTTAGACGTAAAACGTGACGGTTACACCATTGTCCCATTGAAAATGTACTTAAAAGACGGTTTTGCTAAACTATTAATCGGTACAGGTAAAGGGAAAAAGACATATGATAAACGCCACGACTTAAAAGCAAAAGAAGCAAAACGAAACATGGATCGAGCAATTAAAGCGAAAAATCAATACTAATAGGCATTTTCCTTGAAGTATGACCATTTTTGTCATATAATATTCAAGTAATCAAGCTAGTATCAGATTCGTTCTGATTCTACAGTTGCCACTTCGCAACTGTATCCCGAATGAACCTTGATCATCCAATCTGCACTCTGAGAAGGCACACGCTTTCTACTGACGATGTTGCCTATTGGATGGAAAATTCACAATCACCCAATACTAGCTGTAGGAATGGATATATGAAATGCCCAGTGCGAATCATATGGAGATTCTGACATGTGGAAGTAGATTGGAACGGATATATGAGGAACTCGTGGTGTCATCGACATTGTGAAGAAAACATATAGAAGTTCTGAGACGCGAAAGCCACAGAACGCGCGAAGGAGTGTACGTTTGTACATGACTGAAGCAAGTGAAGGCAGCTGACAAAGCATTGCGCAGTAGATTGGAACGGACATATGAAAAATTCGTGGTGTTACCGACACAATGAAAAAAATCATATAGAAATTTCAAGATACAAGCAAGACGCGAAAGCCACAGAACGCGCGAAGGAGTGTACGTTTGTACATGACTGAAGCAAGTGAAGGCAGCTGACAAAGTATTGCGCAGTAGATTGGAATTTATATCAGGGGGACGTTACGGATTCGACAGGGATATCCAGGCTTAGGTTGCGCGTCGGAGGTCTCGGCTTCGTCACCAACGGAAGTTATATAATAACTGGCAAAACAAACAACAACTTAGCTTTCGCAGCCTAGTCTGCTGAAACTGCCTATCTACCCTATCGCCCATGTAGCGTAGTTTAGGCTCACTTATAGTGGGATACGCTGTTAGGTGCCACCTTAGTCTAACAGAAGAGATTTCAAGGTTAGCGTACACGACGCCTGTTTGTCGGCATACTGTCACGTGAACTTGCAAGTAGACAAACTACACGCGTAGAAGCCTAAGTACTGGAGTTTCTGGACGCGGGTTCGACTCCCGCCGTCTCCATATTACGAAATCATACGGTTTCATAGAGTGTCAAAATCCTTGATAGATAAGGGTTTTGGCACTTTTTTAGTTTCATGGATTTTCAGCAAACCGCAGCTAATGTGGAATAAGAAATTTAATCTAAAGAATCATTAGAAGCAATTCAGTTTATTTCTATTTTTTTAGTAGTTCAATAATTAAAGTTGGTATAATATGGTTATTGGTTCTTTTAAGTAGGGTCTTAAACCTGAGCAGGTTATCTCCATGGGGGACTCAACTACAAGAGAAAGACGAAGCAATTAAAAAGTTAAATTATTCAATTGATGATATTTTAAATCGACCTATATAAAAAAAGCACCTCAGCCCTGCTAATGCAGCGGGGAAAAGGTGCCGTGAAGAGCTTATCCAGCCCTGCTCATACAGCGGGGAAAGATTGTACTCAAATATATAGTATTAGTAAACTAATTATAATACATACACATTTTTTTGTGAAGTAACGGGAAGTATAGATGACGTATATTATTTATCTTGATGAATCCAATAAATTGGGTCAGCCAGGAATTGATTATTCATATTATGGTGCATTAGGTATGGAAGAAAATATAGCAGAAGAAATAAGAACATATTTAACTGATTTGAATAATAAATTAAATTCATCATCCGAAATGCATTTT
>NZ_BJOB01000075.1 GCF_006539985.1 Kurthia gibsonii | reverse complement strand
GTTTCTCTCCTTTAGTTCAACATCTTTTTCTCAAAACGACTAATATCCGCATCTGCACCAATAACGATTAAAATATCGCCTTCAATGATTTTTTCATCTGCTGCAGGTGACACAATAATATCTTGGTCGCGCTTAATCGCTACAATGTTAATACCATAGCGCACACGAATATCTAATCCGATAATCGTATGTCCAGCTAATAAACGATTGGCCTTAATCTCCATAATCGAGTGTTCGTCTGATAGTTCTAGATAATCTAAAACATTATTTGACATCATATTATTCGCGATTCGAATACCCATATCGCGTTCTGGATGTACGACATGGTCTGCACCAATTTTTCGTAACACTTTTTCATGATAGTCATTTTGTGCTTTAACCGTAATTTTCTGCACACCGATTTCTTTTAACATTAAAGTCGTTAAAATACTTGATTGAATATCATCACCAATTGCCACAATCACATGCTCGAAATTTCGAATACCGAGTTGTTTTAGTACCGTTTCATCTGTTGTATCTGCCATGACAGCTTGCGTCGCAATTTTTGAGAATTCATTTACACGCTCTGCAAACTTATCAATCGCCATCACATCTGCGCCCTGGTTCACTAGTTCATTTACGATACTACCACCAAAACGTCCTAGTCCAATGACTACGAACTCTTTTTTCATATTTATTCCTCCGATTTCTCGAAACTTCCTATCTCACCTTATTCTATCAAAAATCTTTAAAACCACAATACAATAGCCATATGAAAAGAGACTGCCATGTCTGTAGCAGTCTCTCTCTTTATCTTTATAGGAGTTTGTTTGTTATGGGCCACGTTGGTGAGGCGTAGCCAAAAAAATTCGTAGTTTTTTTCATCGCAATCATTATATACATATAGCGTGTTGTTAGGGTGACATTAATCTAAAAGAACACGCTATATAAGAATCATTTCAGGGTCAGCTGTTTTTTTTAGTGTTAGATTAATGTATGAATTAAGCTAATTTTTTATAACTTGAAGTTGTTAGGAACTCTTCAAACTCATCTTGTAAGATTAAGTCTGTAAAGATTTCTGCTGCTTCATTAAATTTACCAGCATTATATTGTTCTTCGCCAAATTGCTCTTTTAAAACATCTAGCTCTTCAGCTAAGATCTGTTTGAATAATTCAGCTGTAATATCTTCGCCTGTTACAAGCTTACCGTCTGCATGGCGAATCCATTGCCAAATTTGTGTACGTGAAATTTCTGCTGTCGCTGCATCCTCCATCAAGTGGTTGATTGGTGCAGCACCATTTCCACGTAACCAAGAAGCGATGTACTGAACACCTACGCTACAGTTCATGCGTAGACCTTCTTCAGTAATCGTACCAATTGGCACTTCTAATAAATCAGCCGCTATTACATGAACGTCGTCACGTTTACGGTCGATTTGGTTCGGTGTTGGCATATGCTCATCAAATTGTTCCATCGCAACAGCAACTAAATCAGGATGCGCTACCCATGTACCATCATGACCATCTGTTGCTTCACGACGCTTATCTTCACGCACTTTTTGGAATGCAGCTTCGTTAGCTTCTGGATCATTTTTAATTGGAATTTGTGCAGCCATACCACCCATTGCAGGTGCATTACGCTTATGACATGTTTTAATACATAGCGTTGAATACGCTCTCATAAATGGTGATGTCATCGTTACCTGACCGCGGTCTGGTAAAATCACTTCACCTTTATTGCGTAGACGCTTGATATAACTAAAGATGTAATCCCAACGTCCACAGTTTAAACCAGCAGAGTGGTCACGTAGTTCATAAAGAATTTCATCCATTTGGAATGCTGCTGTAATTGTTTCAATTAATACAGTTGCTTTGATTGTGCCATGCGGTAAATCAAATGTTTCTTCTGCATAGTTGAATACATCATTCCATAATCGTGCTTCTAAGTAACTTTCTAACTTTGGTAAGTAGAAATATGGACCTGTTCCACGCTCTAATGCAGCTTTTGCATTGTGGAAGAAATATAGACCGAAGTCAAAGAAGCTAGCAGACATTGGTGAACCATCCACTTCTACATGCTTTTCGTTCATGTGTAAACCACGTGGACGTACAAGTAATGTAGCTGTTTCTTCTTTTAAAGCATATTTTTTACCATTCGCTGGATTCTCAAATGAGATTGTTTTAGCGATAGCATCTTTCATATTCTTTTGTCCATGAATCATGTTTTCCCATGTTGGTGAAGTAGCATCTTCAAAACAAGCCATGAACATTTTTGCGCCTGAATTTAAAGCATTGATGACCATTTTACGATCAACAGGGCCTGTAATTTCAACACGACGGTCTTGTAAATCAGCTGGTAAAGGTGCAATTGTCCAATCCGATTCACGAATTTCTTTTGTTTCTTCTAAGAAATCTAATGTGCCACCGTTATCTAACTCACGTTGACGCTCTTGGCGTGCTTCTAATAAAGCTAAACGACGGTCATTGAATTTCACTTGAAGTGATGCAATGAACTGTAGTGCTTCAGGTGTTAAAATTTCTTTCGTTACTTCGTCTTGCGGTCCTAAAACACGAATGTTTGCGGATGTCTGCTGCATATTCTCTTCCTCCCAGTCTTTCATTAATTTTAGAAAAGAGCTATGGTTGTAAGCGATTTACTATTGTCATAAATCCCATAGCTCTTTTGAGTTGTGTATTAAATGAATTGAGCTGTTTCAGTTGATCCCTTCATAGCTGTTGTAGAAGATGTACCACCAGAGATTACTTGTGATACCTCGTCGAAGTAACCTGTACCTACTTCACGTTGGTGTTTTGTAGCTGTGTAGCCTAAAGTTTCATCAGCGAACTCAGCTTGTTGTAACTTAGAGTATGCAGCCATACCGTTATCGCGGTAGTCATGCGCTAATTTGAACATGCTGTGGTTTAATGCATGGAATCCAGCTAATGTTACGAATTGGAATTTGTAACCCATTTTACCTAATTCAACTTGGTATTGAGCGATTGTTTCTTCATCAAGGTTCGCTTCCCAGTTGAATGATGGTGAACAGTTATAAGCAAGCATTTTACCAGGGAATTTTGCGTGAATTGCATCTGCGAATTTACGCGCTTCCTCTAGGTCTGGTTTAGATGTTTCACACCATACAAGATCAGCATACGGTGCGTAAGCTAAACCACGAGCGATAGCTTGGTCGATACCTGGTTTTGTACGGAAGAAACCTTCTGGTGTACGTTCGCCAGTGATGAAGTCTGCATCACGTGGGTCGATATCGCTTGTTACCATATCTGCTGCGTCTGCATCTGTACGAGCGATGATGATTGTATCAACACCTTGTACGTCTGCCGCTAAACGAGCTGCGATTAAGTTACGGATTGCATTTTGAGTTGGAAGTAATACTTTACCACCTAAGTGACCACATTTTTTCTCAGAAGCTAATTGGTCTTCTAAGTGAACGCCTGCAGCACCAGCTTCAATCATGCCTTTGATTAATTCGAATACGTTTAACGGACCACCGAAACCTGCTTCAGCATCAGCTACGATTGGTGCGAACCAGTCAAAACCGTCGTTACGACCTTCTGCATGATCGATTTGATCAGCACGTTGTAGTGCTTGGTTAATACGTTTTACTACTTGCGGTACAGAGTTTGCTGGGTATAAAGATTGGTCTGGGTACATTTGTCCAGCGATGTTTGCGTCTGCCGCTACTTGCCAACCACTTAAGTAGATTGCTTTTAAACCTGCTTTTACTTGTTGCATTGCTTGGTTACCTGTTAAAGCACCTAGTGCGTTAATGAAATCTTCTTCGTGTAAAGATTTCCAAAGGCGAGCAGCACCACGTTTAGCAAGTGTATATTCGATTTCAATTGATCCACGTAACTTTAAAACTTCTTCTGCTGAATAAGGACGTTCGATTCCTAACCAGCGTCCATCTTGTGCCCATTTTTCTTCTAAAGTTTTAATTTGTTCTTGTTGTGTCATTTCATCCATCTCCCTTTATTTAAGTAGTAGTAAAACGATAACATTTGACGCTATCAGAAAATACACCCCTGTTTTTTCCAATTTATTTGTTGAATAACAGCTACCGTTGTTATAGACTACTATATAACAACATGATTTACTTGTATTGATTTTCAGATGAAAGATGGTTTTTCTAGGATAGAATAAGATATAACTGGATAAAGAAATTTTAAACTAGGAGGATGATTTGAATGATTGAGTCAATTTACAGGGATTTAGCAGAGGATGTTATAGTACAGTACACATCCTTATTACAAGATTGGACCCCGCAAGAGGCAACAATTGCTATTGCAGTAGAAAATAACTATGTTTATTATGCACCTCAACAAGTCGATATTCAAATTTCAATCGGACAATCTATTGCACCAACGAGTATTGCACAACTCGTTTATGAAAGCGGTCGCAAAGTGGAACAAACAATTGATAATCCTTATGGAAGCGGGAGCTATCATGGCATTGGTTATCCTATTACCGTACGCGAGAAAAAAGGCGCGCTTCTCATCGTTCTACCAAATCGAAAGAAAGAAAAAACACTTTACTTCATAACAGGTCGTAACGAAGACGAATGGCAGCCAATTCCAATCGAAGACGTTTCATTCTTTGAAAGCTTAAATAAGAAAAATTGGTGTTGCCAGCAAAATGAACTATTTCAAATTTCATTAACTATGAAAGATTTAGCGAATCGCCTACCTGAATATTTTATTCGTATTCATCGATCGTACATTATCAATATTCGAAATATCTCAAAAATCACACGTGACTTTGCCTCGAACTTATTAATTGTTATGAAAGATGGAAAACAATTACCTGTATCACAGTCTTATGTAACGGATTTAAGAAAGGCTTTAGAATTTTAAATATATTAATAGGAAGTTATTTAAATGAACTTGAATAAAAAAAGCTAGCCATAACGCTAATTGTATTTGAAATAGCGTTGTGACTAGCTTTTCTAATTTATATAGAAAGAAGATACTTTTTTATAAAAATGACTTGAAATATCAACGTATTTTTGTAATAATGGATATCGTTTGAGTAAACTTGAAGTTTACTTTAACAATACTTTCAAATCTGTAAGTTTACCAAAAGTAAACTTGATCGAGGAGAATATTTATGCAAATCGGCAAAAAAATTAAACGATTACGTTTAAGGAAGGAACTCACTCAAGAGGAACTAGGTGAACGTACCGATTTAACAAAAGGCTATATCTCACAATTAGAGCGTGACCTCAACTCCCCTTCCATTGAAACTTTATTCAATTTATTAGAAGTTCTTGGTTCTACACCAAAAGAATTTTTCGACGATGAAACCGATGATCAAAAAGTTGTTTATACAACTGAAGACCAAACCGTCTATACAGACGAAGAAAAAAAATACAAACTTCAGTGGTTAATCCCCACATCAAATGAAAAAGAAATTGAACCTGTCATCCTAACCTTCGAGGAAAAAGGGGAGTTCAAACAATTTGAGCCTTCCCCGTCTGAAACCTTTATCTATGTATTAGAGGGACGTGTCCGTATCGTATTAGGAGCAGAGGAATTTATTGCTACTGCAGGTGATTCTGTTTATTATGAAGCAATTGACTCACATCAAATCTTAAATGCATTTGCAGGGAGAACTCAACTACTGTTAGTCGCAACAGAATCTTATTTGTAGCTTAGGAGGCCTAGTACATCATGTCAGAAAATATTATTATCTCGTTTAACAATGTGTCAAAGTCGTACAGCGACGGTACACAGGTGTTAAAGGGCGTCAACTTTGAACTTGAAAGAGGAAAATTCTACACTTTACTTGGACCATCTGGTTGTGGTAAAACGACGATTTTACGTTTAATCGCTGGTTTTATGGAACCATCACAAGGTGAAATTTTATTTAATGGAAAGAACATTAATAAAGTACCTGCTAATGAACGCCAAGTAAATACGGTCTTTCAAGACTATGCACTATTTCCACATTTAAATGTTTTTGAGAACGTTGCTTTTGGTTTACGTATTCAAAAAGTAAATAACGCTGAAATTACACGCCGCGTTGAAGAAGCATTAAAATTCGTCAACCTTGCAGGGTACGGTAAACGCGAAATTCAAGAGATGTCAGGCGGTCAACGTCAACGTGTTGCGATTGCGCGCGCGATTGTTAATGATCCTGAAATTATCTTATTAGATGAACCACTATCTGCTCTTGATTTAAAGCTTCGTACTGAGATGCAATACGAATTACGCGAATTACAACAACGTTTAGGCAAGACATTCATCTTTGTAACACATGACCAAGAGGAAGCACTTGCGATGAGTGATGAAATCTTTGTTTTAAATGAAGGAAATATTCAACAAAGCGGCACACCAGTTGATATTTATGATGAACCAATTAATCGCTTTGTAGCTGACTTTATCGGCGAATCAAATATTATTTCTGGCATCATGGTACGCGATTTTGTTGTTAATATGAATGGTCAAGAATTTGAATGTGTTGACCAAGGTTTAAACCCAAATGAAAAAGTAGATGTGGTTATTCGTCCGGAAGATTTAGAATTAACAACTGTCCAACAAGGAAAACTTGTTGTAACAGTCGATTCGCAATTATTCCGCGGCGTACACTATGAACTTTCTACCTTTGATGAAGCTGGTAATGAATGGCTTGTTCATTCACTGAAAAAAGCCGATGTTGGTGCAAAAATCGGTTTAGATTTCGATCCAGAATCAATTCACATCATGCGTTTAAATGAATCTGAAGAGGATTTCGATAAACGTTTAGAATCATACGGAGATGACCACGATGAAAAATAAGGGCGGAGTTTTCTCTCTTATCCCTTACTACGCATGGGTTGTACTATTCGTTATCGCACCAATCTTACTCGTACTGTACTACTCAATGCTCGATTTAGATGGTCATTTTACACTTGAAAACTATAAAAACTTCTTTACGAGTGTCTATTTTGAGATGACATTAAGTTCGTTCTGGTATGCGTTCTTAATTACTTTATTCTCTTTACTCGTTTCATACCCTGCTGCTTATTTAATTACAAAATTAAAACATAAACAGCTATGGTTAATCTTAATTATTATCCCTTCATGGGTGAACTTATTATTAAAAACATACGCATTCATTGGTATTTTCGGTAACAAAGGTCT
>NZ_BJOB01000074.1 GCF_006539985.1 Kurthia gibsonii | reverse complement strand
TTTCGAAGAGCGAGATTCCCTTTCGCGCGCGAGTTTGTCCCTTTCAATGGCGGAGATTCCCTTTCGCGCGCGGAATAGTCCCTTTCATAATCAAAAATTCATCCCAAACAAAAAGCACTCACATTCATGAGCGCTTTTTCACATATTAGTTTTGTTTAGCGATTTCTTGTTCGAATAGTTCGTCCCATTCTTGGTATTGGCGTTCGCGTGTATATTTTTCATTGACGACTTGGTATGCATGTTCGCCTACTTCTAGAGCTTTTTCTGGTGTGTATAACCAGTCTGTCATCGCTTCTGCCAATGCATCAATGTCACCGTTTGGTACAACTTTTCCTGTTGTGCCATCTGTTAATTCACGTACAAGGTAGTTCACTTTGAAGCTGATTGCTGGTACTTTTTGTGTCATCGCTTCTAAAATAACTAAACTTTGTCCTTCGTAAATTGATGTAATGACTGTGAATAAGCCTTCGCTTAATTTTGTGAAAACATCGTTTGTATAGGGTAGTAGTTTTACTGATTTACGTAATTTTAAGTCAGCAATTAATTTTTTCAAAGCATCTTTTTGTGGACCATCACCGTAAATATGTAACTCAGCATCTGGTACTACTTCTACTGTTTTTTTGAATGCTTGGATTAATAAATCAAGACGCTTTTCTGAGTTATAACGACTGATTGTCACAACGCGATTTAGATGTTTTTTCGTCACTTGTAGTTCACTTTCTGCTACATTCGAAATAACATGGATATTCCATTTTCGATCTGAGAATTGTGTCTCAATATCGATTTTTTGACGATTTGTTAAAACAACGATTGGTGCATCTTCATCTTTATTATTCAGTACATGTTTGACATCTGGTTTTACTTCACTACCAATTGTATATGGTTCTAATAAATGGTTTGTATGGATTGTATAGATACGAATCGCTTTCTCAGCTGGAATTTGTTGTACTTTCGGGCTTGTGCCCGGTCCATCACAAATAATGATTGGTTTTACTTCTTCTAAATCACATAATTCCTCTAAAAAACTCGCATGAAATTCTAAGTTAGAAGGGAATACTTTTGCTTCTTGACGATCTGGGCTAAATAATACAATTCGTTGCGGCTTACCTGTATTATGATTAAACCAGCGTGATAAGTAGCAAAAACCTTCTTTTGTATAATAATGAATTTGCGTTACTTTATTGTTAGATGGGTGATATGTTTCTTTTTGTAGTAAATAACCGTCAATATGATAAATTTCGCGTTCAATGCGTACACGTATTTCTGAGAAATAATCGACAACGCGTAAACGTCCTTCGTCATCCCATCGCTTATATTTTACATAGCGACCATTATCAAAATAGCGTGCTACTTTACCATCTAGTTGGTAATGGTAACCTTCTTCTTCTCGTTGTAAATTACGCTCATACTGTGCACGTATTTCTTCATTCACTTCACCACGGGTAAATTTATTACGATAGTATTCAAAAATATTAATAACTTCCGATGTTTCTGCAATGCGTCCTTCATATTTCAGCTGTTTTTCAATTTCAGGATAGTTTGTTTTGTCATCCAATGTGACAAGTGCTGTACTATATTTATCATTATCGAATAAATGCGTACGTGAAAACATCACGCTATTAATACCGCCTTTATTGATGTTGACATCATTCACAGCCATAAAAATTTTTCTTTTCATTAATTTTGTTCCCTCCTATTTTCGTTCCATACAAGATATAACTAAATCAGCGACACGTTCTGTTGATTTTCCATCTAAATCATCAAAAAATTTATCTGTGAAATCTTTGTAGTCAACATGTGGATGATTAAATTGATTTTGTAGTACACGCACCATTTGCTCGGTATCTCGAACGACCTCTCCAGGTGTAAACTCTTCATATGGGATATAAAAATCACGTGCTGAAATATATTCTTCTAAATCAAAACAATAAAAAATCATCGGTTTATTTAATAAAGCATATTCAAAACAAACAGATGAATAATCTGTAATGAGTACATCTGTAATAAATAATAAATTATTAACATTTGGATATTTTGTTAAATCAAAAATTTTATCCCGATATGCTTCTGGAATTGAGATTTTCTTTTTAACAAATGGATGCATTTTAATAATAAAGACATCTTCCTCACCCAGTCCTTCATAAATCTGATCTAAATCAAGTTGTTCTTTTGGAAATTTAGCACTTGATTGACCATTTCCTCTGAAGGTCGGTGCATATAAAGCTACGCGCTTCCCAATAAACTGTGGGTATTTTTCATAGACTTCTTTTATTTTTTGCTGTTTATAAGATTCGTCAAAAAAGACGTCGGTTCTTGGTACTCCTGTTGCAACAACACAGGATTCATCGATGCCAAAGCCCTCTGCATAGAAAGGAGCTACGTATTTCGAGCTAACAATCGCCTTTGTATAATTGCGATGTGCATTCGAATCTGATTTTGGGCCACCTGGTTTACCAATTCGACTAAAGCCAAATGTTTTAAAAGCACCTACCGCATGCCAGATTTGAATTAAATCGGCACCTTTTCGAATTTTCAATGGATAAATCATCGGATAAAAATCATCGAGTAAAATAACTTTTGAGCGCGCTAAATTATACGCTAATTGAATGATTTCAATATAGCGTTTGCGTGTTTTAACGGATGGCTTTAATAAAAAGTAGTAACTATAATTTTTCTTTCTTTGCAACTCATCGTAAACGAATTGGAAGTTATCACTCATTGTTTTGCGGCTGTCTGATAAAATCGAAATGCGATTTTTGTTAATTGGTAGTAATGAAAACATTTTATAAAGCATCTGAAAGACTTCTTTTTTAAATCGCCGATCAACTTTTTGCTTGAACGTCAATTTTTTCGCCATGTAACTTCCCTCACTTCGGTTCAAAGATGTGTTGAACAATTTTTTCCGTAACTCCCGATACATCACCAATATTTTCGCGTACCATACGCTCTGTATTTAAGTACTCATGCTGGTGGCGTTGATTAATCCATTCGATTAATTGCTTGCGACTATGCAACAAGTCACCATCTGTAATTTCTTTGATTGGACGATAAAGACCTCTATTTTGTGTATATTCCTCTAGGTCTGGAATATAGTGCGCTAACGGTTTTTCAAATAAAGCAAATTCAAAAATAGCAGAAGAATAATCTGTAATAAAAGCATCCACATGTGGCATCCAAGTATTTGCACTCGATTGTAAATCTACATATATTTGTGGATGATTCATTAAAGGTATCCAATCCTGTGAATTTTCATATGGGTGTAATACGATAATAAATAGTGTATTTTCCGGTAATTGCTTCACTATTTCTTGGACTTCATCTGTCCATCTAAGTAATGATTCTTGGTGAACTTTACCTGCTCGATACGTAGGTGCAATTAAAATTTTCGTCATATTTTTCTTTTGATGCGAAAATTTAACAGGCGGTGGCGCAACATGATGCATTAACTGTTCTGCACGCGGCGAACCCATCGCAAAAATTTGTGTAGGCGACATACCAAAAGCTTCGGAAAAATATTTGGCGGAAATATCTGTTGAGACATAGGCAGCGGTATAATGTTGGTGAATGGGTAATATTTCAAGATACTTTTCCGAAGGTCCAAACTGCGTATTACGTGTGCTAAGTCCAAATTTTTTAAACGCGCCTGTAGCATGCCAAAGTTGAATAATGCGTGTACCTTTTCTCGGTGTAACAAGATATCCGGCTAAAAAATAATCATCAATCAATACGGTTTCTGCATCACGTATTAACCATAAATCTTTTAAAATAGCGAGACCTACTTTTTTAGCAGATGTTTGAATATAGATTTCTTTTGATGGAAATTGTTTTTTTAATTCTTCAAAAACCATTTGTAGATTACCTTCTAATTTTGAACCCCTATAGAGAAAGAACACCACTTTCTCTTTTCGAATAGGCGAAAAGAGCGTGATGAGTTGATAATAACTATTCACTATTTGTTGATACCATTTTAAAATAGTATATTTTATCGACATATTAAATCTTCCATTCCATCACACTTTTGCCCCAAGATCGTGATAAATCTTCTTCAAAAGCGCGTGTAATATCTTGCACAGACTCCACTCTTGTGACATTACCTACAAGTGTTGATAAATATTCAGGAATTTCAGGATACTTTTTATACATATTTACAGTACGTTGAAAATCGAGTGAGCCACTTCGACTGCTACCAATCAACGTTAAGCCCTTTTCAAGTACCATACGTGTATTAATTTCTACAGGAAATTCACTTACACCAAGTAAGCAAATTGCACCTTCTGGCTTAATAATATCAATCATTTGATCAATCGCATACTGGCTTCCTTTACCACCTGCACATTCAATCGCATGATCGATTTCGTAATTCTCTGGAATTTCATTAATAAAAATAGCCTCATCCACAAATGTAAAATGATCTAGTTTATATTGCGTTTTCCCGAAAATCGTTACATGGCAATCTGGATACATGTACTTTAAAAGCAAACAAGTAATATAACCTAAGTTACCATCCCCCCAAACACCAAAACGTCCACGACGCTTAATCGCCTTCTGTTCGAAACGACTGAGAGCATGTGTTGTAATCGTAACTAATTCTGTAAAAGATGCGACGTTTGGGCAAACATGTTCAGGTAATAGGACAATACGGTCACGCTTTAAAAAGACATAATCTTGCATAAAGCCATCATACCCACTTGAACGGAATCGGCTTGAACGTAAATAGTTTTCAGCGACATAAGGATCATCTTCTGTTGGTGTATTTGGCACCATCACAACACGCGTACCTACTGGAATTTCGTGTTTTGGGTCATATGCTACTTCACCAATCCCTTCATGTATCAGCGCCATTGGTAACTTTTGACGCATCGCTTTTGCGCCACGTCGACCTGTGTAATAACGCTGGTCGGCTGCACAAATTGATAGATGTGTCGGACGCACAATGATTTCCTCGCCTTGTAAGGAACGGTCTTTGTAACTTAACTCAAATTGTCTAGCAGATACGAGTCGATAAATTTGATTAATCATTATTTATCCAAACTCCCTTTCAAAATTGAGTTTGCTACGTTTAAATCGTAAGGTGTCGTTACTTTGATATTAAACGTTTCTCCTTTAACGATTCCCACTTTCTTCCCTTTCATAACGAAAATTTTGGCTGCGTCGGTTAAAATTTCTTTTTCATCATCGCTTAGTGCTTGATATAGCTCACGTAACTCGACTATATTAAATGTTTGTGGCGTTTGACCTTGGTACATAAAATCGCGTCTCGGAATATCCGAAATAAATTCACCATCCTCTGATGCAACAATCGTATCAATCGCACTAATCACAGTATCAACTGCGCCTACTTCTAACCCTTTTTCAATATTTTGCTCAATAATACGATGCGTCAAAAATGGACGCACCGCATCATGAGTAATTAAAATATCATCTGTTTGAATTCCTGCATTTTTTTCAATGGCATCAATAACTTTCATAATTGTATCATTTCGATCACGTCCACCACTTACTACTTCAATTCGTGGGATTGAAAGTCCATACTTTTTTAGTAAATCTCGCGTATGTTGTACCCAATCACGTGGCACGGCGATAAAAATCTTTTGAATTCGTGGATTTAGAACAAATTTTTCAACTGTATGAATAATAATCGGTTTATTTTGTAACGACAAAAATTGTTTAGGCATCGGAACATTCCCCATTCGTGTCCCTTTACCGCCTGCTAAAATTCCTGCATAAATCACTATAACAACCCCTTATTCACTGTTTTCATATGCTCGGAACATCCAATTATGTATGTAGCACAAGGCTACTTGAGTGTTTGAATGAATTGTTCCATGCGATTCATCGCTTCAACAAGCGTTTCCATCGCATAAGCATACGTAATCCTTACATACCCTGCTCCCAATTTTGAAAACGCAGAACCCGGCACAACACCCACGCCACCTTCAATCATTAAGCGTGTCGCAAATTCTTCAGATGTCATACCGAACTGCTGAATCGATGGGAAGATATAAAATGCACCTTCTGGCTTTTGTACTTCAATTCCCATTTCGATTAATCGTTCATACACATAGTCGCGACGTTGACGATAGGATACATTCATCACTTCTGGTGCATCTTTAGCCACTGTTAGTGCCGCAATAGCTCCATACTGACTTGGAACAGCTGCACATAAAATGTTGAAGGCTGACACTTTTAATGTCTGTTGAATGAGATGTTCATGCCCCATGATGAAGCCAATTCGATATCCGGTCATCGCATGTGATTTTGATAACCCATGAATTAAGAAAAGACGATCTTTTATTTCTGGATAAGAACCAAATGAACGATGTGCATGGTCAAATGTATTTTCACTATAAATTTCATCTGAAATAATATAAAGCTGTTGATCTTTTAAATAGTCAACAATCTCATCCATCACATCATGACTTAATGTAGCACCTGTCGGATTTGTCGGATAGTTAAATAAAATCGCTTTTGTTTTTGGTGTCACACATGCTTTTAAACGCTCAAGTGATGGCTGAAAATGCGTATCTGTTGTATCTAAATAGACTACTTTTGCTCCTACACTCTCAATCACAGGAACGTAACCTGCATACATCGGTGCTGGCACAATCAATTCATCACCAGGTAATAAAATCGTACGTAATACTGCATCGAGCGCTTGACTTGCTCCATTCGTCACCATTACTTCCGTTTTTGGATTATATGAACACTGATACTTCTCTTTGAAAAATGCTGCTACTACTTCACGAAGCTCTAGTAATCCTGCATTGCTTGAATAGCCCGTACGATCTTGCAAAATCGCCTGTGCTGCTTCTTCTTTTACTGCCTCTGGAGCATGAAAATCGGGTTGACCAATCGTCAAATTGAGTGCTTCTGGATAATTTGCTAATTGATTGGCAAAACGACGAATGCCTGAAATTTCTAAGTTGGTAATGCGTGAATTCATATCTAACGCCATGGGTAAAATCCTTCTTTCAAATATACATTTATTAGTAGCCATATTATACGCCTTTTTTCTATAAATATCATACGTTAACATCATGCTTTTTTGTTATTTTTTAGGTGGTTTTTACATGAATTTAATATTAGGTGCATGGATGAATGAGTGTCGAATTTTGTTGAAAGGGACTGATCCGCGTGCGAAAGGGACTATTCCGCGTGCGAAAGGGACTATTGCTCGCCGAAAGGGAATCCTCGCCTCCGAAAGGGACAAATCCACGCGCGAAA
>NZ_BJOB01000073.1 GCF_006539985.1 Kurthia gibsonii | reverse complement strand
CGAAAGGGAACCCATCACCCCACCTTCTATCCAACTAAAAAAGGAGCGCGCAAATGCGCACTCCTCTTTTTAGTTTGAATTATTTATCTAAATTGTAGAATGATTTTAGGCCTTGGTAAACAGCTGTTTTACCTAGTTCGTCTTCGATACGTAGTAATTGGTTGTACTTCGCTACGCGGTCTGTACGAGATGGTGCACCTGTTTTGATTTGACCAGCATTTGTTGCAACTGCGATGTCAGCAATTGTCGTATCTTCTGATTCACCAGAACGGTGAGAGATGATTGCTGTGTAACCAGCGCGTTTTGCCATTTCGATTGCATCTAATGTTTCCGTTAATGTACCGATTTGGTTTACTTTGATTAAGATTGAGTTTCCAACGCCTTCTTCGATACCACGTGCTAATTTTTTCGTATTTGTTACGAATAAATCGTCACCTACTAATTGCACGCGGTCGCCGATACGTTCTGTTAATAATTTGTGACCAGCCCAGTCGTTTTCGTCAAGACCATCTTCGATTGAGATGATTGGATATTTATTTGTTAACTCTTCGTACCAATCAACCATTTCTTCAGAAGTCTTCACAACGCCTTCACCGTCTAAGTGGTACTTACCATCTTCATCTGAATATAACTCAGAAGATGCTACGTCCATCGCCAATTGGATTTCTTCGCCTGGTTTGTAACCTGCGCGCTCAATTGCCGTAATGATTGTAGATAATGCTTCTTCGTTTGATGTTAAGTTTGGTGCGAAACCACCTTCGTCACCTACAGCTGTGTTATGACCAGATTCTTTTAATACAGCTTTTAATGAATGGAAGATTTCAGTACCCATTTGTAATGCTTGTTTGAATGTTTTAGCACCAACTGGCATTACCATGAATTCTTGAATATCTACGTTGTTATCAGCGTGTTCGCCACCGTTTAAGATGTTCATCATTGGTACTGGTAGTTGTTTACCATTTACACCACCAATGTATTTGTAAAGTGGTAGACCGTGTACTTCAGAAGCTGCACGTGCTACTGCTAAAGAAACACCTAGAATTGCGTTTGCGCCTAAGTTTCCTTTGTTTTCTGTACCGTCTAATTCAATCATTTTGTTATCGATTTCTACTTGTTCAGTTACTGCGTAGTTACCGATTAATGCTGGTGCGATAACATCGTTTACGTTTTGAACTGCTTTTGTTACACCTTTACCAAGGTAGCGACCTTTGTCACCGTCACGTAATTCAACTGCTTCGTATTCACCTGTTGAAGCACCTGATGGTACGATTGCGCGACCGAATGCGCCTGATTCTGTTAATACTTCTACTTCTACTGTTGGGTTACCACGTGAGTCTAATACTTCGCGAGCGTATACATCTGTAATAATTGGCATGTTTAATAATCTCCCTACTGTTTTAAAATAATGGTGTTCCTGTCATTTCTTCTGGTTGTTTTACATCTAGTAATTTCAACATCGTTGGTGCTAAGTCACTCAACTTACCTGTTTTATTCAATGTGATTCCCTCTTTTGTGACAATCACTGGAACTGGGTTGGTTGTGTGTGCGGTCATTGGATTCCCTTCAAGTGTTACCACTTCATCTGAATTTCCGTGGTCAGCTGTAATAATGGCAGCGCCACCTTTTGCAAGAATCGCATCAACGATTTCACCTAAACATTCATCCACTGCTTCAATCGCTTTAATTGTCGGTTCAAGCATTCCACTATGACCTACCATATCTGGGTTCGCAAAGTTTAAAATGATGGCATCTGTATGATCGTTATTAATCTCAGCAAGCAATGCATCTTTCACTTCATAAGCACTCATCTCAGGTTGTAAGTCATATGTTGCAACTTTTGGTGAGTTAATTAAAATACGGTTTTCACGGTCGAATTTTTCCTCACGTCCACCGCTCATAAAGAACGTAACATGTGGATATTTTTCCGTTTCTGCAATACGTAATTGACGTAAGCCTGCATCTGCAATTACTTCACCAATTGTATTTTTTAAGTTCTCATCGTCAAATGCGATGTGACCGATAACAGTTTCACTATACTTCTTAAAACATACAAATTCAATATTTTTTGGATGTTTCTTACTTAATTCAAATCCTTCGAAGTGCGGATTTGTAAATGCAGTCGATAACTGAATCGCACGGTCTGGACGGAAATTGAAGAAAATCACTGCATCATTCGAATCAAGTGTCGCAACAGGTTGTCCGTCTTTTTCAATCACGAATGGTACAACGAATTCATCGTTTGTGCCTTGAGCATAAGATGCTTCAATGCCTTCTTTTGCTGATGTTGCAACAAGTCCTTCGCCGTCTACAATTGCATCGTAGGCTTTTTTCTCACGATCCCAACGCTTGTCGCGGTCCATCGCATAGTAACGACCGCTAATTGTTGCAAATTCACCCACGCCAATTTCGTCCATTTGACGCTCTGTTTCTTCCACATATTTTAGCGCTGTTTTTGGCCCTACATCACGACCATCTAAGAAACCATGTACATAGACATCGTTCACACCTTGCTCTTTTGCTAATTTTAAAAGGGCGAATAGATGCTCATAGTGACTGTGTACGCCACCATCTGATAATAAGCCCATTAAGTGTAGCTTCGAGTTGTTCTCTTTTACGTGTTGAATTGCTTTTAATAAGGCAACATTCGTAAAGAAATCACCATCTTTAATCGCTTTTCCAATACGTGTTAAACTTTGATACACGATGCGTCCTGCACCAATATTTAAGTGTCCAACTTCCGAGTTCCCCATTTGACCGTCTGGTAAGCCAACAGCTTCACCCGAAGCAAGAATCTGTGTGTGTGGATATTTTTCATAGTAACGGTCAAAGTTCGGTTTATGTGCTTGTTTTACTGCGTTACCGAATTCTTCATCACGTAATCCAAAACCATCTAAGATAATGAGTGCCACTGGTCCTTTAGCCATTTGCGCCCGCCTCCAATAATTGTAGGTATGATGCTGGCTCTAAACTTGCGCCACCAACAAGAGCTCCGTCAATATGCTCCATTGATAATAATTCTGCAATGTTACCTGGTTTTACACTACCACCGTACTGAATGCGTACTTGGTCTGCCACATCTGCACCGAATGCTTCTGAAATAGCTGAGCGAATTTCGCCACATGTTTCGTTTGCTTCTTCTGCTGTAGCTGTTTTACCTGTACCGATTGCCCAAATTGGTTCGTATGCAATCACAGATTGAATTACTTGCTCTTTCGATAGACCTTTTAAAGCTTCTGTTACTTGTGTTGAAACTTTTGAAACCGTTTGACCTGCTTCACGTTCTTCTAATGTTTCACCACAGCAAATGATTGGTGTTAAGCCATTTTCAAATGCAGCATGTGCTTTTTTATTAACAGCTTCATCAGTCTCATTGAAGTATTCGCGACGTTCTGAATGTCCAAGTACAACATACTGAACATCTACATCTGCTAATTGTGTTGGACTTACTTCACCTGTAAATGCTCCTTCTAATTCGAAGTGCATATTTTGAGCACCAATTTTCAAATCAGTGTCTTTTGTTGCTTCAACAAGAGTTGGTAAAAATAAGAATGGTGCACAAATGACCGCATCTACTTTTGAAGCAGCTGGAACTTGACCTTTTACTTCATCAACGAATTGTACAGCCTCAGATAACTTTTTAAACATCTTCCAGTTACCTGCAATAATCGGTTTACGCATAGACAAAATCCTCCTAAGATAGTGATGTTGTTGAAAAGACAGACAAGCTAAAATTCTCGCTATGTCTGTCAAATTTTTTTATCGGTCGTTTAACGCAACGACACCTGGTAATTCCTTACCCTCCATAAATTCAAGTGAAGCACCGCCACCTGTTGAAATATGATCCATTTTATCTGCTACATGGAATTTTTCAACTGCTGCTGCTGAGTCACCGCCACCGATAATTGTGTAACCAGCTGTTTCAGCCATTGCCTCAGCTACACCTTTTGTACCGTCTGCGAATTTTTCCATTTCGAATACACCCATTGGTCCATTCCAAATGATTAATTTTGAATTTTTAATTGTGTCTGCATATAACGCAACTGTTTTTGGTCCAATATCTAAGCCCATCCAGTCTGCTGGAATCGCATCAATGTCGACTACTTTAGAGTCAGCATCTTTTGAAAATTCAGAAGCGACTACCGCATCAACAGGCATTAAGAAATTGACGCCTTTATCTTTTGCTTTTTGCATAAATTCTTTTGCTAATTCAATCTTATCTTCTTCCACAAGTGAGTTACCAATTTCGTGACCTTGAGCCTTCACAAATGTATAAGCTAAGCCACCACCGATGATTAAATTATCTACTTTATCAAGTAAATGATCAATTACGCCGATTTTATCTTTTACTTTTGCGCCACCGATAATTGCTGTGAATGGACGTTCTGGATCTGATAATGCTTTACCTAATACATCTAATTCTTTTTGTAGTAAGAAACCTGATACAGCTGGTAAATATTCTGCAATTCCTGCTGTTGAAGCATGTGCACGGTGAGCCGCACCGAATGCATCATTCACATAAATTTCAGCTAATTCAGCAAATTGTTTTGCTAACTCTGCATCATTTTTCTCTTCACCTTTATGGAATCGTACGTTTTCAAGAAGTACTACATCGCCATCATTCATGTTGTGAACAGCTGTTTTTACTGTTTCACCAACTGATTCGTCTAGTTTGAGTACAGGCTTTCCTAGAAGTTCTGCAAGTCGATTACCTACTGCAGTTAAACGCATATCCTCAACTACTTCACCTTTTGGTCGTCCTAGGTGACTCGCTAAGATTACTTTTGCGTCTTCATCGACTAAATGCTTGATTGTTGGAAGTGCTGCTCGAATACGTGTGTCATCAGTAATTTTACCGTCTTCCATTGGCACATTAAAGTCAACACGGACAAATACGCGTTTCCCTTTCACTTCTACATCATTCATCGTTTTCTTCGGATTCATTTGAAGAAAGCCTCCTTAAAATTTTATATTCGTGTTTTTCATAAAAAAAGGAGAAGTTATTATTCACTTCTCCCCTTTTTCCAAAATACATTATATACAATCTACCACGTAATGGCTAATCTTTTTTATTACAAACCTTGTTTTGCGATATATTCCACTAGGTCAACAACACGTGTAGAGTAACCAGCTTCGTTATCATACCAAGCTAATACTTTTACAAGGTTGCCTTCTAAAATCATTGTTGATAATGAATCAACTGTTGAAGAAGAAGTCACACCATTATAGTCGATTGATACAAGAGGTACATCTGAATAATCTAAAATACCGTGTAATTCATTTTCAGAGGCTTCTTTTAGTACCGCATTCAATTCTTCTACTGTTGTTTCTTGATTTAATTCTGCCACTAAGTCGACAAGCGATACATTTGGTGTTGGTACGCGGATTGCCATACCATCTAATTTACCTTTTAAGTTCGGTAATACTTTCGCTACCGCACTTGCTGCGCCTGTTGTTGTTGGAATCATTGATTGTCCAGCTGCACGTGCACGACGATAGTCAGAGTGTGGTAAGTCTAAGATTTTTTGGTCATTTGTGTATGAGTGAATTGTTGTCATCATACCACGTTTAACACCGAATTTTTCGTCTAATACTTTTGCTACAGGAGCTAAGCAGTTTGTTGTACAAGAAGCATTCGACATAACAAAGTCTTTTTTAGGGTCATAATCAGTATGGTTTACACCCATAACAAATGTTGACATGTTTTTACCAGGTGCAGATACGATTACTCTCTTAGCCCCAGCTTCTAAATGTTTACCTGCCGAATCTTGATCACGGAAAAGCCCTGTTGATTCAACTACGATATCCACACCTAAAGCTTCCCAAGGTAAGTTCACAGGATCTTTTTCTGCATAAACGCGTACTTTTTTACCATCTACCACGATACAGTCATCTTCAGATGTAACTTTATTCGGAAGTGTACCATGTACTGAATCGTATTTTAATAAATGTGCAAGCATCGCTGCATCAGTTAAGTCATTTACTGCCACTAATTCAATATCATCACGCTCTAAAGCTGTGCGGAAAACTAAGCGTCCAATACGTCCAAAACCGTTAATTGCTAATTTGATTGTCATAATCTGTTCCTCCTGGAAATACATTGTTATTTTTGAATAATTTTAAACATTTGTTGTGCTGCTGCCATATCCGTAATAAAGATTGTCTGCTTCGCTGCATTTTTGAAATAAGATAAAATCGCTTTTGCTTTTTTTGTACCACCCGCTATTGCAAGTATAGTGGGACAGTTTTTGACCTGTTCTAATTGCAAACCAACTGTCCTTATTCTCTGTACTGCTTTACCCTTTTCATCGAAATAATAACCAAAAGCTTCACCAACAGCACCCGATTTTTGAAGCGCTTGTCTCTCTGCTTCTGATGATTTCCGACGACCAGACATTTCATCTGCAGAACCAATTCCATGAATCACAATCGATGTTTTTTCGTAAAGTCTAAGCATCTCTTGCACCATCGGCTCTTCCTTCATCGCATTATAAGCAGCTTCACTTAAATGCTCCGGTAGATAAAGCGTGCGATAATCATTCCCCGAATTTGTTGCAAAATTCGAAGCGATTGTATTCGCCTGCATTTGTACTTCGACACCCATACCTCCACGTGCAGCAATGAAAGTTAAATCCTTTAAACGATTTGATTTTTGAACAGCATTTGATGCTGCAGCTACCGTACTTCCTCCCGTAACTGCCACAATATCTTGTGGTTTCGCATATTGCTCAAGTTGCGTAACCGCTTCGACACCCATCAATGTCTTAACAGATGGCTCTAAATCAAGGTTTCCATCAACAATAATTACTTTTTTGATGCCAAGTAATTTTTGAAGCTGTGTTTCGAGATCTGAAATCCCTGACCACTCATAAACAAGTGGCTTCAACTTCTCTAATACTTGTACCCCTAATTCCGTAATTGTCATACCTGAACGACTAACATCCATTAATGTTTGTTCTCTGAGTAAATCTGTTTCTTTTCGAACTTCTCGTTCTGGCAATGATAGACTCTCTGCTAAAGAACGACGTCCAATCGGCCCAAGCATCTGAACCATTTGCAAAATACGATAACGAATTTGCAGCGACTCGGCCATTTCAGGCAACATTTTTAATTGTGCCTCCGTGAGTGACAACATAGCTAACTCTCCTATTGGTAGGTCAAAATAAGTCCCATATACTTTTTTTCCGTCCCACCTAATGTAAAAAAATATTTCTACAGATATTATATCAATGTCTGACATCTTTTGCAACAATGGGCACTATTTTATCCCACTTCATATCCTGAACGCTATTTAAATAGAAGAAACTCCGATTTTTTTTCGAGAGTTAGAATACATTTGAATCTAAATTCAGTCCCTTTCAAAGTGATAGATTCCCTTTCGCGCGAGGAATAGTCCCTTTCGACGAGCCGGATTCCCTTTCG
>NZ_BJOB01000072.1 GCF_006539985.1 Kurthia gibsonii | reverse complement strand
GCCAATAAAAGGAGGAAAGGGGTTGTACTTCTTTTTTGTTGCGAACGCCAATAAAAGGAGGAAAGGGGTTGTACTTCTTTTTTGTTGCGAACGCTATGTTTTATATAACCTGTTTTAATATTTTCTTGCGTAGTAAACCATATTTAAAAAGACGATGGATAGATAGAGTGCGATGAATAATGATAATAATTGAAAAGCAGCTAACTCGAACGTAGATAATGGATTGAATACGATTAAAAGAACCAACAAGAAGCCCATACCCCAGAAATAACTCATATATATTGCGCGTTCTCGAATCTTCTGCGCACGTTCATCTTTCTCTGCAAAATGCGGCGTTAAATAGGCAAGACAAAACGCCATAATGGCTAGACCAAATGCCATGATTGCATTCGGAAATTCAAAGTTTAAAATCGATGGTAGATTCAGTACAAGTGCATTAATGAATAAAATAGTACCTAATATTTGAACTACCACTAGGCTAAAGCCATAGTGGATTCCTAAGTACAGAGTTCTATCGAACTCTAATTGATTAGGCTATCTCCGTAGTCCCTACGGTTAGAAGTCTTATAGCTTCATTTTTAAGATTTTGTCCTGCGTTAATATCTCGATCATGATGGGTATGACATTTTGGGCAACCCCATTCACGCAATCCAAGATTTTTAACGTCTTTGTTTTGATAGCCACAACAAGAACATAGCTGACTGGATGGAAAGTTCTTCGCAACCGTCACAACTTGTTTTCCGTACCATTTGGCTTTGTATTCAATCATGGTTTTGAATTGTGACCATGACACTTCACTGATTGCTTTGGCAAGGTTGCGATTCTTTAACATATTACTGACAGACAAATCTTCCATTCCAATAATGTCGTGGTTTTTGACAATACGAGTAGATATTTTGTCCAAGTAATCTTTACGTATATTTACTATCTTTTCATGGATACGAGCCACTTTGATTTTTGCTTTATACCAGTTCGCACCGCCAATAGTTCGTCTGCTTAGGGTACGTTGTGCCTTTGCTAACTTTTCTTCCAATGTACGAAAGAACTTAGGGTTAGTATAAGTCGTTCCATCTGAAAGAATGGCAAAATCTTTGAGTCCGACATCTATTCCAATAGCTGATTTTGTTTTGGGTAATTCTTTAACTTCAACTTCTGTTCCGATGGAAACAAAGTATTTTCCTGACGGATTTCGTCTAATCGTTGCATGTAGGATTTTTCCTGTAACTTCACGACTTTTCGCAAAGCGAACAAGACCAAGTTTAGGTAACTTAATATAGTTACCATCAATTGCGATATTTCCGTTCGTATGCTTTGTTGTGTAAGATTGAACAGGATTCTTTTTAGACTTAAAACGTGGATATTTGTTCTGTTTCTTGTAGTACCTATCGTAAGAATCTGCTAAATTTTCAACAGATTTTTGCAATGCAATACTATCCACTTCTTTTAAGAAAATGTACTGTTTCTTTAATTCCTTAACTGCTTTAACGGTTTCATATTTGTTCAAACACTTTCCTTTCCAGTTGTTCACTGGAAGCTGTCCGTTTTGAACCATTTCTTCACAGAGATACCAGTAAGCATCTTTGTCTTTTTGTTTGCCTAAAAAGAAGTTAAAGACAAACCTTGCAGAACCAATGGTCTTATTGATTAGTTCAGTCTGTTTGTTGTTTGGATATATCCGAAATTTATACGCCTTATTTACTAACATTGATTTTCACCTCCTTTTAGGATATGCTATCAGTATATATTAAGCGTCGGTATATTTCAAAAGTATATACTTTAAAAGGAGTGAAACTAATGGAACGTGTAGCAAAGCTGATTAAATTCCCTATTGATTTGGTAATACGAATTGAAGAGTATAGAGAAAAACACAATATTCAAACCTTCGCAAGTGCAGTTTACGAACTAATTCGTAAAGGCTTAGAAAAATAATGGATTATATTTCTGAAAACCACAGCAAACATTTACTTATGTGTCACTTGATATTTGTTTGTAAATATCGTAAAAAGCTATTGTTAAAAGTAGGTCATGATATTAAGACCGAAATCGAATGTATTTCTAATTATTACGGTTGGCAGATTATTGAGCAAGAAATCGACCAAGACCATATTCATGTATTAATTCGTTATTCTCCAAAATGGAGTATTCTTGAAATTGTTAGGTTGTTGAAGCAACTCACGACTTATCGGATATGGCAAAAGCATCACGAATATCTTTCTCGACATTTTTGGAAAGAACGCACCTTTTGGGGTGACGGATACTTTTCTTGTAGCATTGGAAATGTTAGCAAAGAGATTATTCAAAAATACATTCAAACACAAGGTAGTTAGGGCTTACATCCCCCTAGCCTAAAGGCGTAGGGGTTTTACGCCCCTCTTATAAAATACCAGCTGTTTGTTCTTCAAGTATTCTCCTCCTCATAAATAAAAAGATCCTCAATCTGACATCGAAACACACGTGCTAATTTAAAAGCTAACATGATGGATGGATTATATTTTCCTTTTTCAAGTGAAATAATCGTCTGTCGTGATACCCCTACTTTTTCTGCTAATGCATCTTGCGATAAATCATACTGCATCCGCAAATCTCTTACATGGTTTTTCATATTTTCCTCCGACGAATGTAAAGCTTACTTTACATTATAACTCTACATAACAATAAATGGAATAAAAAAAGACACTACACCAAAAAGATGTAATGCCTTTGTATTATTATGCTTCGTATTTTTTGAATACAAGTGTTGCGTTATGTCCACCAAAGCCGAATGAGTTACTTAATGCGTACTCCATTGTTTTCTCTACCGCTGCATTTGGTGTGTAGTTTAGATCACACTCTTCCGCTTGGTTTTGAAGATTCATTGTTGGTGGAACAATTCCTTCTTTCAGTGCTAATACTGAGAAGATAGCTTCTACGCCACCAGCTGCACCTAACATATGACCAGTCATTGATTTTGTTGAGCTGATTGCTACTTTTTGTGCATGGTCGCCTAATACTTTTTTGATTGCTTCTGTTTCAAGCATATCATTGTAGTAAGTTGATGTACCATGTGCATTAATGTAATCAATTTGAGATGGGTCAATTCCTGCATCTTCAATCGCTTGTGTCATCGCACGTGCTGCACCTTCTCCACCTGGAGCTGGAGCTGTAATATGATATGCATCACCTGAGGCACCGTAACCTACAACTTCACCGTAGATTTTCGCGCCGCGTGCTAAAGCATGTTCTAAACTTTCTAATACGACAATCCCTGCACCTTCACCCATAACGAAACCGTCACGCTCTTTATCGAATGGACGTGAAGCTGTTTTTGGATCTGGATTTAATGATAGTGCCGTATTTGCACAGAAACCAGCTACTGATAACTCCGTGATTGGTGCTTCTGTTCCACCTGTAATCATCACATCTGCATCGCCACGTTCGATTACTTTGAACGCATCACCGATTGAGTTTGTACCTGTAGCACAAGCTGTTACCGTACATGTGTTAATACCTTTTGCACCTAAGTGAATCGAAACTTGACCTGCTGCCATATCTGGAATCATCATTGGTACGAAGAACGGGCTCACACGACGTGGACCTTTTGTAATTAAGTTTGTGTATTGTTGTTCAAATGTTTCCATACCGCCAATACCTGAACCTAACCATACACCCACGCGCGGTGCGTTTGAATCGTCGATTGTTAAGTCTGCATCTTTTACAGCCATTGTTGCTGCCGCAAGTGCATAGTGTGTGAAGCGATCCATCTTACGCGCTTCTTTTTTCACTACGTATTGTTCGATATCGAAATCTTTTACTTCTGCTGCTACACTTACAGGAAATTTTTCTGCATCAATACGTGTAAGTGGCCCAATACCTGATTGACCCTTTTTGATGGCTTCCCATGTTGCATGTGCATCATTTGCTAAAGGTGTAACTGCACCAATACCTGTCACTACTACTCTTTTTTTCGTCATGTCTAAAACCCCTTCTTTCTAGCTCGTTAAATTTTATTTACCGTATCGTAATGCGATTGCGCCCCATGTTAGACCGCCACCGAAACCAACTAATACGATTAAATCATCATCTTTGATTTTACCATTTTCTACACATTCAACCATCGCATTACCGATTGAAGCGGCAGATGTATTACCGTATTTACTAATCACTGCTGCTACCTTATCCTCTGGTAAGTCTAAACGTTTACGTGCTGCATCAATGATACGAATATTTGCTTGGTGTGGAATTAAGAAATCCACGTCTTCTTTTTGGTAACCTGCTTTTTCGATTACATTCATCGCAGATTCGCCCATTTGACGTACTGCAAATTTGAATACTTCGCGACCATTCATTGCGATGTGATCATGTTCATCTTGATATAAGAATTTGCCACCAGAACCATCTGCTCCTAGTTCATAAGCTAATATACCACGACCTTCTGATACCTTGCCAACTACAGCTGCACAAGCACCATCACCGAATAATACGGCTGTGTTACGATCTGTCCAGTCTGTAATTTTTGATAACTTTTCTGCACCTACAACTAATACATAATCATATGTACCTGCTTCAACGAAGTGCTTCGCTGTTACTAATCCATACATATAACCTGCACAAGCTGCCGATTGATCCATCGCCGCTGCCTTCGTTGCACCTAAACGTTCTTGAATCATACATGCGACTGTTGGGAATGGTTGATCAGGTGTTACTGTATTCACAAGAATTAAACCGATTTGATCCGCTGTAATTCCTGCGTCTTTAATTGCTGCTTCCGCTGCTTTAAAAGCTAAATCAGATGTATTTTCATCGTCTCCCGCAATACGACGTTCTTCAATCCCCGTACGTGTGCGAATCCATTCATCTGATGTATCCATCATTTTCTCTAAATCTGCATTTGTCACGATATTTTCTGGTACATAACGTCCAATACCAATTAAACCAGCTGCCATCTATAGCGCCCCTTTTCAAATACCAATTATTAATACCTGGTACTAATTATAATCGAACCGTTTTCAGTTTTCAACACTATTGACAAAACTTTGACAAAATCTACTGTACGAATGAAAAGAGTATTTCAATTTACTTCTTCGTTATGCTATTATTAATAGAGTACAAATGTAAAATCAGAGGTGAAAATCAATGAAATACATCGTTTTATTATTCTGGAGTGCTGTATTATTTACACTTTTAAATTATGTAACTTCTGCTATCGGTAACACACCATTCGAAATGGAACAAGTGAAGCAAGGTTTAATCTTCTCAGTTGTATTTGCAGTATTCGTCGTAATCGTAGGCGCAATCCTTCCAAAAGGTGAAGCACAAGATATCGATTCACACAGACAATAAACAAAAAAGAGACACGTACATGCGTACATGTCTTTTTTTATTTATTCAGTTGGACCACTATAACGATTGGGTATGATGGAATAATGATAAATCTCAATATCTTTATCAATAAAACCTCTACGCTTTGCCCCCTTCAACGTTTCATACATATTTTCTCGTCCTACCGGATTATCAGTATGCAAATAAATTTTATTTGCTCGTAAACCATGTTCACAGAAGTACTTGACCAAATCATACCCTGTCGGCAGTAGATTCCCCTCTGCATCCTCACCTAAATCATGATCCAATGACAAAATATCCACCTCATGCTGTTCCAATAAAGTCACCGCTTCTTCAAAGGTTCTAGCAATTGTGAACCCTTCAGGACAATCTCGTAAATCATCTACATATACATTCATCTATCCTCACTTCTCTCTATAATAAAATTACGAACTTTTGTTCTCACTCTATTATATATCATAAGTAATTATTTGGTATATATAAACTTCGCCGTATATTTTGGTATAAAAAAACACCTCAAAATTCAGTTTTACTTTTGAGGTGCGACATCCTGTATTATTTTAAAGATGCACTTTGTAAAAACTAAATATTTACAAAATGATATATGAACCATGCAATCATTATACCTATTAACATGCTCTTTATTGAAAATTTATTCTTAAAAATCTCCGTATATAGTAAATAAAAAACTGATACCATTACTATGAAAATCGGAATAATATGCTCCGTATTATAAGTTATATCACCTGCTAATAATAGAATTAACATTCCGACAAAAAAATAAAATATTTGTTTAAAATTCATTAATGACTATGCCTCTTTCTTTATAGCAAGAAGTTGTACTTTTGTTGTGTACGTCAGTGAACCAAGTAAATTATTTAATTAACTACAGAAAAAGCATTATCATGAGTATTCTTTTTAAAGAAATGCCACTATACTTCTTCATTGAATCACTCTATTCCACACTAAAATTCAAACTTTTCTTTATTCATAGGAATAGGTACCACATCTAGTCAGTATGAGATTATGTTACTTGTTTGAAATCTTTTTATTTCAAGTTATTTTCTTTTTTGAAATTTCTATAAGCTAAATACTGCATAAGACAAAAACCAATTATTCCACTTAGCACTGCACTTATAGATTTAGGTCCACCCATATAAATATATGAAGCTATTGCTGATATTAGAAAAACAATGACAAATAACCCTATATAGAATTTTTGTGTTTTCAAAAATAATTTAAATATAATTCTCACCTCTAAGTCTTAAAAACCATTAAAATAACCATTTCTTGGCTTTTTATCTTTCCTATCTAAATAATTAAATATAGAGCTTCCTGGATTTAGCCAAAAACCACTAATATTAATCAATGTACCTACAGCATTGGATATACTACCGGCTATGATGTAAGAAACCCCTCTATTTCTTAGTTTCTTTTTAAGATTTGTAGCAAATAGAATTTTTTTAGATTTACTTAAACTTTTCTTACCTAATCTGATTAGTAATCCACCAATCCCTCCAAATATTGCTGATGTTGTAAGAAATATCGCTGCATTAATTGCCCCTACAAGAAATCCCCTTGAATTATACCAAGCATTTTTACCATTCGGATCCACATTCATCACGGGATTGCCATTCGCATAGCTATAACCATTCTGTGATAATGGGTCTTCATCATCACCTGGGTGTGGGCCTCACACAATGCGAGTGCCATCGACGTTCGCACAGCCCGACACGATGTCGGTTCCATCGACGTTTGCACAGGACGTGCAGAACTTAGTCGATGTTCCTTGAAAATTTTTTGCAGAATTTAGTCGATGTTCCTTGAAAATCTTTTGCGGAATTTAGTCGATGTTCCTTGAAAATCTTTTGCGGAATTTAGTCGATGTTTATCAATTAGTACATCCCCACGATGATTCGTAATGAATTGCTACTTGCAGGACGCAAGTTGGGCGAGCCAACAACACTGCCTACATGATGTAGGTTGGATAAGTCAGCAACACTGCCTACACGACGTAGGTTGGGGAAGCCTTGCAACAGGACGTTGCGGTCTTGGCTTCCCTTCATCTTTTGCGCTATTTGCTTCCCTTCATTTTCTGCGATCTTGACTTATCTTCCACTTGCGCTTTTGGCTCGCCTTCCTTACAGTTTCAAATGTACCAGATTCATTTTTAGCTTTCACAATCATACCAAGTGGTGTATAGCCACTCCATTCATATGAACGGTACTCTGTTAAAATATCCTTTACTTTCACAACTTCCATCTCTAATACTTCGTCGTTATAGAAGTATTCATGTGTTGTA
>NZ_BJOB01000071.1 GCF_006539985.1 Kurthia gibsonii | reverse complement strand
AGCTACTCCAATTACATCTAATGCAAACGAATCTTATTATTATGTACCAATTATTGATCTTAATATTATAGAGGGGATTAAAAATAACTTAGCGATTATGCATAAGAATCATAAAATTGAAGTAACTATGCAGAAAAAGGGTTTAGCTGAAAGTGTGAAACAAGATATTACATTAGGTTTTGGGACATGGAAAGATATTTTCTTTGAATAGTAAACAAAGTAAAAGCAGTCAAAATGGCTGCTTTTTTTTAATGCAGTATAAAAGCGTGACTTCTTATTTTAATGTAAAACTAAATGTTTTTCTTTAAGTCTTTTGAGTAATCTAGAACTTGAATAGACTATTCTGATGTGAAAACGAACATTCGGGCGACGAAACGGGTCACTGGCTGAGCGATTTGGGTCACTCGCTCCTCAGATCGGGCCATTCGCACGTGCAAAGTGGACATTCGAGGACAAAAATGGGCCACTCGCCTAAAAAACCTTAATTACTCCCTTTCTGTACTTTCTTCAAGGTTTTTGAGTAATTTAATAGGACTTCATTTAACTATGATTGTGTGAAAACGAACATTCGGTCGACGAAACGGGCCACTGGCTGAACGATTTGGGCCACTCGTTTGAAAGACTAAATTACTCCCTTTCTGTACTTTCTTCAAGGTTTTTGAGTAATTTAGTGGGACTTCATTTGACTATTCTGGTGTGAAAACGAACATTCGGGCGACGAAACGGGTCACTGGCTGAGCGATTTGGGTCACTCACTCCTCATATCGGGTCATTCGCACGTGTAAAAGGGCCATTCGAGGGCGAAAAAGGGTCACTCGTCTCCAAACTCAATCACTTTAGTACTTTATTGGACAGTTCTATAAAAGAATATTAAGATAGTATATAAGGTTCAAGGAAAATATGCTTTCTTTATATAGTAGAAAGACTTGCCATACATAAAAAAACATAAGACAGTGTGTTAATAATTGTCAAAATGGTGGTATAGATGTATTTGATGGACCAAATAAGAGGAGTGGAATTATGACAAAGCAACAGTTAGAGTTGCGTGAGATCCAAATTGAAGAAATGGATCAATTTATTAAACTTTTAAATTATGTGTTTCAAATTAATGTATCGATGCACAAAGATCGTGTGTTCATTAATGCGAAATCAAAGCAATTCCGTGAGGGGACTGCGATGGGCTGGTTCGACAAAGACCATTTGATTTCTCAAATATTAAATTTACCGTTTCAAGTGAACATTCACGGTAAAATTTATGAAATGGGGGGAATTACAGCAGTTGGCACGTACCCAGAGTACTCAAGCCACGGTTTAATGCATAAACTCATTTTAAAAAGTTTAGAAAATATGCGTGACGAAGGCCGTTCAATTTCATACTTATTTCCATACTCAATTCCTTATTATCGTAATAAAGGTTTTGAAATTATGAGTGATATTGTTGAATATCAAATGAAGGATACACAGATTCCTTACTATGACCAAATCGAAGGACAGGTGCGCCGTGTACCACTTGAACATGAACATATTAAACAGATTTATCATGAATACGCACTTGAAAAACATGGGATGATGGTGCGTAATCCAATCGCATGGAATGAAAAATTCCAAGAAAGTTACTGGGAAGAGAAGTTTGAAGGAAGTGATACACAACTTCAAACAGCTGTTTACTATGAAGCGGAAACAGACGAACCAGTCGGCTATCTTTTCTATCGTATTATGGAAGAAAACTTCTATGTGGATGAATTAATCTACTTAACGAATGAGGCACGTAAAGGACTATGGAATTTCATTCATGCACATAAATCGATGGTTTATCATGTATTTGGAAAAACGAGTGGAACAGAGTCCATCGCCTTTTTAATGCAGGATAGCGAAATTAAGCAAAGTTTATCGCCGTACTTTATGGCACGTATTGTCGATGTGCAATCATTCATGGAACAGTTCCCGTTTGAACTACCTGACTTCACATTACGCATTGCGGTGGAAGATCGTCTTGCAAAGTGGAATGAAGGAACATTCGAAGTGACATCTGCTTCTGGTCGCGTAACGGTGACAAAATTAAGTGATGATTTAGTAGATGATGCAGTGCATGTGACCATCCAAACATTAACCACGATGTTACTCGGTTACTTGCGCCCACGCTATTTATATAGTATTGAACGAATTACAACACCAACTGAAGAAATGGTTGAACTACTTGAAGATTTAATTCCAAATCACATTCCAAGCTTCATCGATTATTTCTAATATTTGTTGGGAAAGCTACTTCTTCCTCTTGTTCGAACAAGAACGAAGAAGTGGCTTTTTTTATTCAATTACTTTTAAGTTTTTCAAAAAGAGGTGATAAAGTGAAAAAATTTTTAAGTTTATTTCGTTTTATTAAGCCATATTGGTTTATTACCACACTATTTGGTATGTATATTATTAAAGCTTACCACCGTATAAAAGAACAAATTCAACGCTTTAAAAAATTAATGGAATTATACGCAACAAAATAAAAAGACAGCACAAGTCATTGGTTCCCTTAACCCACTTGTCATGCTCATTATTAATTTAGGAATTGTTAGTACGCTATGGATTGGTCTTTTAAAAATTGATATAAATCAGATTCAAGTAGGGGCTGTTTTAGCTTTTATCAACTATTTGAATTTAATTTTCAGCACAGTAACACTTAGTATCATGGCACTTATGCAATTGGTACGATCTCTTCCTTCCATTCAACGCCTTTCTTTTATTTTCACTTTTCTAAAAGATATTTCTCTAATTGAACCTAAAAATCATCCTGAAATAGGGGACATTACTTTTCAAAATATTACATTTTATTATAAACAGCAAATGAAACCTCAATTAAAAAATCTTAATTTTCACATTTTATCATAAAGAACATTCGCCAGGAGACTTAATGAGTAGGTTAACGAATGATTTAGATAATTTAAGCACCGCATTGGGTCAAAATGCAGTTCCACTGATTTCATCCATATTCACAATTTTAGGTATCATTATTGCTATGCTGCTTCTGTCATGGCAGTTAGCACTTATTCGTTTTATTATTTTACCGTTTTTATTATATGTTTCACGAAAAATTGTCATGCGCTCTAGTACAGATTATGTAGCAAGGCAACATGCGCTTGGAAATATGAATGAACATATATTAGGTGCAGAGGTAGTGACATTGTTTAATCAAGAGAAGAAACAGTGGCATACATTCAATACAAGAAATCGATGTTATAAAAAGGCAGATTTCCAAGCAGAAGTTGTTTCAAGTTCTTTAGCACCATTAAATCGTTTTTTTAATAATATGGCACGTACACTGATGGTGGGAGTAGGTGCAATTATGACGGTATATGGTATGGGGAAGATTGGAACGATCGCTTCATTTAGTGCTTACTCACGTCAATTTTTTAAACCGACTGAACAGTTATCAAATGCATTGAATTCATTACAAGCTGCATATGCCGGTGTGAAACGTGTTTTCGAAGTGTTAGATGTCCTCAATGAATTTGCTAAAGATCAAGAAAAAATATCTTTAAACGAAATTAATGAATACATCATTATTGAAAAAATGTCTATTGAAAATTCAGGAGGTGAGATGGTATTAAAAGAGATTTCGATGCAAATACCGCTAGGAAAGCAAGTGGCAATCATTGGTCCATATTCAACAAGGAAGACATACCGATTTAATAAAAGAAAGTGGTTTTTATCGAAGTTTATATGAGTCGATTCAAAAATAAAGTATGAAAAAAGACATAAAAGCATAGTAAATTGAAATTATTAAATTGAAATAGGTATAAAAGTAATAGGAGAAATGAAAAAACAAGTCGAAAAGCGATGATTTTTTTGAAAAAAATAATAAGTAAATAGTAATTGTTTGTAGTGTTTTTTCACATATCATGTATACTAAAGATATGTAGAAAAGGGGTTTGTGACATATATGGAAAAGAATAATCATACACAATATGAAAAACGAATCCAACAAATCGAATGTAGCGAACAACCTGTACTAATTGGTGAGAAGCAACAGTTACAGAGGATTCAATTTTTACTTAGTAAACATATGAGTACGCGTATTACAGCTCGGAAATTACGTGAGCTGATTGCCGATTCAAAAGACGATTTAAAACTGCTCGTTATTGGTGATGTATATGCAGACAAAGCAACGTTTATTAATACGCTATTGAATCGCCATGTTATGCCAAGTGAATACCATGGTGTGTCGTATGTACACACAATCATTCATTATGGTGAGGAAGAAAGTGTAACAGCTCACTTTTTAGATGGACAAGTTGCACAGTTTTCTCTTGGTCAAGTGGAGCTATTTGCCATATCGGATACATTTAGTTCTCAAATGATGCGAAGTGGTTTAGATTATGTTGATATTGTTTTAAAACATGACTTATTAAAAGCGGTGACAATTTTTGATACACCTTCGTATCAAAAGTCTGTTTTTGTTAAAGAGAGTTTTTTAAAGCGAAGCCAAGCAGTTGTATGGCTCGCAAATCATCAGTTTAAAGGATTACCTTCAGAACGTGCATTATTAGCACGAATTGGTCAAGAACAGAAAGAAATGCTTTTTGTACTAAATGAAGATCCATATAATTTATCATCTGGAATTTTAGAAAAACAAGATTTTTTCGGTGTTTTCAAACAATTATCAGTTTCTTTTCAAGCATTGCAAGAAGCAGTTGAAAAAGACGAACATGCATTATATCAGTCCTCAAATTTTGATCAATTGTTTGCGTATATTCAGATGTGTCGTTTAGATAATGAAGCTTTTTCAAATCTGATTCATCAACGGTTCTTTGAATGGGTGGATCGATTTATTTTAGAAATTCGTTCATTAGTACAGCGCGATCCATATTTAGAAGCCTATAATATGTTGCGTGAATTTATGGATGAGAGTGATAATGCTGTTTATCAGTCGAAAGAACAGGAGTATAAAATTCATGAATTAGAAAAGACATTTGAACAACTAAAAAAAGAATATCATCAATTAGAAACGTCTTATCAGTTAATTGAATTTTTAAAAGCACATACAGCTGAATTACCTAAGAGTAAAAAGTTAATTCAGTTATATACAGAATATGCAAGTTTTGTTCAGCAATATAAAAGAGGCGTTTCACAACAACTCTTTACAGACCCAGAACAAAAAAGAGAAGAAGTAGTTCGATATGAGCAACAATTTATAATATATTTTAAAGAACAAAAATCGGCTCTTTTACATGAAATTCAACAATTATTTATTGAAATTGAAAAACAAATTTTAGAAATTGAAAATCAATCAGAATATCGTGTCGTACGTTTAGAAAAAGCAGCCAAGCGACTTCAAGCTTTTGACCCGATTGTACAAGCAAAAACAGAAATTACATCAATATTAGAGCAAAAAACGATGTATGAAGATGTACCACATTTGTTAAAGCGAATCAAAGAGATAAATATGGATTACGCATCTGTTATTACGTACTTTGAAGAAAAGAAAAAACAACTTGCGGTGGAAGATGTCCAACAAAAACAAGCAGTTTACCAAGATATATTAGATGAATTACTGTTAGAAATGACCTATTAAAGATTTAATTCAAAAGAAGTATATTTCCTTCTTTTGAATTGATTCTTTCTATACGATTAGTGCCAATTTTTTTTGTGGAATGTGAGTGTTATCACTCATGCGGGATTATATAGTTATTACTATAATAGAACAGTACCGTAAAAGAAGTGAAAGGAAATGGACATCGTGCGTTATACTTGCGAATTTCACAAGAAAGAACAAAGTAAAGTATTACAAGAACATAAGATTGTTTTATATTGCCCAGATTGTGCAAAAGAGCATATTTTATCGATTATTCAAACGGAAGATCGTTTAAAAGAAAAGTATGCACAACATCATCATGAAAAGATTGAAAAAAATAGGCAACGTTTAATTCATCAACTGCTACTAAGTTGTCTTGTTGCGTTCTATTTACAGTTAACACCGTGGATCTTTGCACCTTTTTTCTATGATACGCAAACGATTCAACAATATGTACAAGCTGTAGGTTACACGTATCGTTGGATGTGGACGGAAGCATGGATGGTTCTCATTTCATCTATTTTACTCGGATTAGGTATTTATTATATACAAGATGCAATCCGAAAAATAAAAAAATTACCGTCATTACATTCAAAACGAACGTATCATAAGAAGAAAGATCAAGTGCATGCGGTCAAACGTTTTCAGCAATCAAGTAGGCTAAAAAAAGCACAAATTTATATTAAAAAATTACATAAGCGATTTATTGAAGAAAAAACAACGATTAAACCTGTCGAATTAATGACAGAATATGAATTAATTTTATATTATGCAAAATTAATTCAACATATGGCTTATAAAGATGTACAAATCATTGTACCTTCTGAAAGTTTTGGGGTGGCCATTATTGCACAACAACACGGTGTAAGAACTGCGATGATGGTATGTAAAGAACCTGAAAAGCTCACACCTGAAATGATGAATCATTTTGCAACAGGGCGTGCATATTACGATTGTGAACGTGCGATTTTAATGACACCCACAACACTTTGCCCAGATGGTAAACAATTTGCTGAGGAATTGCATATTACGTGTTGGAATATGAAAGAAAAAGAAGAACAATTAACATATGATGAATCAGAAGCGTGGAAAGCATACTTAGATCCTTACTTGATTAAACATGACCAAGATTTGAAACAGTATGCAATCTACGAAACACATCGTTTATTAGAAATATATGAAGCAACATAAAAAAATCGACCCACTTTGGAGTCGATTTTTTTAGTACGTGTATTATAACGAACTGCTATTGTAGTTTAGCAACTGCTTTACTTATAAAGCCGTAATCATCATAACCATTATGTAATTCTACTTCGTACCAAGTACGACCGTCTGGTGTATTCACATAATAACCTGTATAAGTAAATGTACTACCTTTACTTATATTTTTTACAATAATATCACTATCAATTGAAGGGCTCAGTCGAATATTAGCTGTTTTTGCTGTTACGACAATAGTTGAAGCATAATCATGATAAACATAGGCATCGTTCGTTAAAGTCGATACAGCTTTACTAATATAACCGTATGAGTCTGAATTATAGCTTACTTTATACCAAGTACGACCGTCAGATGTGTTGACTTTTTCTTCTAAATAAACGAATGTCTCATCTAAATCACCACTGTATACAACCTTACTATCAATTGAAGGTTGCGCACGTATGTTACCTTTTTCATTTGTTAATCGAACAAATGACATACCTGAATAATGATCTGAAATGACAACCGATTCATTTTTGGAACTCGTCACTTGAGTAGGTTGAGTTGTTTTTTCTGTTGTTTGCTTTTTATTTGCTTTTGCGAGTGTAGACTTTGCTATTTCTGTTATTAAATCTGAGCCACCATCAGAGCTAGTAGCAGCTTCTAATTTTGCTTTACCTTGCTTTACTTGACCATCTTTTAATAACTTTTGACCTTCGCGTATTAAGACAATTTGTTCATGATATTTTTGTGCTTTTTCGCTGTTGTTGATTGAACCAAAAATACCTTCTGCCTTACCCAAGTCATTTGCAGCGACAGCCGCTAAACCTTGATCAATCATCTTTAAATCGTTACTACTAATTTCTTCATTACTACCATTCCCACCACAAGCGGCTAATGTGAATGTACACATTATAACTAAAAGTATATTTCGAAACATGTTTCGTCCTCCTCTTCCTATATTTTACACGCTAACATAAGGTTAAGATAGCTCTTTAGCGTAATAATTTATAAAAATGGAAATAAATACTTAAAATTTGGTATATTTGATTGGAATAAAAAAGACCCTGGGACAGAACAAAATAATATGTCTCAAATGCGAATAATTAAATCAATTGAGTGCGTAGAAAACGACTCCTGC
>NZ_BJOB01000070.1 GCF_006539985.1 Kurthia gibsonii | reverse complement strand
AAAATTTAGGCTTTATTTTTCAAGACTATAACTTACTTGATTCTCTAACAGTTCGTGAAAATATTTTATTACCTTTAGCCATTTCAAAAGTGCCTGCAGCAGATATTCGTAAACGTGTGGATGAGATTGCGCGTGTATTTGGTATTAAAACTTTATTTGAGAAGTATCCGTATCAAATATCAGGTGGGCAAAAGCAACGTACAGCAGCAGCTCGTGCATTAATTACACAACCAGCACTGATTTTGGCAGATGAACCAACGGGTGCGCTTGATTCGAAATCAGCAATCGATTTACTTGAAAGTTTAAGTCGTTTGAACGAAGAGAAAGGTTCGACGATTATGATGGTGACACATGATGCATTTGCAGCGAGTTTTTGTCAGCGTATTCTCTTTATTAAAGATGGTCGATTATCGCATGAGTTACATCGTGAACAACAGACGCGTAAACAATTTTTCCAGCAGATTTTAGCATCTGTTGGTAGTATGGGCGGTGAGATGGATGACATTATTTAGTCTCGCACGTAAAAATATTCGTCGTAATCTATCGCAATATAGTTTATATATTGCTTCTATGGTTTTTAGTATTGCCATTTACTTTACGTTTGTGACGATGAAGTATAACGAGACCATTACAGGAGAAGTAGAAGCTTCTAAGAAAATTGCATCCATCATGTCAAGTTCGTCTGTCGTACTACTCGTATTTGTGACGATTTTTATATTCTATTCAAATGCTTTTTTCATGAAAAAAAGAAAAAAAGAAGTAGGATTATACGCACTACTGGGTGTGCGTAAAAGACAAATTGGCTTTTTACTCTTTTTCGAAAATTTATTATTAGGAATCATATCCCTTATTTTCGGTATTTTCTTTGGTTTTTTAGCTTCTAAATTATTTTTATGGATGTTATTAAAAATGATGGATTATCAAGCTGTAGCGCATTTTACCTTATCAATAGACGCCGTTATCAATACAGTTTGTGTTTTTCTTATCTTATTTTTAATCACATCTATTCAAGGCTATCGTGTGGTATATCGATTCCAACTGATTGAATTATTTCATGCAGAAAAACAGGGAGAAAAAGTACCTAAGCCGAATGTTTGGTTGGCATTACTTGGAGCTAGTTTAGTAGGTATTGGTTATTATATCGCACTAGCTAATATGATGACATCACCAGTGTGGAAGTATCTGAGTGCTGCAGCACCGCTTATTATTTTAGCTTGCGTTATTATTGGGACATATTTAATCTTCCATTCTTTCATTGGGTACTGTTTAAAGATGATTAAAAAATCAGAAGGATTCATCTGGCAAAATTTAAGACTTTTAACTGTTTCGCAGCTACTCTATCGTATTCGAGGTAATGCACAAACCTTAACTGTTATTGCAGTATTAAGTGCTACAACGATTACAGCAGGGGGCGCTGTTTTCGGTCTATACTACAATACAAAATCGACAGTTCAACAAGCAGATCCCTTCACGTATATGTATGTTGAAACAAAAAATACACCAAAACTCAATCAAAAAAGCGAGTCATTTCATATTCTTTATACAGAATTTGATGCGAAAGAGTTATCAGATGCTTTTGGTCCTTATGGAAAAAGAAATTATACAGTGATGGCAGTAGATACGTACAATCAATTGGCGCGTTTAGTAGATAAGCCAACTATTGAAGTGGTAGGAAAAGAAGCAGTTATCATTGATCCAAGTTACGATGAGCGCTATTCACCTGACTATAAAGAGAAACAATTAGATGCTATGAAAGTGAAGCAATCATTACGTTTAAAAGATGTTACAAAAGAAAATGTATTAAACAGTTCTATTGCCTATACGACATTAATTGTGACACCAGACGTATTTAAACAGTTGCAAAATACAAGTGAGAAAATGACAGTTCATGCAGTAATTGAACCGAATTTGACAGTAGTAGAGGCAAAGAAAATTCAAGATAAAATGCCAGAAGATGCACGTTTTTCTAGCTATCCGATTGATGTGAAACAGAACATGGAGAGTGTCGGCATTATCTTATTTGTAGGTAGTTTCTTAGGATTTGTATTTTTACTTGCAACAGGCAGTATTATCTACTTTAAGATTTTAACAGAGGCAGAAGCAGATAAAGGGCAGTTTATGATTCTTCATAAGATGGGTATCAGTATGAAGAGTATGAAACATTCGATTGCAGCACAAGTGGGCGTCATTTTCTCTGTCCCATTAATTGTTGGTCTGATTCATAGTGCAGTCGCTTTAAAAGCCATCTCAAGTGTACTTAATATGAATATTTTTGTACCTGTATGTATTTGGATGGGTATTTATAGTGTGATTTATGCCGTTTATTATGCATTCACTGTGAGAGCCTATACCACTATCATGAAAAGAACAATTCGAAGCGAGGGATGAATGCGAACCCAATTATTCTGCCAGTGCTAATTCGTTGAAAAGAACATCTGTTCCTATTATGGTGTTCGAAAAAAGGAGGTGTCTGTCATGTCACATAAAGCGTATAAATTCCGTATCTACCCAAATAAAGACCAACAAGCGTTCATACATCAAACACATGGGCATTGTCGTTTTGTTTACAACCATTTTCTTGAGTTGTGGAATACTTCTCGAACAAGGTGTGCATAATCAGGTGTACATCGCGATGATTGTCTATTGTCTGCATGTGCTGGCGCAGTTGAACACAAACAGTTCAAAAACGTACTTGAAAATCAGTCGTTTATTAAAAGCAGCGCCTTGGAAATCGGCTCATCTATGGATTCGAAAAATCACAGGAAAAGCTGTTCCATAAGGGTTTAACCACTTCTGTCGCACTAGTCAAAGGTTATAGTGAAAAAATGGATGATTACTACCTTTGTTCCAGTGTCTTCGTTTTTCTTCTAAAATGGAAAAATAAAAAAACGGAATATTGTGTCAAAATTTATGCGACGCTAGTGAGTTCAAATAAAAAATATATCAGTAGCAGCAATTTCATTACCTCAACACAACAAAATATTTAAATAGAAAATAAGAAACCACCCGTCTTCACGGATGGTTTTTATATCCGATAGATTGTCAAATTAACTGCACCACCTGATATTCAAATGCTTCCTGCGTGGTGTTCCAGTTGAGGCACTTTCTTGGTCGATTGTTGATCAATGAAAGTGCTTTTTCTATTTTTGATGGTGTTAGTTGTCCCAAATCCATTCGTTTTGGGAAAAATTCGCGTAAAAGACCATTACTATTTTCACTCGTGCCACGTTGCCATGGCGCGTACGGATCAGCGAAGTAAATTGGGATGCCGTACTGTTTTTTGATGTCGGCGTAACAGCTAAATTCTTTTCCTCGAGCCGTCGTAAACGTTTGAAAACATGGTCTTGGATAACGCGAAATGAGCTGTTCAATCGCCCACTTCATCGATTGCGCCGAGCGATTCGGTATTTGAATGCCGACATAGAAACGTGTTTTTCGCTCGGCGAATGTCGCGATACATCCTTTCGTACCGCGTGCTGAAACGACGGTATCTAATTCCCAATGGCCAAACGTTTCACGTGGTGCCTGACGTTTTCCTTTTTGGCGAAGCACTTGAAGCGTCACGTGAAGTTTCCCTGAATAAAGCCAGCGATAAATTGTTTTGAAAGATAATTTGCCTTGAAACAAGGAACCGACAATCTGTTCAGGAGACCATGTCGCTTTTAGTTTTTCTTCGATAATTTTACGCAGTTTGTCGGTAAACTTTGAACGCGCACCACATTTTTTCTTCTGCGCAGCCGCGTGCCATTGCGCCTTTTCAGCTGACCATTCATTCAATCGCTTTAATTCACGAGAAATCGTTGTATGAGAACGGTTGAGATGACACGCAATGGCACGACAAGAGTACCCTAATCCTTTTAAAACCTCTATTTTCGAACGTTCAGATATGGTAAGATGATAATAGCTCATTCAATATGGCCCCCTGTTGATTTTGGTGTAGGAACTTTAATTATACAGGTTCATATTGAATGGGTCTTTTTTATTTATTTTGAGTGGTGCACTTAATATTACAATTCGTCATCCCTATAAAAATAATCAAAGTATGTATGATCTCTTTTTATTCGCCTAATTCTTTAATTGTAATGATTTCATTTTCTGAATTGCTATTTAACAAATAGTATAAATCTTGACCATTTCTCCAAAGAGAAACTAGACAAAGTATATAAATAATTACTTTATAGCTTTTGATTTTTCTACTAAAGAATAAAATTATTGGAATTAAAATCAATCCAAACGGCGAGATAAAATAACTTATAACGCTTATTAAACATATGACTAGAAAACCCTTTGAAATTAAGCTTTTAGACGTTTCTACTAATTCAATTTTTTCTGTTTCAACTAAATCATTTTGAAAAAAAAACTATCTAACGATACATCATAAAGCGCGCTTAACAAGCGTAAATTATCTATATCAGGGTAACTTCTGCCATTTTCCCATTTTGATATTGCCTGGCGTGAAATATTTAATTGCTCAGCTACATATTTCTGTGAATAACCATATTCTAAACGTAATTCTTTCAAGCGTATCATTAAGCTATCTTCTAACTCTTGATTCATAAGATTCCTCCAATCATATAGATGTACACTCACTTATCATTTTACATTATTTAACCTATGAAAATTGATAAATATAAAAATTAAGTTCTTTTTATACAATTACTGGAGGTGAAAGAGGAACTAATAGTTTCCTTTTATGGAGGAAACCAGCAGTTTCTCTTTGTTTATAAATATTTTATGCTATTATGATTTCAGAGACGAAGGGCCCTCACCTCTTTAAATTACCAAATTATAAAAATATTCATTTAATTTTAATCCTATTTCAAAAATTTTTAATAAGAAAGAGAATTTAAAAATGTTTAAAAAATTATTAGCATTAACAATTTTCACAAGCACCTTGACACTACCGCTTTACCAAGCAAATGCTTCAACTAACGTTAATCCGACATTTGATAACAATGACGTTTTAAATAGTAATGAATTAGAAGCTATTCGAAACTCTGAGGAAGAATATACAATTCCTCTAACATATGAACAAGCTGTTGACAGCTGAAATGACAAATAAAACTATCACAGAAGTTAAAGGAGAAAATCCAGAAAAATCAAATGTCAGAATGCTAGCTTCTACAGCAGCTGCGTCTGGTAATGTATGTGGTTGGCAAGAAACGAGTACCAATGTGACCGTGAAAAGTAGTACACAAAAATTAATTGTAATCCTTAAATCATGTCGTAATGGCTCTTTTGGTTGGATAGAGAAAAAGAAAAAACCTATGTTACAAGAATTTAAAGCTTCTGGCGGAAAATCATTTGCAGGAACTATAAAGGTAGATCTTAATGACAATGGCTTCTATTATGTTGCTAACGGTAATTTCTATAATGGTACTACGGTAACTCATTCTGGAACGACAGGTGTTACAACAGTTTTCACAGCTACGTACAACGTTGCTGCAACATCTAATCACTATGCCTCAATCTATACAGGATTAAAATGGAGAAAAGTGACTAATTAAAATTGATAAGGAGGTTCATCAGATGTGTAATAAATTTATAAGTATTTTTGTTTTGAGCGTATTATTGTTAATAACAGGTTGTTCTTCAAATACTGCGAAAGAAGATACTATAACTACCAACTTGAAAATAGCTACAATTGGCGCGCCTCCTTCATTAAATGCTGACCAAGTAAAATTTGAAAACATTCAATTAGAGGATTTAAAAAAGACTACTGATAATATCTCTGGAAATTATAATGCTGTCTTTATTATGCCTGAATTTTTAAGTCCTGCTTCTGCAGATAAATACATCTCTGCATACGAAGAGTTGAAAATTCCCATCTTTTTCATTGAATCAAAAAAAGATGAATTACCTTTTATTAATGAAGATGTTTCTTATGAAAATGCGCCAGTTGTAAATTCAAGTAATAATTTTGCAACTGGGTATCTAAATAAATCTTCAAACCAAAAAGAAGTCTCTTACGTCACATGGAAATATCAGCTATCTAAAAATGTAAATAAAAAAGATGCTATACAAAAAGTTTATACGCAAATTTTTGAAACGATCAGCGATGTTCAATTAGAAAAATAAATCACATTAGAAAAGGGCTGCAATGGGCTATTCAATCCTATTGCAGTCCTATTCGTTCACCAAATTTTAGGTTATTTTGTTGGTTGGATATACGGAACAATTGGTGTAGTTACTCCTACAGATGCTCCACGAATAAATTCTTTACCTATCAATTTATTAAAACTTTCAGTACGACCTGTTAGCATAACGCCTAATATAGTAACTTCATCAAATGGTTTGTTTTCATTTCTTCGACAATGTTTCAAATGCGCCAGCTTCTGCTTGAAAAGAAAAAGCAGGAGCTGAGCGAGTACAAGGCGATTTATATGATTAAGGATTACTTTCTGTTATTCTTTCGAGCAATGGCAGCTAGCGCAGAAGAACTGGTGAACATCCTTCATCGCCTGTATCAGCTGCTTTCAAAAAACGGTCGTAAGTGTCATCGCTCTAAGAAAATGACGGTTTTTGATATTTTAGGTGTTGTGTACGAAACGACGATGAAGCCGAGACAAGCTGCCTAGCGAAAAAATGCTTTTTTAGGGGGCTAATTTGGCATGTCTATTTTTTGTGCATGGGCTGGTCGCCATGTAAAAACAATTCAAGTCTAGCTAGTTTCGTTGTTAGCTTGATGGGTATGGGGTAGTTTCTTAGGTTTTGTATTTTTACTCGCAACAGGTAGTATTATTTATTTCAAAATTTTAACGGAAGCAGAAGCAGATAAAGGGCAGTTTATGATTCTACACAAGATGGGTATCAGTATGAAGAGTATGAAACGATCGATTGCAGCACAAGTGGGTGTGATTTTCTGTGTCCCATTAATTGTTGGTTTGATTCATAGTGCAGTCGCTTTAAAAGCCATCTCAAGTGTACTAAGTATGAATATTTTTGTGCCTGTATGTATTTAGATGGGTATTTATAGTGCGATTTATGGAGTTTATTATTTGTTCACTGTGAGAGCCTATACCACTATCATGAAAAGAACAATTCGAAACGAGGGATGAATGTGAAAAAAGGTTGGTTTATTTTTTTAGTGATTATCGTGGTCTTAGCAGGGGCAAGTTATGCCGTCTTAACACTTGATTTTAACCGTTTTAATAAAGAGCGTTACTATATTCAAATTACACAAGATGGTGAAAAAATAGAGGACCGTCTAGATAATGGCGAAACAATGATTCGCTACGGTTATAAAGGTGATGCGGTAAATGATGAAGGAAAGCATAAAGAGCTTGAGTTTTCAGCAGATAAACAATTAAGAAAAGGTGCCTATTTAATGCTCTATGTAAATAAAGAGGGTGAAGTGACCTCTTATGATGAAGTGAGTAAAAAAGATATGCCAAAAGAAGCTTCTTAATTTTAGTACTACCATTCCATAAGAAATGAGGGAGATTTATGTTAATTACCGCAGTAATTTTTATTACATCCGCCTTAGTTTTTTATACAGTTGGTGTATGGTCTGAAAAAATTCAAAAAATCTTAAAATCCTGGCATGTAGTAGTTTTCTGGCTCGGGCTTGTATGTGATACAGTTGGAACTACTTTAATGGGGCGTATGGCATCAAGTGGCTTCATCTTTAGTTTCCATGGAATTACCGGTTCAATCGCCATCTTATTAATGCTATTCCATGCCATCTGGGCGACAGTCGTTCTTGTTAAGAAAAACGAAGACATGATGGCGAAATTCCATAAATTTAGTATCGTTGTGTGGGTTATTTGGTTAATCCCATATATTTCAGGTATGATTTATGGAATGACAACAGAATTATAAGAAGAAGAGTGAGGATACCAATTCTCACTCTTTTTTATATGGAGGTAACAAACAGTTAGAATAAATATATAAATATCTATAAAAAACTATTGG
>NZ_BJOB01000069.1 GCF_006539985.1 Kurthia gibsonii | reverse complement strand
GCGTCTTTGTTAGCGACTCTTAATATTGTAAATGTTTATTATTTATAAGTCAACAACTTTTTAAAAAGAAAGTTTTTCATAAGTTAAAGTAACTTGTTCGAACTGACTTTTACTACTATACGCGCAATTATTATGAAAGTCAATGCTTTTACGAAAAAAAGTTGAACAAAGGAAAAGAAATAGTATGAGAGAAAAGAAATAAGTGTTCTTTCTACTATGATTAAGCGTTTTATTATAAAGAAAAAATCGCGCCAAAGCGCGATTTCTAAATATCTATACACATCTATTCAAGCAATTTTACTGCTCTTGATCTAACTGATCTAAAGCATCAATTACTTTTTGAGCCATCTCTAAATATAATTGTCCTGTAGAATGATTCTTCGCATAAACTGAAGGAGCAAAGTCTTCTTCAAGGATATCTGGTTGGCCTAGTGGAATTTGCGCAAGTAACTCTGTACGTAATTCCTCAGCTAATTTAGGACCGCCGCCTTTACCGAATACATATTCCTTCTCACCCGATACATCTGATTGGAACCATGACATATTTTCAACTACGCCTAAGATATGGTGTTCTGTTTTAATTGCCATTGCACCAGCACGAGCTGCTACAAATGCTGCTGTTGGATGTGGTGTTGTTACAACGATTTCATATGACTCTGGTAACATTTGGTGAATATCTAAAGCAACGTCGCCTGTGCCTGGAGGTAAATCTAATAGTAGATAATCTAATTCGCCCCACTCTACATCGCGGAAGAATTGATCTAATACTTTACCTAACATTGGTCCACGCCATACAACTGGTGCATTGTTTTCAACAAAGAATCCCATTGAAATCATTTTTACACCAAAGCGCTCTACTGGATAAATGCGATCTTCTTTAATGACCGGCATTGTTTGAACACCCATCATATCTGGAACACTAAATCCATAAATATCTGCATCAATTAAACCAACTTTTTTACCTTGGCGTGCTAGTGCTACTGCTAAGTTAACCGATACAGTTGATTTACCAACGCCACCTTTACCAGATGCGATTGAGATAAATTTTGTTTTATTTAATGGCGAAAGCATACCTTGCGCTTCTGCTGCAGTTGCTTGTCCACGGAATTTTTCTAAAACGGATGCGTCTAACTCAGTGAAACGAATACCTACTGACTTTGCACCTGCTCCTTTTAAAACGTTTACAATTTCCATTTGAAGATTGAGTTGTTCAGGTGTACCTGTCTTTGCTACAGCAATTTTAACACTCACATGTTCTTTTTCTTCTTTGATTGTTACTTCAACAATGCCATTTGTTTCAGCTAATGTTTTATGTAGAAAAGGATCATGTAAAGCACCTACTAATTCACGAACTTGTTGTTCATTGATCACGTCTAACACTCCTTATTTATATAAATCAATATCAATTGTTAGTATAACATATTCATTTATAAAACTATTTATATTTTGCCCACATATTACTGCATTACATTTATGTAAAAAAATAGGTTAAAACAACCTCTTTCATTCGAAGTTGTTTTATATTTAATGTAGAAAAGAATTTAGGAAGTGGGGTTTTATGCTAACTGAAAATAAAAGGATGTTCGTATTTGATAACATCAAAGCTTTATTAATTGTGCTGGTTGTCATTGGTCATGCTACTGACTATTACACGAAAGAATCAGATGTAATGAGGATGTTTTTTTATATACACATATCTATTTTATATACCTTTATTTATCTTCATCGCAGGCTTATTTAATAAACTTGCTAATTTAAACGATACATTTAAATTAGAAAAGGTTGCGAACTTTCTAACCCTATACTTACTATAAATACTTGGTTTGGAAATAAAAATTATTCAATCGGTTTTTTAACTGAAGATGGTGTTCCATAGTTCATGTTCGCAACGGTTGCTTCGTTATATATTGCACGTGCAGTTCGTAAAATACCTTACTGGATTACATTACCTACGTCTTCACTTATCTCACTTGCAATTGGTTACACAGAAGCAGGCGATTTTTTAGTGCTATCACGCATCTTTGTCTTTTTACCATTCTTCCTATTAGGTCTATATATTAAACTAAAAGCTCTTGTTGAAGAACTATAGTCGAAAACATTAAAAATTGTTTCAGTAGGCATTCTTTTAACAATAGCGATTATAATCATGACACAGATTGAATCTATGCTTTTAGAAATATTCTAAGTGGTCGTAACTCCTATGATAAAGTACGTGGGTTAGAGCCTATAACAGATGACTTATTTGCTGCTGGAGCTTTTTTAAGACTTTTCGTATTTTTAATTACCGTTTCGATGTGTATCGCTATATTAGCATTAATGACGCATAAGCGTACATGGTTTACAGTATTAGGGGAACGTTCGATTGCTATTTACTTTTTCCATCGCTTTTTACTATTCATTTATCATCATTACGGTTTAAACGAACAACTTGAAAAGATTTTCCCAAACGCATGGCTTAGTATTTATCTATTCACATTCTTCGTCGTCGCTATTCTGCTCGCACGGAAACCATTTGAGATGATATTACGAACTATTGAGGAGAATGTTGCAAAACCATTCCAACCAAAAGATACATTAGTGAGTAAAAAAACAATTTAGGAGAATTCGAATGGAACAAGATATTCTATTTTTACGAAAAGCCATTGAACTAGCCAAACAGGCAAAACAGGAAAAAGACGAACCATTCGGCGCACTACTCGTAAAAGATAGCGTAATCGTCGCACAGGACAAAATTACGTAAAACGAAACCAGAACCCCATCGCACACGCTGAACTTGAAGCGATTCACACCTATTGCGCACAATCTGGAATGACAGATTTACAAGATTACACACTTTATAGTAGTTGTGAACCTTGTCCGATGTATATGAGTGCGGCTATCTGGGCAAATGTTGGACGCATTGTTTATAGTGTTCCAGCAAAACAAGCAGCTGAAAAAATCGGCTCAATGTTTCAATTGAGTAGCGAAGGTCTCACCACACATAGCGCAACAAACCAAAATTAATTGGGCCATTAATTCAAGATGAAGGTATTCGAGTATTTGATTAAACAAAAAAAGAGCAGTTGCTACTCTAAAGCTCTGCTCTTTTTATATTCATCTGCTAAAATCGCATAATAAAATTCATCCCACCAACCATCAGCCGTTGGTATACACTGTTTAAACAATCCTTCTTTTCGCATACCAATCTTCTCCATAATTCGCCACGATGCGATATTTTCCGGCTGACATGTTGCGACAATCCTGTGTACCCCTAATTCAGTGAACCCATAGTTGATCATTGCCGCAGCTGCTTCAGAAGCATATCCCTTACCTGTATAACAAGGATTCATTACCCATCCAATTTCATATGTATGCTTTCCGAAATATGGCTCAAAAAATAGATGACCCATTAATTGATTCGATGACTTCTCGATGATTGGAAAATACCTTGCCTTCTCTCCCTTATTTTCTAAAATAAAACGTTTCACGTCCTCTTTTGAAAAAACACCTTCTGGTATATAGTGCATCACATCCGCTTGAGATGTATAAGCATATACTGCTTCCCAATCTTCTTCTTTAAATAAACGAAGTATCACTCTCTCTGTTTGAATATACATCTATATCTCCCCCTTTCTCTCACAATACAAATCTCTATAAAAAAATACAAACAAAAAAGCCACTCCACAAAAGTGAAGTGACTTTTTGAATCGTAAATCGAATGATTAACGTTTTGAGAACTGAGGTGCACGACGAGCGCCGCGTAAACCTGGTTTTTTACGTTCTTTCATACGAGGGTCACGAGTAAGTAATCCTGCTGATTTAAGAGCTGGACGGAAATCAGGGTCAACAGTTAGTAACGCACGAGCGATACCGTGGCGAATAGCGCCAGCTTGACCTGTGAATCCACCACCGTTCACGTTAACGTGAACATCATAGCTACCTAGAGTTTCTGTAGCTACTAATGGTTGTTTAATAACTTCGCGTAAAGATGCGAATGGGACGTAGTTTTCAACGTCGCGGTTGTTGATAACGATTTTACCTTCGCCTGGTACTAAACGTACGCGGGCAGTAGAGCTTTTACGACGACCTGTGCCGATATATTGAACTTGTGCCAAGGGAATATCCTCCTCTATTAATTATCCGCGAAGCTCGTAAGCTTCTGGTTTTTGTGCTGCATGTGGGTGTTCTGCACCTGTGTAAACGTGAAGTTTACCGAACATTTGACGACCTAAAGAGTTTTTAGGAAGCATGCCTTTTACTGCTAGTTCCAACATTTGAGTTGGGTATTTTTCTTTCATTTCGCCAGCAGTACGAGTTTTTAAACCACCTGCAAATTGCGTGTGACGGTAGTAAATTTTACCTTGTAATTTATTACCTGTTAACTCGATTTTTTCAGCGTTGATGATGATTACATGATCACCTGTATCAACGTTTGGTGTGAATGTTGGTTTGTTTTTACCACGTAAAATAGCAGCTACTTCTGAAGCTAAGCGACCAAGAGTTTGGCCTTCAGCGTCTACAACTAACCATTTACGTTCTACTTCGTGACCTTTAGCCATGAATGTTGTACGCATTTTAGTATCCTCCTACTAACTAATTGTTCTATAGTTCTGTTCCAATTGTTTTCTTTATCCTCAAAAGCTAAGATTCGGGGCTTATCTTGTGGGGTAATGAAAATACCATACGTTATCTTATAATAAAAAACGATGAAAGTCAAGTGCTTTAAGTAAAACACCAGGTGATGTTGTTTCACTGTGGATAATGAACTTTTTCAAGGTATAAACCTTGTGCTGGCGCGGTTTTACCGGCTTTCGAACGGTCCATCGAAGCAATGGTGGCAGATAATGTATTCACATCTCTTTTACCAATACCTACTTCCCATAATGTACCCGCAATAATGCGCACCATGTTATATAAAAAGCCATTCCCCTCAATGGTCATGTGCAATTCCTCATCATGCCATTCAAAGTTAATTGCATGCACTGTACGTACTTTATCTTTTACTCCTGTATTTGCTGCACAAAAACAAGAAAAGTCATGTGTACCCAAAATATACTGTGCTGCTTCTTTCATTAAAGTCACATCTGGTTTCACCCCATTGGTGGGTGTTGCATAAAAACGTCGAAATGGATTTTGAATCTTTTCACAAGACCAAATATAGCGATAACGTTTTCCACTCACACCATAGCGCGCGTGAAAATCATCTGCTACTTCCTCTATTTCTAACACACGAATATCTCGTGGTAATTGAACGTTTAATGCGTGTGCATAACGATCAAGGGGAATGGATAAAGTCGTATCAAAGTGTAGTACTTGACCAGTTGCATGTACACGAGCATCTGTACGACCACTCGCTACTACATGCACGATTTCATCACTCTTATGCATCGCTGTCAGTACTTTCTCAATTTCTTCTTGGACTGTTCGCTGTTGAGGCTGAACCTGATATCCTGCGAAATTTGTACCGTCATATGCAATTGTAGCTTTCATTCTTCTTTTCATCGTTATGCAAGTCTCCTAATAATAAATTCTTAAATAAATTAAAATGGCTGCTAATACTACAAATACAACCATCGCAATTGTATCGCGCCCCGTCCATTTCAACTGACGATAACGCGTTCTTCCTTCACCACCACGATAGCCTCTTACTTCCATCGCTGTAGCTAAGTCCTCTGCTCGTTTAAATGCACTAACGAACAATGGAATCAATAATGGTACAACTGCTTTAATACGCTCTTTAATCGGCCCTGACGTTACATCTGAACCTCGTGCCATCTGTGCTTTCATAATTTTATCTGTTTCATCCATTAATGTTGGAATAAAACGTAGCGCAATCGACATCATCAATGCTAATTCATGCACAGGTACTTTAATTCTCTTTAATGGATTCAGCAATGTCTCTAGACCATCTGTAATCGAAATAGGCGATGTTGTTAAAGTTAAGATGGATGTAACAAATACTAAAACTAAGAATCGAATCGAAATAAAAATCCCTTGTTTCAATCCTTCTTCATAAATCTTCACAAAACCAATCTCAACTAATAAATCGCCACCTTTTGTAAAGAATACATGGAGTAAAAAGGTGAAAATCATCAAAATTAAGACCGGCTTCAACCCATTAATTAAAAAGTACAAACGAATACGTGATACAAAGACAATAAAGAAAGTAAATACAACAAGTGCAATATAAGCTGGAATGTTATTTGCCACGAATACAATAAAGATGAAAGCAAAAACGAAAATCAATTTTGCACGTGGGTCCATCTTATGTACAAATGAATCCCCTGGAATAAATCGTCCGAAAATCATTTTTTCCATCATGATTGATCACGCTCCTCACGTACAAGCTGACCAATCTCTTTTGCTAATTCTTCTTCAGTTAGACATAGCGTATTCAACTTTCGTCCAATTTTCGCCTCTAATTGCTTTTGGAATTGAATAATGTGTGGCACTTCCAAACGATAAGCAGCGAGCTTCTCTGCATCGCTAAATACTTCTCTCGGTGTACCATGTAATACGCTCTCCCCGTCATACATAATTGTAATCGCATCTGCATAACGTGCTGCATCTTCCATACTATGTGTCACAAGAATCATCGTTAGATTCTTCTCATGGTGTAGACGATTGAACAACTCCATAATCTCTTGGCGGCCACGAGGATCAAGTCCTGCTGTTGGCTCATCCAACACAATAACTTCTGGGTCCATCGCTAACACACCTGCAATCGCTACACGACGCATTTGACCACCCGACAAATCAAATGGTGACTTTTCTAATATCGCTGGTGGTAAGCCCACAACTTCAATTAATTGACGCGCGCGCTGTTCTGCTTCTTGCTCTGGAACACCGAAGTTCATCGGACCAAAACAAATATCTTTCAAAACCGTTTCTTCAAACAGTTGATGTTCAGGAAATTGAAACACGATCCCTACTTTTTGACGTACAGCACGTAAATCTTTTTCTTTCTTACCTGCCACAATGGTCTTTTCACCAATTTGAATTTGCCCTTCAGTTGGTTTTAAAAGCGCATTTAAATGTTGTAGAACCGTTGATTTACCCGATCCTGTATGACCAATAATCGCATGGAAAGTGCCATTTTCAATCGCAATATTCACATCATGTAATGCTCGCTTTTCAAAAGGCGTATTTTGAGCGTATGAAAAACCTACTTCTTGAAGTTTGATATCCATAGATCTTCCACCAACTCTCTCTCCGACATATGTGTTCCTTCTAACGAAACACCTTCCTGCATTAATAGATGAGCCATCTTCATTGAGAATGGTAAATCTAACCCCAATGCGATCAACTGCTCACCCAATGCAAAAATCTCTGAAGGTTTTCCTTCTGCAAACTTCTCACCTTGATTCATGAATAAAAGGCGGTCTGCTAAAATCGCTTCTTCTAAATCATGTGTAATTGATAAAACCGTCAAACCGGTTTCTTCTCTTAATGTACGAACTGTATCTAAAACTTCTTGTCGCCCTTGTGGGTCTAACATCGAAGTCGCTTCATCTAAAATTAATAATTTCGGTCTTAATGCTAACGCACCCGCAATCGCGACACGCTGCTTTTGACCACCAGATAAATGTTGTGGTTCATGATTCATGAAACCCGACATTTTTACTTGCTCTAACGCCTGCTCAACTCGACTCACCATATCTTCATATGGTACCCCATTATTTTCTAACGCAAAAGCAACGTCATCTTGTACAGTTGCTCCAACAAATTGATTATCTGGATTTTGAAAAACCATGCCCAGTTGTGAACGAATCGACCATAGATTTTCTTCGTTCATTGGCATACCAAAAATTTCTACTGTTCCTTCTTGTGGAAACAATAAACCATTCATAATTTTGGCAATCGTCGATTTACCCGACCCATTATGACCAACAATGGCAATCCATTCGCCTTGTTCTACAGAAAATGAAACATCTTCTACAGCATTTCTCACTTCTGGCTGCTCCAGATCATATGTGAATGTTATGTTTTGTAAAGATAAAATCTCCGTCATATGACCATCTCCTCGTGCTAGTTTACTAAGCTCTACTCATCTCTTTACGTTACACTGTTTTCTCTTTAAATGCTAGACAGAATTT
>NZ_BJOB01000068.1 GCF_006539985.1 Kurthia gibsonii | reverse complement strand
GGGACTAATCCACGCGCGAAAGGGAATTTCTCACTTTGAAAGGGACTATTCCGCGCGCGAAAGGGAATCTCTCACTTTGAATTTGAATAATAAAATAAGAGCCGCATATTCGACTCTCATTTTAGCGCCAGAAACGAACGTTGGAGATGATGATATCACGATTTGTATTACCACTTAAATTAAGTCCATATTTATATGACTCTATATTAAATGTGACCTGTATGGAATCTGAACCTTCTGTTAATACATATACTCTATTATCTTCACCATATTGTAGATATACTTTCGCTAAAAAATCATTATTGCTCGTATGTGTATTCCAATATTCACCTGCTGCTAATGTGAAGGTTAGTTTTTTAAATTCTCCCGTACGAATACTGTTCCCGATGTTCACGAAAAATAAAGAATCTTCAAAGTCTGTAGTAATCACACCATTTGTATGCTTTTTCAAATACGTATCACGTTCATTTCCTTGAAGGTAACGTACATCATTACTTAAACTACCTCCCATCTCTTTCAATGTAGAATAACTAAAGCGGCGCTCTAATGTGGCTTGGCGTTTTTTAATACTTCTTTCATTTTTGGTTGAATTGGTTGAAGCTTTTTCTCTAAAATATAAGCTTCTGTTTCTGCTAGCGTCGTGATTGATTGATCGTACGATTTTTGAGCTGATGTATAATTAAAATTATTCATGCGTTTTTCTGTTTGTGTATATAAATTCCACATATTATATATACCACATAAACGCTGTAACTCTATTTCTGCTGGTTGAATATATTTCGCACGTAACTTGGCTTTATTTGCTTTTGTTAGCTTGGAATCTCCAATTTCTGCATCAACATCTGCTACGGCGTCTTGGAAGACAATATAACCCTCCGCATAGATATCTTTGACTTTACCTTCCTTTTCCCACGTATGCAGTACTTTTTGGGCTTCTTTTAGCAGTACTTTTTGGGCTTCTTTTAATTGTTTACCGTATTTGTCATATTCTAAATAGAGAGCTGTTTGGGAAGAGATATAGGAAAGCTGTTTTGTTAAAATATAACCTGTTTTTCCTTTATATTTCACTTTTGTCCAAATCGCACCTTTTGATGTGTATGTTAATTTCGTTCCTTTTTTCACCACACCATACTTCACTTTTTTACTCGGTGTTTTATAAATACTAGCTGCTGAAACTTTGACTGTCGCTTGTTTACTAGCCGCAACTGCCTCTGTTGCTGTTTGCGTCATAACTGGTGCGCATACGGTAAATGCTAGCGCTGTTCCCATTGTCCATTTCGTAAACTGATTCAATTGTATTGCCTCCTTTGATTAAACACATATGTATACCTATTAATTATACCCTTATATAATCATTTTTTACTAATTTTTACATGTAAAATATATAAAAGGAGTGTCTTATGTGGACACTCCTTGATATGCTTTATTCTTTTTCTTTCTCCTTCGGTTCGTCGTTCATTCCAAATAGGGTTTTAAAGAAATCTGCGATACTCGCCCAGAAACCTTTTTCTTCAGTTTCTTTGTCTTCTTCTTTCTCTTTTGCCTTCTCAGCTTTCTTTTCTTCTAATGCTTTCTCTTTTGCTTTCTTCTCTTCTAGCGTTTTTTGTTTCTCAGCTCTTTTCTCTTCTAATGCTTTTTGTTTCTCAGCTCTTTTCTCTTCTAATGCTTTTTCTTTCTCAGCTCTCTTCTCTTCTAATGCTTTTTCTTTCTCAGCTCTCTTCTCTTCTAGTGCCTTCTCTTTCTCTTTTTGTTTCTCAGCTTTTTTATCTTCTGCTTTAGCGGCAGAGTCTTTTGTTTCATCCGAATCATCCATACCAAATAATGACTTGATGAAGTCTATAAATTTTTGCCACCAACCTTTTTCATCATCAGAAGCTTTGTCTTTGTCCTTTTCTTTGTCTTTTTCTTTGTCTTTTTCTTTGTCTTTTTCTTTGTCTGAATTCGACTCTTTTTTCGTTTCTTCTGCTTTCGCTGTTGTATCTTCTATTTTATTAGATGAATTGGATTCGTCTTTCGCAGTCTCTTCCTTCTTCACTGGCTCTTTCTTGTCTTTCGATTCTTCCTTCTTCACTGGCTCTTTCTTGTCTTTCGGTTCTTCCTTCTTCACTGATTCTTTCTTGTCTTTCGATTCTTCCTTCTTCACTGGTTCTTTCTTGTCTTTCGGTTCTTCCTTCTTCACTGGTTCTTTCTTATCTTTTGATTCCTCTTTTTGATTGTCATCTGTTTTCACAATGCTGCTTTTTGAATCTTCTTGTGGTTCACGATTTAGAGAATTCGCCAGTGTCGTTTCTTCTTCATTTGGCTTTATTCGTGCAGATTCATCAGATTCAAACATTGCCGTAATAATGCTACCGATTATCAACACAAATAATACAAGCCCTGCTACTGTATATGTCATTTTCCGCTTATTTCTTTGCTGTTCTAGAATGATATATTCAATAAAGTTTCGGATTTCTTCCTTTTTGATTTCTTCTTCTTTATATCTTTCTAAATGTATATCTATGTACTGTAATTTTTCATCGACTCTTTCTTTGAGCCACATCATTAGCCAATGCACGTCTTTTCCTTGCTCAATAAATCGTAATACACTTATTTTTTCTTCGCTTAATAACGTACGAACCTTTTCTTTTAATTCTTCTTGTGAATAAATTTGTTCATCTAACATTTTTCAACTCTCCTTCATTATTTTGCTATTTCATTATATCAAAATTATTACAAAAATAACCATTATATTACAAATTAACAAGATTAGAGCTTGAAATACAAAAAAGAACCGCATACGCGGCTCATTTTACTTGTAGTTTAGTTGTTTTACTCGTTCCTGCACCTGTCGTAACGGATACATAGACTTTTGTTTTTACTTTTTGTGTTGGGATTTTGATGCTGAATGCACCTTTGCTATTACTTTTGCCTGTATATTTTTTATTGCCGATTTTGACGGTTACTTTGCTGTTCGCATACGTTGTACCTGTCACTTTTGTTTTCGTGGCTTTGGCTTTTGGAGATTTTGGTAACATCTCAGGTACTTTTACATTTAATTTATAAAGACCTGTATTACCATAAATTTGAATATAGTACGTTCCTTTTTTGACATTTAAAGATGTAGACCATTTATCAGAACTTGTATTACTCGATTTAAAAATCCAACGATCCAGTAGTGTATCACCATCTCGATCATAAATTTTGATATCCTTATTTTGATAAACTGTCATATGAACATTCAATACACCTGTTTTTGAAACATCTACTTTATAAAAATCAGACGAATCATTCCAACTAATTAAACCCGTCACAGATTGTACATTCGGCTTGATTTTCTGAGCTTGTTCAAGCCCATTATTCGGCTCTTTTTCATTATTAGATGTTTTAGAAAACTTTGTTTCGATTTTATATTTACCAGTACTAGCAGTAAAATAAGCTTTTGAAACTTTTATATAATAGATTCCTTTTTCTAAATAGTATCCATCTTGTTTCACCTTACCTGAAAGCTCAGAACCACCATAATAATTACTCCAACTTTCGACTTCATATAAGTCAGAATCAAAAACTTGTACATACATCCTATCCATGTACGCTGTCATTTTAACATTTAGTAAACCTGCTTGGTCTAATTTTACTTTATAATAATCCGTACTGTCACTCCAACTAAGTTGTGCTGTGATAGGTTTTTGTGTTGGTTTAATCGCCATCGCAAGTTCAGAACCATCATTCGGCTCAATTTCTGTAGTCTTACTGTCTACGACTGTCATCGTAAAACGATATGTGAACTACTCGCCACTTAGCTAAACCTTGCGGTTCTTCACGCTTGAAGTGGGAGCTTCTTGGGAATAGAGCGTACTTGCAAGTGTATTTCTTTACTTGCAGCGGTTTCTCTTATTTGACCGAGCGAACCCCGTAGTTCCTACGGTTTGTATAGGCTGTTAGCCCAACGTCTGAAGTCGTAATCCTTCATTAAGAATATTGATACTCGCATTGATGTCACGGTCATGCTGTGTACCACAATTCGTACAACACCATTGTCGAATCGAAAGACCTTTCTTTCCGTCATTCTGCCCACAATGCGAGCAGAGCTGACTAGAAGGGAACCATGTATCAATTTGTACAATGCTCTTGCCGTACCAATCGGCTTTGTATTGTAACTTTTGAACGAAGCTCGACCACGATACATCGGCAATACTTTTCGCTAACTTATGATTCTTCATCATCCCTTTGGTATTCAGCTTTTCAAGACAGATGACATCGTGATTTTTGATGATGTCTGTACTTAATTTATGAAGAAAATCTTCGCGCTGGTTGACGATTTTATCATAGAGCTTCGCTACTTTCCGTTTTTGCTTTTGATAATTCAAGGAATCGATGAGATCGATTCCCTTTTCTTTGGCTACTAATCGTCTTTTCGCCAATTTACGTTGTTCACGTTTCAATTTTTGAGCCATTTTCAACGTAAAGCGGTGATTATCGACTTTTTGACCGTTTGAAAGAATCGCAAAATCAGTAATGCCTAAATCAATGCCGATAGCTGAATTAGTTTTTGGCAATGCCCTAATTTCCTCTTTCACTAACAATGAAATTTTATATATACCGCTTGCATGACGTGTGATGGTCGCGGAACGAATTTCACCTTTCAGTTGGCGATGTAGCTTGATTCGGACCAATGATTTTAGCTTCGGAATTTTGAGGAATTTACCGTCAATCAATGCAACCGTGCCTTTTTGATTGTTCGTTGTATAGCTTTGTATCGGGTTTTTCTTACTTTTGAAACGAGGGAATCCAACCGATTGATCGCGGAAGAAGTTTTTATAGGCTTTTTCTAAGTTACGTTGTGCATTAGCTAAAGCTAAACTATCGACTTCTTTCAAAAAGGGAAATTCCGTCTTGTATTTTGCAGGTGTCGGGAATTTTTGTTTTTTGGATCCATCGCGTTTGGATTCTTCATAATTTTTCATTCGATCATCTAGCATAAGGTTGTACACCTTACGGACACAACCGAACGTCTTCGCAAAGAATAACTCCTGTTCTTCTGTTGGGTAAATTCTGAATTTGTAGGCTTTCAATTGTTCCATAAGGTTTACCTCCTTTTTAAGATGATTTCTTGATTTTATTATACCTTATTTTAACAAAAAGAAACATTTGTTCTCATCTAGGCTAAAAGAAAAAGGCGATAAGACCTTTATATCCGTTTTTCGAGTCACCAACGGTAACCCTCAAACTAAACGGTATTCATCCCCCACTTATAGAAGATGGGGGAATTCTACCGAAACGATGTTAAAAATATATTATTTATATTTGTTATTTAAGTAATTACTTCAAACAGCATCGTATTTTTATGCGATTCCAAACAAAAAAGCCGCAAATCGCGGCTTTTTCTTATGGTCGGCTCATCTCTTTTCGAAGGCGTATCAACAGGCGGCTTTTCTTCTTTTGTAGGGCGGCGCGACTCATGCCAAGCATTGCGGCAATCTCGGTGTGATCGTACCCCTCGATATAATAGGCGTGGAGAATCATACATTCTTCGGGTGTTGTGTGGGGTGCTAGGAATTCCACGAAGTCGCGTGTACGCTGGCACCCTTCCCCTTGAATTTGCTCATACAGGGCATCATCTTCTGTTGGCACGAATCGTTCCTCGTAACGCGCGCTCATCTTCAATTCATCGAGTAATGCACCGCGAATTGTCTGGAATGCATACGGTTCAAAATCGCCCTTTTCCGCATCGAAACGTTGCCACGCACGCCAGATGGCTACGCGCGCAGACTGGCGAAATTGCTCATGCTCCTTATAAATATGCAGTTTGCGCATGTGCGCGGAAATCATCGGCTCCAACTTCTCTAACATCGCTTCAAACGTCATCTCATACTCGCTTCTCACAGTCGACCATGCTTGTATTCCCTTGGGTACACCTAGCTTACTAAAATGTGCGAATGTTGGCGAAACGACGTTTTCCGAATGAATTTTTTCGTATGTATATGGTGGGGAAATCCTTGAAAAACCTCTATTTCCCCATCATTTCCCCATACTTTTCGTACGCACTTTTTTGAATAGGTCTTTTTCTGAAATTGAAGGAAAATAGAAAGAAAAAAGAGCTTATTTTCGAAAAAGGGGAGTTTTTTTATGCATACATTTTTTAATATACCACTGACATTTCAATTGGACTTCATCGACGACGTACTCTATGCGACACCAAAAAGAGACAAAATATGTCCATGTGGTGGAAAGCGACATCTTCATCATCAAAAGGAACAGGACATTCGCCACTCGTACACCTATGAGTACGGGACGATCACAATCAGATTGACCATGTACTACGAGCGCTGCCAGACATGCCACGTAACGACGCGACATGACGGTGGACTCGACGTGATCCAAAAGACGACAGCGAATTACCGAAAACTTGTGACAACTGCCGCGAAAACTCACTCGCTTGGATACGCAGCACGCCAGTTTGACGTACCGAAAGCGACGATTCAGGGGTGGGTAGATTCATTTTTCAAACTATAAAACGCTTTACGATGATGATATTGAACTTGTAAATCTAACTTTTGCCAACTTCTTTTAAAGCGACTGCTCGATAAATCGCTTAACCATGCTTTTAAGATTTTTTTATGAGCGGGTTTTGGAAAATATAAAAAATACTCTTTCAAATCAGCAAGCACGTCTTGTCGACTAAATTGCTGGCACGCTGGACATTGCCATGTTCTTGTATTTAATTTTTTCATGAAATTATAGCAATAAGGACATAAAAATCCTGTATGTAAATCAGCGAATTCAAATTTATAATAGGCACTTAAATCATAGGGTTCATACAATTTTTGACCGTTTTTTAATTTTAAAATTAACGAATCCATAGCTAGATGAGGAGCATGTTGTTGCATGTTTTTCAGAATATAATTTTCAATTTCGTATAAATCAAGTAAAGTAGCTGTTGTGTTCGAACCATCCACAATACTTGTTAAAGTAGGAAAAACAACTGCTCCATAGATTGGTATTTCATGTCCACGTCGCATACACCATTCACGCATTTTATAAATTTGCTTCTCGACTTGTACTTCTGGACTTCTTAATTTTTGTTCCCCTTGCCCCTCAATTTTCCGAATTAATTGTTGTGGGTTTTTAGTAAAATAAATAGTACCTGATATATTTTTCACTTCCAAAAGGATGATACAACTTTCTGTTAAAACTAAAAAATCCATTTGAAAAAATCCATCACAATCTAACATTACATCATGAAAAATATGAATATTTTCCGCATGACGATAGCGATCCAGATGTTTCGCAACCACCCGCTCCCCGAAATCCCCCGCTTCCATTTGCGCCAAATCCTTTTCAACACGTAGACGGACTGATTCATTTTTTAGACGCGCATTCAATTTTCGCCAACTAGCAATTCGGATATTTGGTATAAAACTTTTCTGAATCATATCAAATCCCCCTTTTTTCCATCTTAAGACATTCATCTCAAAATACCAAAACCGCTTTTTTAGAAAATGAGCTTCAAATTTAGCCAAAAGCATTCATCTATCTAAAAACATATGTGTATTTCCCCATCGTTTAAGAACTTTGCCTTCTTTTGCAAAAGTTTTGAGGACTTGAGTTGAGTTGTTTTGGCGAATTCGAACATTCGACCGACGAAATGGGTCATTCGCTGAGGGAGTTGGGACACTCGGCGCTCGGTTCGGGTCATTCGCACGTGCAAACGGGACATTCGAGGGCGAAAATGGGTCACTCGCACCCAACTGCCTGAGCTACTCGCTCTCCGTACTTTCTTCAAGGCTTTTGAGTAGCTAGAACTTCAGTTGACTATTTCAATGTGAATTCGAACATTCGACCGGCGAAACGGGTCACTCGCTGAGGGAGTTGGGGCACTCGTTGCTGGGTTCGGGTCACTCGCACGTGCAAACGGGACATTCGAGGGCAGAAATGGGTCATTTGCTGAGGGAGTTGGGGCACTCGGCGCTCGGAGCGGGACATTCGAGGGCGAAAATGGGCCACTCGCCCAACTGCCTGAGCTACTCACTCTCCGTACTTTCTTCAAGGCTTTTGAGTAGCTAGAACTTCAGTTGACTATTCTAATGTGCATTCGAACATTCGACCGACGAAAC
>NZ_BJOB01000067.1 GCF_006539985.1 Kurthia gibsonii | reverse complement strand
GAAAGGGAATCCGCGCCCTCGAATGTACCAACTTCCCATTTCACTTGTCATCTTGGAAAACTTTTACTTAACCGAAACTTAACTACAATGAAGTTTCGGTTAAGTTGGGTTGCTGTTCTTGGAAATCTTTCTTCAAGCGATAGGCAAATTCTTTCATTAACTGTGTTTCATGGCGGCTCGATTTTGTCACAATACCGAATGAATGCGTTGTTGGAATCTCTGTTAAAAAGTCGATTTTTACAGATGACATATCTTGCATGAATCGCTGCGAATGATTAAAGGTTAAGTCGAGTCCAATCGTGTACGCCTTATTTTCTTCCACATATTGCTGAACGATGTGCGGGTTATTCACACTAATAACGATATCGTTTCGTCCGAAGACACGCTTCATCTCATTCATCGTCGCAATCACAATTTTATCGTCGAATAGAATGACAGGTTGTTCACCGAGTTCTTCCGTCACAACCTTGCCTCCTTGAATGACAGGTGAATCTTTATGTGCGACAATGAACACCTCACAGTTTTGAATCTTCGTAAAGGCGAGGTCAGGGTATTTTTCTAAATCTTCATGGTTGTAAACAGCGAGGGCAATATCGACTTTTTCGCTTTTCAATTCTTCCAACATCGTCTGTGAGTTTTGTTCACGAATTTGAATGTTGATATCAGGGTAGATAGATTTCATCTGCTGCGCTGTCGCAAAAAGTTGAAAGAACGGGCCTGGGATGGAAGCGACCTTTAACGTGCCTGTTAATTTATTTTGTAAAACTTCAGCTGATTCGTATAAATCGTCGAGTGCGAATAAGATTTTTTTCGCCTGCGCCACAATAATGCGACCTTCCTTTGTAATCGTCGAACCTGTGCGATTGCGTTGGAATAGCGTGAGTCCGAGTTCCGCTTCAATCTTGTTCAAACCTTGACTGAGTGCAGACAAGGTAATATGTAGATGTTCGGCTGCGTCCTTTAACGTTCCGAATTTTTCTACGGTCACAATGTATTTTAATTGTTCAAATGTCATTGAAAACTACCCCTTAGTTTAAGAATACTGAATTAATGTTAATTATAATGAAATTTACATTAACTAAAAAGTTATTTACACTAAATTGAGAGAAAACGTTTTCCATTTTCAAAAAAAGGAGTGTTTCCACATGAAAAATAATCGATATCGCATTGCGAATCGAGAAGCATTAATGGGGATTGGGCTTGTGATCGTCAACTTCGCCATCTGGTACGGTTTTGCGTATGGGCTTGGTAGTGGCGATCCAGAAAAATATACATATGTTCTCGGTTTCCCAGCATGGTTCTTCTATAGTTGTATCGCAGGAACGGTGTTTATGATTATCCTAATTTATTTTGTAATCAAGTTCTTCTTTAAAGAGGTTGATTTTGAGGAGGAAGAAGAATAATGCAGTGGTCGGTCATTCTGCCATTAGCCATTTTCGTTATTATCATTTTTGGAATTGGTTTTTGGTCAAATAAATTTGTTACAAAATCAGATTCGTTCCTATCTGAATATTTCTTAGGTGGACGTGAAATGGGCGGGTTCCTACTAGCCATGACGATGATGGCGACATATGGAAGTGCCTCATCTTTCATTAGTGGTCCAGGAGTTGCCTATAATACAGGGCTTGGTTGGGTTTTGCTTGCACTTGCACAGCTGCCAGCAGGTTATTTTGTCTTAATGATTTTAGGGAAAAAGTTTGCAATTGTTACACGCAAATTCAAATCGATTACACTTATCGACTTTTTACGTGCACGCTACAACAGTAACGCCGTCGTTATTTTATCAGCAATCAGCATTATTATTTTTTTATTCGCTTCGATGGTCGCACAGTGGGTAGGGGGCGCACGTCTAATTGAGTCGCTAACTGGTATGAAATATACAACAGCGCTATTCATTTTCGCAGTTGTCGTATTAGTCTATGTAGTCATCGGTGGTTTCCGAGCAGTTGCATTAACGGATGCGTTACAAGGAACGATCATGGTCATTGGTACAATCATTCTATTAGTCGGTGTAGTCATCGCAGGTGGCGGGATTGACAATATTATGAGTGATTTAGTAAAAGAGAATGCGGAACTCGTATCGCCATTCGGTGTCGGTCATGCCTATTCACCAGCCTACGTGTCGTCCTTCTGGATTCTCGTCGGTGTCGGTGTCATCGGTCTACCACAAATCGCTGTTCGTGCAATGAGTTATAAAAATTCACGCGGTATGCATCGTGCCATCTTAATTGGTACAATTGGAATCGCAACCATCATGTTCGGCATGCACTTAGTTGGGATTTTCGGTCGCGCAGTTTTACCAGGAATCGAGCTAGGTGATAAAGTGATGCCAGCTTTAACGATGAACGTTCTACCACCATTCGTCGCAGGAATTGTACTTGCTGCACCAATGGCAGCGATTATGTCGACGGTCAATGCACTACTCATGATGGTGAGTTCGACAATCGTAAAAGATATTTATCTACATTACATTAAGCCAGATTCAAGTGATGAACATGTAAAAAAGACGAGTTTCATCATTACAACAGTTGTAGGGATTTTAGTCGTGATTATGTCACTAAATCCACCTGAAATTATTGTGTGGTTAAATCTATTTGCATTCGGTGGACTGGAAGCCGTATTCGTATGGCCAATCGTTCTCGGTCTCTATTGGAAGAAGGCGAATAAGTTCGGCGCGATGGCTTCCATGCTTGTCGGAGTCGTTCTCTATATCGCCATTACCCAATTCTCACCAAATATCTTTGGCGTACACAGTATTACATTCCCAATTGTATGCGGTCTGATTACATTCGTGATTGTCAGCCTACTTACACATCACAAAATCAAAGAAGCACCACAATATATCTAATAGTTGAAGCAGCATGCGATTTTGCATACTGCTTTTTTTTGTGCGAGTGCCTCGTTTCGCTGGTCGAATGTTCCGAATCAGGGAGCGAGTGACCCAATTTCGCCCTCGAATGACCCGTTTGGACGGTCGAATGTTCGAATTCACCCAATCCTAGTCAATTCAAGTCCTCTTTTATTACTCAAAAGCCTTGAAGAAAGTACGGAGAGGGAGCAATTTAGTCTTTTGTGCGAGTGACCCAATTTCGCCCTCGAATGACCCGTTTGGACGGTCGAATGTTCGAATTCACACAAACCTAGTCAATTCAAGTCCCCTTCTATTACTCAAAAGCCTTGAAGAAAGTACGGAAAGTGAGCAATTTAGTCTTTTGTGCGAGTGCCCCAATTTCGCCCTCGAATGTCCTGTTTGGACGGGTGAATGCCCCAATTTCGCTCTCGAATGACCCGTTTGGACGGTCGAATGTTCCGAATCAGGGAGCGAGTGACCCAACAGCTTCAACGAATGTCCCGTTTCGTCAGACGAATGTTCGAATTCACACCAGCCTAGTCAACTGAAGTCCTCTTGAATTACTCAAAAGCCTTGAAGAAAGTACGGAGAGGGAGCAATTTAGTCTTTTTGCGCGAGTGCCCCAATTTCGCCCTCGAATGTCCCGTTTGGACGGGCGAATGCCCCGAATCGACGAGCGAGTGCCCCAAACACTTCTCCGAATGACCCGAACCGACGAGCGAGTGCCCCCAACAGCTTCATCGAATGTCCCGAACTAGGGGGCGAATGACCCGAACCAGACAACGAGTGCCCCAAACACTTCTCCGAATGTCCCGAACCGACGAGTGAATATCCCATTCTGCCCTTCGAATGCCCCAACCCACGCCCATCTCAAAAAAATAAATTTTTCCAAAAAACAGAATGATGTACAAAAAAATGCACACCTTATTTATTATACTCAGGATAATAAATGAAATGGAGTGAGGGAAATGGTAATGGATATTAATCAAATGTTAGAAAAAAATTTTACAGAGTGGATGTATGAGGCGACGCCGGATCATCTTTTGACAGTATTGGATTTGAAGAAACAAGTTGGTATGGTGAGAAAGAAAAATAGAGTGAAGCCACTGCATACAAGTGTACGAAAAAGAAAAATTAATACATTAGTAAAGAGTAATAAACTTCTTTTTACATTTTATCAAAATAAAGAAAAAGTAAAATTATTTGATTGGTTAGATGTACCAGAGCACCAAATGGAAGATATCACAGAACAACAGATTTTAGAAGCTTTTGAAGCAAGCGGGGAAAAAAATCATCGACAATTAGCACTGCAATATTACTTCTGTCAGTTTCATGAAGCAGCCTATCTGACGTACGAAAATCGACCGGAAGAAGTGGTTGAAGTGATTGAAACGAAAAAAGAAGAAGTAGCAAAGCCAGTCGAAGAAAATCGACAAATGAAACAATGGAAAAAAGAAAAACAAAAATATCTTAAACAAATGCAGCAGTTGAAAAGCGAGCAACATACATTAAAACAAAATTATCGTGAGTTGAAGACAGAACATGATGCACTGAAAAAAGAAAAATTTGAATTGGGCAAAGCACATCAGACATTGCAAGAAGCTTTTGACCAATTGACGCTGCAACATCAGCAACAAAGTGATGCACGCTATGAACGCGTTATGGCAGAAAAAGAGGAGCTTATGAAGCAGATTGAAAAACTTCAAATTGAACAGATGACGCAGCCGATAGTAATTGAAGTACCAACACCAGAACCTGAACCAACACCAATACCTGTTATGCATGAAGAAATTGATGTTCAAAGTATTCGTGAAAAAATGCGAGAAAACCAAGCAGGACAGGGAGAAGGGTGGTCTGTTTTAGATCCGGACAAACCTAGCAATGTTGCGACGATGCCACAGAAAGTTGTGAAGTCGGTAGTCGAAACGAAGCAAAAAGAAGTTGCGATTTTAGGTAATCCACGTAGTAAGCTGTTGAGTCGTTATGCATTAACATATCATTTTTATGAACAGCATGAAGCGAATGAATTTTTAAAACAAATTCCTTTCGTTGATGCAGCATTTGTATATGAAGAACGTTGTGACGTGATGCAGTTAACAGATATGTTGAACCAACCGAATGTGAAAGTGATTCAAAATTTCCAACAATTAAAACAATCTTTGGAGGCATTATAAGATGAGAGACGCACAAGTATATGTATTAGGAAAAATTAATGATTATAATATTTTTATTAATCAAATGAATATATTGCAATTAGAAGTAAAAGGGTTGTCTGGGAAGTCGATTGAGCAGCAAATTTTCACATACGGTACTGATTTAGAGGAAGTCGGACTATTTGATGCCCCTTTTGAAGTAGATGGCATGCGAATTCAAGAAGCGAAAGACTTTTTAGAAGGGAGCGTTGTGATTTTTAAATTAGAAGAAGCAGCGAAAGGTTATTATAAAGCGGTTAATTTAACATTGCGTCCTCAAAAAGAACAAATTCTTGCGACATCTTATACAGCAATTCCTGTATTTAGTGAAACACTGCATGGCTCTTTAGAAGATTTGATTGAAAAATTACAAAATCGTAAAATGGTTGGTCAACATGCTCATACGTCAAATGATGCGGCTGAGACACCAAGTCATATTTTATTTAAAAAATCTGATGGCTCGATTTATGCGATGGGACCAATTCAAAACCAGCGACATGCGCATGGCGGGAAAATGTATGAATTGGCAGGTGATTTACATGTAAGTCGATTAACAGCGGTGCAACTAGCCGACTATTACTTAATTGATGATGTCGCATTTATTTCTGCTGAAAAAGATCAACAGTTAGTCGCACATTTATGTCAACAGGCACCTGTACAAGAAGCGGATCAGGAAGCACAGTTTATGGATATTTTTTATCATCAGTTGAAAAGCGAAAATATGCACTATCGTAAAGAGGATTTACATCATTTCCATACGGCGATGAAAGCAGGTGGGTTAATCGTATTAGGCGGTATGAGCGGTACAGGAAAGTCACAGTTAGTAAATGCTTATACACGCACGCTCGGTTTATCAAAAGATCAAATGCGTATGATCCCAGTATCTCCTTCTTGGTTAGATGAAACAGATGTACTTGGATATGTTGATACAGTACAACAGCGTTACATGCCAGCGATGACAGGCATTGCCAAAACATTAGTAGAGGCGACGCATCATCCTGAAAAAACATATGTGATTTGTTTAGATGAGATGAATTTAGCAAAAATTGAACATTATTTCTCACAATTTTTATCTGTTTTAGAACTTGAAGTGGGTGATCCACATCGCGTTATTCAACTTTACTCAGAAGCATTTACAGTGAATAATGCACATGAATTCCCTGCACAAGTGCCGATTGGTCATAATATTGTATTCGTTGGAACGGTTAATTTTGATGAAAGTACGCACCGATTAAGCGACAAAGTGTTAGATCGTGCGAATTTGATTGAGCTAGATGTAGAGCCTTTTACAAAATTAATGGAGAAGGTTGAAGTAGATAATGTGGCTAAACCGACAGCTTATACATTGCAAAAATTGCAGCCTTCTGTAGATGATATGCAATTGAGTGAACAGGAATTAACGTTTTTATGGGAACTATCGCAACTAATGGGTGAGGCGATGAATACGGTATTATTCGGTCCGAGAACAGTGAAGCAGATGAATCAATATATGCGAAATGCTTATTTTGATGCGACATTTACACGAGAGGATGCACTTGATATGCAAATTGTATCACGTGTTTTACCAAAGTTACGTGGACCTAAGCCATTATTTGAAGCTTGTTTTTCACAAACTGAGAAACCTTCAAAATTCATGCAATTACTTGAAAATTATCGACACCTATCACATTTTGAACGAACAAAACAAAAGATGAAACAGAAAGAGAAGGAGCTGCTTCACTATGGATACGCCCTTTAAGTTATATTTTGAAGAGAATCAGCGCCGTATCGAAATCCCTTGTTATACGAGTATGGAACAATGCGTGACTGAAGCACCAATCCAACTCCTTGAAAATCGTAGACTCACCTGTATTTTTTCTGGTGAGGGGACGGTGCAATTTGATTGTTTAGAGGATACTTTTACATCGGGTGTCCATGTGTTGTATCAATATGAACATAATCTAGCGTATCCTTTTTTACCAGGGGAGCAACTAGGTTGTGTGAAGATAGCGAGTGAGACGTATTATTTCCGCTTTATAATTCAACCACGTGTATCTGTCGCAGAACATGAACAGATGATGCAAGAAATTGAGGCTTTCTTAAAAGGTTATTCTACACAGCACACACAAGCTTTTACACATGCACTGCCAGAACAGTTTTTCCATATTTTGTATCAGATTCAGCAACATCCAATTCAGCAAATGGCACATATTTATGAATTGGAGGAGGTGGAGAGAGGAGGGCGCATCAATCAGCGAAGTCAGCTTTATGCGATGCGTCACCCTCAGGAGCAGCGCCAACTCGTACAAAAAAAGAAGATGAATTGGAATTTACCAGCTAATCAAATGCTGAAGATTCAATTGCAAAATAGTTTAGCCATTGTGTCACCATATGAAGCAACACGTATTCGTCAATTTTTACAACAAGATTGGATGCAAACGGTAGACGTACCAAGCCATTATATTCATTCAAATGATGGAATGTACAATCCTTATTATCGTGAAATCAGTCAAATCTTACAAAATCGAATGAATCAACCGATTGTTCGAGGAACCGTCCAAAAATCTAAAAGTGGCGCTGAAATTTACGAAGTATGGGGTTATTTAAAAGTAATCGAATACTTGAAAGAACTAGGTTATACAAGTCGAAATGCAGAACTTACGCTAAAGAACAATTCAAAAGGAGACGTAACTTTTGACCATGATACTCAAAATTATGTCGAACTTGTAAAAGAAGATACAGTGCTTCGTGTATTCTGGGAAGATGCATTGCTACGAGATGCGCGCAAAGTTTCACCAATGCAACCTCTTTACACGTGGCACAATCATACACCGGATTGTCGCATTGATTTTTGGCATAAAGGCATCTATAAAGGTACGCATATTATAGACTTTAAATATCGCCATCTTGAAAAAAGATGGACAGAACAAGTAGCATATAGTGATCCGGTAGATTCAATGTTTAAACAATTATCGGCTTATGCACTGGCACGTTCAAACAGTCAGCAACTAAACAATGTAGCAGAACCCTTACTCGATGTAGCACCAGTCAAACAAGTATGGGCGGTAACACCTTATACAACAACTCATCAAGAAACTATCGAAGGTTACCCGCTTCAATTGCATACACTACAACCCGGTAGTCAAAATGAATCATTTAAATGCATGCTCGAATCCATCGTACAAACGATGTGAAATGAGCATGTTTTTTATGTTTGTGTGGAGTGAGTGCGTGAGTGAGTGACCCGTTTCACGAGTTGAGTGCCCCAATTTCGCCCTCGAATGTCCCGTTTGGACGGGTGAATGACCTGAATCGATGGGCGAGTGCCCCAACAGCTTCATCGAATGACCCGTTTGGACGGTCGAATGTTCGAATTCACACAAGCCTAGTCAATTCAAGTCCCCTTTTATTACTCAAAAGCCTTGAAGAAAGTGCGGGGAGGGAGCAATTTAGTCTTTTGGGCGAGTGCCCCATTTTTGCCCTCGAATGTCCCGAATCAGGGAGCGAGTGCCCCGAACACTTTAGCGAATGACCCGTTTCGCCGGTCGAATGTTCGAATTCACACAAACCTAGTCAATTCAAGTCCCCTTCTATTACTCAAAAGCCTTGAAGAAAGTACGGAGAGGGAGCAATTTAGGTTTTGTGGGCGAATGACCCATTTTCATCACCACTGAAAGGGAAACATCTCTGTTGAAA
>NZ_BJOB01000066.1 GCF_006539985.1 Kurthia gibsonii | reverse complement strand
TAAATAAAATAATCGGCTTGATTATTTTTAATTAGAGTTTTCATTGTCTTGATATTTAATCATTCAATTCTGCAAAACGTTTAATTCTTTCACCAATCTCATTACGTACACGCTGAAATTCTGACCATTCCTTTCCTGCTGGATCATCGAATCCCCAATGCTCTCTTTGTACATGTGGTGGAGTCATTGGACATTTATCAGCTGCATCACCACAAAGCGTGACAGATAATGTTGCGCTATTCAAGATTTCAGTGTTAATTAAATCAGATGTTTGTTCAGATATATCAATACCAATCTCTTTCATTGCTTTAATCGCATTGGGGTTTACTCCGTGTGCTTCAATTCCTGCACTATAAACCTCCCACTCATTCCCAAGAAGCTTTTTTGCCCATCCTTCAGCCATTTGGCTTCTGCAAGAGTTTCCTGTGCATAAAAAGTAAATAATTTTTTTTGACATAACTTTCATCTCCTATTATAAAATTAATGTGATGTAGAGCCCTAACAACGTAATGAACAAAATAGGCAACGTTAAAATAATTCCCGTTTTAAAATACGTACCCCATGAAATCTTAATACCTTTTTGAGAGAGTACATGAAGCCATAGTAACGTTGCAAGTGAACCAATTGGTGTAATTTTTGGACCTAAATCAGAGCCAATAACATTTGCATAAATAAGTGCTTCACGTATCACACCAGTTGTATTTGTCTCTGAGATAGCGATTGCATCAATCATGACAGTAGGCATATTATTCATAATAGATGAAAGGATTGCAGCGATAAATCCCATTGAAATGGTGGCAACGAATAAACCTTGTTCAGCACTTGCTTCAATGATTCGTGCTAATACATCTGTAAGACCTGCATTCCTTAAACCAAATACAACGACATACATACCGATGGAGAAAAAAACAATCGCCCATGGTGCACCAGTTATAACGGATTTCGTATTGACAGCATTACTATTTCTAGCGATGAATAAAAATAAAATCGCAACAATTCCTGCAACAATCGAAACAGGTAGTTGTATGAACTCACTTGTAAAATAACCGATCAATAATATCGCTAATACGTACCATGATAGACGGAATAATTTCATGTCTTGAATCGCCTCATGTGGCTTCTTCAAGTCTGAAGCATCGTATGTTTCCGGAATGTTTTTTCTAAAATAGAGTAACAGTACTAAGATTGTTGCAGTTAATGAAAAAATATTTGGTAAGATCATTGTAGATGCATATTCGATAAATCCGATATTGAAAAAATCAGCCGATACGATATTCACTAAGTTACTCACAACGAAAGGAAGGGATGTTGTATCTGCTATAAATCCACTTGCTATAATAAATGGGAAAATCATCTTTTCTTTAAAATTTAAATTACGAACCATTGCAAGAACAATCGGTGTAAGAATTAATGCCGCCCCGTCATTTGCAAAAAGCGCTGCAACAATTGCGCCTAAAATACTGACATAAATAAACATTTTTATTCCATTACCTTTAGCTATACGCGCCATATGTAATGCTGCCCATTCAAATAAACCGATTTCGTCTAAAATAAGTGAGATTAAAATGATGGCAACAAATGCTAAAGTGGCATTCCATACAATGCTGGTTACTTCGATTACATCACTAAAGTCTACGACACCTATGAGTAAAGCGATGATTGCTCCACCACATGCAGACCAGCCAATTGACAGGCCTTTCGGTTGCCAAATGACTAAAACGAGTGTTAGTAAAAAAATGAGTGATGCAAGTATAATCGATGATGACAAATTTATTCCCCCAATCATTCACACTTAATTCGTGTACCACTATCTTCTAATTCTTTTAACTTTTCATTTTGATTTGGCAACAGATTTAGCAATTGGATTATAAAATGATAATGCACATTCTCTTCATTTGTAGAATAAAAAATCCATTGCCCTCTTCTTTCCTCTTTGATTAATCCACTATCTTTTAACTTACGTATGTGTTGACTAATAGAGGGTTGGGTAGCTTGAAAGATCTCCACAAATTCGCAAACACAACAATCGTGATCATCTAGTATTTTCAACATTGTTAATCGTGTTTCATGACCTAATAATTTGAAGATTTCTGATGCAGTATTCATTTCAATGTTTGCATTTAACATTTTAAGGCCTCCTATCTTTTATATAATTATATAAGCATATACTTATATATGCAACGAATTAAAATTTAAAAACTTAGGGGGGTTCGAATCCTCTCTTTTTTTCGCATATAGGTAGAACACTATTTAGGAGGAAATCTACATGCGAATGACACAACTCTCACCTAATCATCAAACACCAAATCATAAACAATCAAAACCAACTAAAGAACAACTTAAAAATGAACTCAATTTTCATCTTGCTGAAAAAACTCTAATGATATTACGAGAAGAAGAGCTCATTTCTCAGGAAGAATTCAATCAAATAAGCAAATTAAATCGTCAAAAATTCAATCCTTTATTAGGTCCATTAATATGCGATAAACCTTGATATAACAGCGTTATAACGCTAATATACCACGTACAAGAAAGGAGGTTGAGTGGATGAGGAAGATAACAACACTAGATGTGACAACATCTTCAGCAGTAAAACCGAAACAAAAGGTTGCTGCCTATATACGTGTATCAACATCAAATGAGGATCAATTGATTAGTTTAGAAGCGCAAAGACGACACTACAAAACTTTAATTGAGAAGAATGTTGAATGGCAACTTATTGATATTTATAGCGACGAAGGTATTACAGGAACGAAAAAAGACAGACGACCTGAACTGATTCGCTTAATATCCGACTGCGAAAAAGGAAAAATTGATTTCATTTTAACAAAATCCATTAGTCGATTTGCGAGAAACACAATTGACTGCTTGGAGTTAGTCAGAAAATTGATGGACCTGGGTGTGCACATTTATTTTGAAAAGGAAAACATCAATACGAATTCGATGGAAAGTGAACTTATGCTTTCAATCTTAAGTAGCCTTGCAGAAAATGAGTCCGTATCTTTATCGGAGAACAGTAAGTGGTCAATTAGGCAAAGATTCAAACGTGGGACATATAAATTATCATATCCACCTTACGGTTACGACTATATCGATGAACAAGTAATTGTAAATAAAAAACAAGCACAAGTGGTAAAGCGAATATTCAATAGTGTACTTGAAGGAGTGGGAACAGAACGAATTGCCAGGCAGCTAAACAAAGAGAAAATTCCAACTAAGAGAAATGGCAAATGGACTGGAACTACGATACGTGGAATTATAAAGAACGAAAAGTACACTGGGGATGTGTTGCTTCAAAAGACGTATACAGATGAACATTTTAATCGAAAGGTTAATCAAGGTGAACTTGATCAATACCTAATTGAAAATCATCATGAGGCGATTATTACGCATGCTGATTTTGAAGTGGCTAATCGAATGCTAGAATATCAGGCAAGTCAAAAAAATATAGCAGTTGGAAGTAGAAAGTATTTAAACCGTTATCCATTTTCAGGAAAGATTGAATGTGCAGAATGTGGCGATACATTTAAAAGAAGAATTCACACATCTACGCATAGTAAATATATTGCCTGGTGCTGTTCAACACACATCAAAAACAAAGATGAGTGTTCGATGCTTTTTATAAGGGAAGAACGTATTCATCAGGCATTTATTACGATGATGAATAAACTAAAGTTTGGATATAGTTATGTTTTAACCTCACTATCCAAACAACTAGAAACTTCAAATCAAGATGAAACCTATCAAAAAATTACCGAAATTGAAGAACAACTCGAAGTTATAAAAGACAAACTTAATACGTTAATTCAATTAATGGCAAAAGGTTTTTTGGAACCAGCAATTTTTAATGAACAGAAAATCGAACTGTCCCAAAGACACATGAAGTTAAAAGAAGAAAGAGAGCAGTTACTGTATTTAATCAATGACGGTTCAAATCAGCTAAGTGAAGTGAAGCGGCTCATTAAATATTTTAAGCAAGGAAAATTTATAGATGCATTTGATGAAGAATCTTTTCAAGACATTGTAAAAAAGATACTCGTATATTCACCAAATGAGATAGGATTTCATTTGAATTGTGGCATTACATTAAGGGAGGGGGTTAAGCGCTGATGGCACATACACCTTTTGGATATGCAATAGTAAACGGAAAAATTGAAGTTCATGCCAAAGAAGCTGAGCAATTAAAGCTTTTAATCGCATCATACTTATCGGGCCAATCTTTAGCTAATGCAGCAAATGATTCTGGTATTAACCGATCACATGGAGGAATTACAAGAATATTAACAGATGAAAGGTATCTAGGGAATGGAATATTCCCTAGATTAATTTCAAAATCCCAATTTGAACAGTTGAAAGAAGAGAGATTTAAACGAGCGAAGAAGCTAGGTCGATTAAATAGAACAAAAGAGGAAGAATCATTTACACCACCATTCGCATTTACAATCGAAAAAGTGGAAAACAAATACGACAATCCAATTAAACAAGCAGAATATGTATACAGCTTAATTAAAGAAGAGGTGACTTAAAATGGCCTTAGCAAGAAGTGTCACAGTTATCCCGGCTAGGAGAAGAACGAGGAATGTTGATGCAGAGGAAAAGGAAAAATTAAAAGTAGCAGCTTATTGTCGGGTATCAACAGATAGCGAAGAACAAGCAACTAGTTATGAAGTTCAAGTGGAACACTACACTACCTATATTAAGAACAATCCTGAATGGGAGTTAGCGGGTATTTATGCTGATGATGGGATATCTGGAACAAATACAAAAAAGCGCGAGCAGTTTAATAAAATGATTGAAGATAGTATGAGTGGAAAAATCGACATGATCATTACTAAATCAATCAGTCGATTTGCGAGAAACACGCTAGACTGTTTAAAATATATCAGGCAATTGAAAGATAAAGAAATACCTGTCTTTTTTGAAAAGGAAAACATCAACACAATGGATGCCAAAGGCGAAATAATGATCACCATCATGGCTTCTCTTGCACAACAAGAAAGTCAGTCACTTAGTCAAAACGTAAAACTTGGCATTCAATACCGATACCAGCAAGGTGAAGTGCAAGTGAACCATAATCGCTTTCTAGGCTATACAAAAGATGAACATAACAAATTAGTCATCAATCCGGAACAAGCGAAAATCGTTAAACGGATTTTTCGAGAATATTTAGAGGGGTCCAGTTTGGTTCAAATTGCACGTGGCCTTGAAGCTGATGAGATATTAACCGCAGCTAAACGAACGAAGTGGCGACCAGAATCGATTAAAAAGATTCTTCAAAACGAAAAGTATATCGGAGATGCATTGCTTCAAAAAACATATACCGTAGATTTTTTAACGAAAAAGCGAGTTGTCAACAATGGTCACGTTCCACAATACTATGTAGAAAATAACCACGAAGCCATCATTCCAAGGGAGATCTATTTACAAGTTCAAGAAGAAATGATGCGAAGGGCAAATATCCGAAACGGAAAAACTGGAAAGAAACGAGTGTATAGCAGCAAGTATGCTTTGTCGAGTATAGTCTTTTGCAAAGAATGTGAAGATGTTTTCCGAAGGGTGCATTGGAATAACCGCGGATACAGATCCATCGTGTGGCGATGCGTCAGCAGACTAGAAAGAAAAACACATCTTTGCAGTGCAGAAACAATCAGAGAAGATGAACTCCAGCAAGCCATCGTTCATGCAATCAATGAAGTCTTGGGAAACAAAGATAATTACTTGAACATATTAATAGAAAATATTGAAACAGTTTTGAATGAAAATGCAGATAAACCAACAGTGGGTATTGATGAAAAGTTAGAAGACCATCAAAGGGAACTGCTCAGACTCGCAAATTCAAAAGAAGATTACGATGATGTGGCGGAAGAAATATATCGATTGCGGGAACTGAAGCAGGAAGTCATGATGAAAAACGCAGTTCGAGAAGGACTTAGACAGCGGATTGAAGAAATGACAAAGTATTTAAAAGAGCAACCGCAGCAACTTGAAACATACGATGACCTGCTTGTAAGGCAGTTAATTGAAAGAGTGACGATTCATAAAAGGAATTTAACGATTGAGTTTAAATCGGGTATTGAAAAGGAAATAGCAATATAAAATAAAAACTAACGCAGCGTATTTTCAGAATATGCTACGTTAGTTTAAATTAACAATATAGGATTAAACTGTATCTTTGAATGTAGAATGATAATTAACTTTCAAGATATCTATATAAGGTAGATTTACTAATACCAGTTTCATTTCTTATTTCAGATAGGCTATATTTTTTACTTTGATACATATTAATAGCACGTTTTACATTTTCATCAGGTAATCGTGGTCTTCCGGCAGTAACTCCTCTTTGTTTTGCCTTATTTAATCCCTTCTTGGTCTTTTCGCTAATTACATCACTTTGAAATTCAACTAGATGTTTTACAATATAACTAAATTGATACCCACTTTCATTGCTCGTATCAATATCTTCTCTAATTGATTTTATGTAGGCACCTTTGTCTTCAATCATCTGTAATAGCTCGACTAAATGTAGTGTAGAGTCCGCTAGCGAATATAATTTAGTGATTATTATTTTGTCACCTTGTTCAAGTGTATGGATCATTTCGTTAAGTTTAGTTCGATTCTTTGCGGAAGAATGATTTTCGATAATTATTTTATCGCAATTTATTTCACGAAGTGTTGTTATTTGTTTATTATAATTATCATCATCACTTTCAGGTCTTATATAACCAATCAACATATTAAACACCCCTTTATTTTAAAAAAGAAGCCCTAATAATTATATCATAAAATATAATATGTTATTTCCCATAATGGTTCCATTTTGGGACGAAAGGTGTTAAACTATTTTTATTAAGGTCAGTTTGGATTTTTCGAGGGATAAAAAATAAATTTAAACAGAAGAGGTGTAGATTTAAGTGTTAGAGAAAATAAAAAGAGAATGGTTTTCAAATGTGAGAGGGGATATACTTGCTGGAATTGTTGTTGCATTAGCACTAATACCGGAAGCAATTGCATTTTCCATCATAGCAGGTGTAGATCCCATGGTTGGTTTATATGCCTCCTTTTGTATCGCTGTAATTATAGCATTTGTCGGAGGACGACCGGGAATGATTTCAGGAGCAACTGGTGCAATGGCATTACTTATGGTTCCTTTAGTAAAAGAACATGGACTTGATTATTTACTGGTTGCAACTATCCTAACAGGTGTAATCCAAATATTATTTGGTATATTTAAAGTAGCTAAAGTGATGAAATTCATACCAAGAGCTGTCATGATAGGTTTTGTAAATGCATTAGCGATTCTAATTTTTATGGCTCAGGTACCTCACTTTATTGGGATTTCTAATTTGACGTATGTATTTGTAGCAATTACATTAGCAATCGTGTATATACTTCCGAGATTTTTCAAAGCTGTTCCAGCTCCATTAATCGCAATTATTGTATTGACAGCCGTAGCACTTTATACCAATGTTGATTTACGCACTGTCGGTGATTTAGGAGCTATCACAAGAACATTGCCAGAGTTTTTTATTCCAAACGTTCCATTTACGTTGGAAACATTAGTAATTGTATTTCCTTTTTCCCTAGCGTTAGCTATTGTTGGATTACTGGAGTCTTTACTTACAGCTTCCATTGTAGATGATATGACAGACACAGAAAGTGATAAAAACAGAGAGTCAAGAGGACAAGGTATTGCAAATATCGTTACAGGGTTCTTTGGTGGGATGGCTGGATGTGCAATGATCGGTCAATCAGTTATAAATGTGAAGTCTGGTGGACGTGGAAGGTTATCTACCTTTATTGCCGGGATATTCTTGATGTTTTTAATTATAGTATTAGGGGACTTAGTCATACAAATCCCAATGCCTGTATTAGTAGGAATAATGATTATGGTTTCAATAGGGACATTTGATTGGTCATCGTTTACTTATCTTAGAAGAGCTCCCAAAACTGATTCAATTGTTATGTTGGTAACCGTAGGAATAGTTGTAGCTACCAATGATTTATCAAAGGGTGTTATTGCAGGGGTTATACTTAGTGCGATCTTCTTTGTAGCTAAAATATCAAAGTTAAAAGTGAAAAGTAAACATCAAGATAATAAAGTAATTTATGAAGTGGAAGGTCAGTTGTTTTTTGCATCAACTGAAGACTTTTTAAAGTCATTTGATTTCAATTTGGAGAATAAAAATATAATAATTGATTTTTCAGATTCACATATTTGGGATGACTCTGCTGTAGGGGCAGTTGATAAAGCAGTGATTAAATTTCAAGAAAAAGATAATAAGGTAACTATCATTGGTTTAGATACATCAAGCAGAGAGATATTCCATAAACTCGCTGTGAATAATAATGTAGATTAAACAATTAATAAAATAGGAGGTTTGAAAATGTATAAAAGATTATTACTAGCTGTTGATGGATCAGAAAACTCATTACGAGCAACTGATGAAGCGGTGAAAATCGCTTCGTTAATTTCCGATTGTAGAATTGAAATTATTTATGTTGTTGATTATTCAAAATCTAAAAATGAAATTCTTCATTCACAGGGAAAAGAAGAACTTGAATATACTCGTCGCAAAATACTTTCTCCAATAGAAGAAAAAGTGAAGTCGAAAAATATAGAATATAAACTTGAAATACTACATGGATATCCTGGTCCTACTATTATTGAATACGCAAATAAGGAAAAGGTTGATATGGTTGTTATAGGTAGTCGGGGACTCAATTCATTGCAAGAAATGGTATTAGGTAGCGTAAGTCATAAAGTAATGAAAAGAGTAAATTGCCCAGCTCTAATAGTCAAATAAAAATATTAAAACCAAAAATTTTTATCATAAAAAATCAGTTGATATGTTCCCACAAACCTACAAATTAGTCGACATGTTCCCGAATACGAACATTTCATTAAAAATAGCAAATTCATCAATTCTATCAACTCGTACCATGTTGAGGTGGTAGCGTTGATGTCAAGGGTAGATGAA
>NZ_BJOB01000065.1 GCF_006539985.1 Kurthia gibsonii | reverse complement strand
ATGCCAAAGGGAATTCACCTCTCCGAAAGGGACTTTTCTGCGCGCGAAAGGGAATTCGACTCTCCGAAAGGGACACTTATTCGAAACCCTAACAAAAAAGAAACCGCACTCAGGCGATTTCTTAACTTTGTAAAATTAGTCTGCGTAAATTGGGTGTGCATCTGTTAATGATTTTACGCGTGTAATTGCTTCTGCTTTGATTGCTGCATCGTTTGGATTTTTCAATACAAGTGCGATGATTGAAGCAACTTCTTTCATATCTTCTTCCTTGAAACCACGAGATGTAATCGCTGGTGTACCGATACGTACGCCTGAAGTTACGAATGGTTTTTCTGGGTCAAATGGAATTGCGTTTTTGTTCGCTGTGATGTGTACTTCATCTAATAAAGCTTCTGCTTCTTTACCAGTTAGGTTTAGTGAGCGTACATCTAATAATAATAGGTGGTTATCTGTACCGCCTGAAACTGTTTTGATGCCTTCAGCTTCTAGTGCTTCACCTAAAACTTTTGCGTTTGTGATGACTTGTTGTGCGTATGTTTTGAATTCTGGTTGTAATGCTTCACCGAATGCTACTGCTTTCGCTGCGATTACGTGCATTAATGGACCACCTTGAATTCCTGGGAAGATTGATTTGTCGATCTTTTTACCCCATTCTTCTTTACAAAGAATCATACCGCCACGTGGGCCACGTAATGTTTTGTGTGTTGTTGTTGTTACAAAATCAGCATATGGTACTGGGTTTTGGTGAAGACCAGCCGCTACAAGACCGGCGATATGTGCCATATCCACCATGAATAATGCGCCTACTTCGTTTGCGATTTCGCGGAATTTAGCGAAGTCGATTTCACGTGGGTAAGCTGAAGCACCTGCTACGATTAATTTTGGTTTGTGCGCTAATGCTTTTTCGCGAACATCGTTATAGTCGATTACATTTGTATCTTCTGTAACACCGTATTCTACGAAATTGTATTGAACGCCAGAGAAGTTTACTGGGCTACCATGTGTTAAGTGACCACCATGTGCTAAGTTCATACCAAGCACTGTATCGCCCTGCTCAAGAATTGTGAAATAAACTGCCATGTTTGCTTGTGCACCCGAGTGAGGCTGTACGTTAACGTATTCTGCACCGAATAATTCTTTTGCACGATCACGCGCGATATCTTCTACGATATCTACGAATTCACAACCACCGTAGTAGCGTTTCCCAGGATAACCTTCTGCATATTTATTTGTTAATACAGAACCCTGTGCTTCCATTACTGCTTTTGTTACGATATTTTCTGAAGCGATTAACTCGATGTTTTCTTGTTGGCGTGCAAATTCTAATTCAATTGCGTTAAATACCGCCTTATCTTTTGCTGCAAGTTTTTCCATTTCTCTTTGCCCCCTAAATAATTAATTAACCTAATGTATATACTGCTCGTTCTCCACCGACTAGTTTTAAACGAGTTTTTGCAACTGTTACAACAGCTTCACCAATACGTTGGACAGATGTTCTAACAGGAACTGCCACCCTCTTTAAATGCATACCGATTAATGTTTGGCCGATATCAATTCCTGCATGAGCTTGTACAGTCTCTACAACGACAGGGTCTTGCAGATGACGATAAGCATATGCTGACATCGATCCTCCTGCTTTGACGACTGGAATAACGGCAACTTCTTCTAATTGATAGCGTTCAGCTGCTTCCCTCTCCATTGTTAAAGCACGATTAATATGTTCACAGCCTTGGAATACTAGATAAAGTCCATGCTGTTTTGCAAATTGTTCAAGTGGTTGATACAGTGCCTCTGCAATTTCCAAACCACCTGCTGTACCGATTTTTGCACCTTTGACTTCAGATGTGGAACATCCGACAACAAATAATTGCCCCTCTTTAAAAGTAGCTTGTTCTGCTAATTCATTTAATAAGATGGTTAGATCTTGCGAGATTGTGTCTAACATGATCATGACTCCTTACGAATTGCGTTTATTTTTGTTCTTCAAGTGCAGTGATTTTTTCAATGCGACGTTCATGACGACCACCTTCAAAATCTGTTTGTAACCAAGTTGCGACAATTTCACGTGCAAGGCCGGGGCCGATTACACGCTCACCCATTGCAATAATATTTGAATCATTATGGCAACGTGTAGCTTTTGCTGAGAATACGTCATGTACTAATGCACAACGAATTCCTTTTACTTTATTTGCAGCGATTGACATGCCAATGCCTGTACCACAAATTAAAATACCTTTATCGAAATTACCTGAAGCAACACCTTCTGATACTGGTTTTGCGTAATCAGGGTAATCTACAGAGCTGTCGTCTTGAGGTCCAAAATCTTCATAACTGAATCCTAGCTCATCTAATAAGGCCATAATCTCCTTACGTAAATTGTTTCCGCCATGGTCAGATGAAATTGCGATTTTCAATTTAATCCCTCTTTTCATTATGTTTAAGGTTCACTACAATATTACCATTTTTACATTGAGAAAGACATATATTTTCAAAATCCAAGGTCCTTCCACACCTATAAGACGAACGTTTAAAACTTAAATAGATAAAATAGTTAAGTTATATATAGTTCTTATAGCTTTCAAATAAATAAAACATCTCTTTAAATACATAATACCGAACTTTGTAGATTTATACAATACGTTAATTTTTCTGATAATTCTTACTATATGGATAAAAAATGTTATCTTTTTTTCATTTTTACTTCTTTAGTGAATCAAAACCTATTTCAAACCTGAATTTCTTTCACAAAAAAGAGATGGACTGAATCGCCCACCTCCCATTGTTTTCGTATTGTTCTACATATTTAAATGTTCTATATACTAACATTGGGATCAAATCCATCTCTGAAATAAAAAAAAGAAACCACTTTTCTCAAGTGATTTCTCTTTTCTACTATTATATTATTACTTAAATTGCTGAATGGTTTTATGCAGTTCTTCTGATTGTACTTGTAAGTTGCGTGATAGGTCATCCATTTGCGAAATCGAACGAGCTTGTTCTTCTGCCGCACTGCGAACTTCCTGCGCTCCTGCACTTGTTTCCTCAGCAATCGCTGCTACTTCTTGTGACTGTTGTGCTGTTTGTTCAATATTGTGTAACTGTTTTTCAACAAATGTTGAGATTTCATCTACTGAAGATGCCATCTTATTCACAATCTGATTCATACTTGAAACGGCGTCTGTTGTTTCGTTGACACGTGCCATTTCATGTTCTGCAATTTCAACTTGTGACGTCATCTTACCTACAACTTGTACAACGTCTGCTTGCATCACTTGAATTAAATTCGCAACACCTTTTGCTGCTTCCGCGCTACCATCCGCAAGTTTACGTACTTCTTCTGCTACAACTGCAAATCCTTTACCATGCTCACCAGCGCGCGCTGCTTCAATTGACGCATTCAATGCCAGTAAATTCGTTTGCTCTGCAATTGAACCGACTAATAAAATAATCTTTTCAACTTCATTAGCATTCCGTTCTAATTGGTGGATATCTTGTAACGCAAGACGATTCCCCTCAGCCATATCTTGAATACCCTTCACAAGTTGTTCAATGGCTGTTGTTGTGCGATTCAGTTCACCAATCATTTTTCGAGAATACTCTGAAGAAGTTACTGCATGATTATTCACTTCATCTGCTAGTGAACGTACATCTTCCATCGCTTCTGCTGTATTTTGAATCGAGATGGCTGAATCTACAGCGCCTTCTGAAATCTGTGCGATTGTTTGGGCAATGGCATCCGACTGTTCTAAAGCTTCTTTTGATTCTACTGATAAAGCGCGAACCGTTTGATTCGTTTGTTGAAAATTATCTTCAATACTACTGACCATTTGACGCAAGTTGACAAGCATCGTTTGAAAAGCCTTCGCTAAAGATTCGATTTCATCTTTTGATTTACGAACCTCAATTTCTTGATGAATATTCCCTTTTGCTGCTTCTAGCGCTACTTTTTCAAGTTGTTGTAACGGCTTAATAATAAAGAATGCTAAAATTGCTGCTAAAATACCAGACCACATAACTCCTAAACTAAACGTTACAATCTCAAATACTAATACATTGGAATCGGGAAAGAACGTAGGCTGAATATATTGTATAAATACTAAGCTCGTCCCGTATGTAATGACTGCTAATGCTACTACAAATAAGACTAACTTTTTACGTAAACTAAATGCGTGCTTATTTTCTTTTTCCATGTATTAATCCTCCACTATTTTCGATTGAAGTGCGTCAATCAAACGTTGTAGTTCTTCAAATGTACGACGATAGACATCTACACTTCCACCGTATGGATCCGATACATCTTTTTGCATATTATATACGTATTCATGTAATGTAAATGCTTTATCCGCAATGTGTGGGTGTACTTGCAATAATGCATGTAAATGCGATTCTGTCATCGTCAAAATTAAATCTGACTGATTTAATCGATTTATATCTACTGGTGAAGATCGATGTTGCGTTTCAATTCCATTTTCTTGTAATACAATTTGGGCATTTGTGGACATTGGAACACCTGATTGTGCATAAACACCTGCTGAATATACCTCCACATTTTCTAATTTCTTATGTTTCAAAATTGCTTCTGCCATTGGGCTTCGACATGTATTACCTGTACAAATAAAATAAATTTGCATGGCGCACCTCTCCTGTAGTTAAATTATACCTTATTTAGAAGGAAAAATGATACATTTTACCAAAAAAATATTATGTCTAAAGTATTAAATATGACTTCATACATTATTTATTTCCATCTATTTTTATTATATTCATCTTAACACATACCATCTAGAAAAAAGAGAATCACTTAATTGCGTGATTCTCTTTAAAAATTTTTATTTATACCAATTACCGCCTGCTGATTTTTCAAGTCGGTTCATAATAGCTGAACCCACACCATCTGTCGTTGTCGCAGTTGCGAGTACAATATCTGCATCCGTTGCGTCACAAGCACGTAATGCATGATACAGATGTAACGCCATCTCTTCTTGTGTATCTTGTCCAAATGAGAAGAAATAATCCGCTTGCTCACACGCATAATTTTCTGGTGCGAGTAAAGCCACTTTTTTATTTTCTTTGTGCAACGCTTGAATTGCAGAATGGATTTTCTCTTCATCTTTTTCAATCATATAAACAGGCGCATTCGGTGCATAATGTGTATATTTCATACCGGGCGCTTTTGGAGCACCTTCTTTTTGTTCTAAGTGTGTTGGTTGATGAACTTCTCCAATGACAGCTTCCAACATTTCTTTTGTGACACCACCCGGACGTAGAATGGTCGGTATATCCAATGTACAATCAATTACTGTTGATTCCACACCAATTCCTGTTGCGCCACCATCTACAATCATCGGAATTCTACCTGCTAAGTCTTCTTCTACGTGAATACCTTCTGTTGGACTGGGCTTACCACTTCGGTTCGCACTTGGCGCAGCGACTGGTTCACCTAGATGTCGTAACAATTGTAGTGATACAGGATGACTTGGCATACGTAAACCAATTGTATCCAAACCAGCTGTTACTTTTTCAGAGAGTACATTTGGCTTCACTTTACAAATAACGGTTAAAGGACCTGGCCAAAATACATCCATACATTTTTTTGCTTTATCATTTACATCGATTACATAGCGATCAATCTCTTCAATTGTTCCGATATGAACGATTAACGGATTGTCAGACGGGCGACCTTTTGCTTCATAAATCTTCGCTACTGCCGCATGACTTGTTGCAACGCCACCTAGTCCATAAACTGTTTCGGTAGGAAACGCGACAACCTCGCCTGCTTTTAATAACTGAACTGCTTCATCATAGGCAGAAGTAAATGTACCATCTGGATTGACGACGACTCGTTTTGTCTCCATTTTGCTCTTCCTCCCACACAATTTTTCAGAAAGTTATGCACATTTTTGATTTTTAGATTAAAATTGTGGATATTTCGTGAAATTCTGTGCATAACTTTTTCAGAAATATACGAATTTATTTGAAAATAGGTGCTCTAGACTTCTTATAAGTATTGATACTACGCATTTCGCACCACTTCTAATTATTTTATTAAATGTAAAGGTTTTATACTTTACAGATGTGGATAACTATCCGATTTCACAAAAAATCATGCGATCTTGTCCAAATAAATCTTTTAAAACTTCAATTTTCCCCTGTGGAAAACTTTTTTTCAATAAGTTATGCACAGCTTCACCCTGTTGATAACCTATTTCAAAACCAATAATTGCTTGGTTATGCACAATATGCGGTAATTCCTCGCAAAGTCTACGATACAATTGTAGACCATTTTCTTCTGCAAATAGGGCCGTATGCGGTTCATGTTCTAATACTACTTCATTCATCACGTTCACTTCGTCGAACGCAATGTACGGTGGATTTGATAGTACAATATCGAACTTTTGATGTTGAACAGGTGCTGTTAAATCACCTTGTAAAAACGTGACATCGGCTTCTAACAGTTGTGCATTTTGTTTCGCAGTCTGAAGTGCATCTTCACTTAGATCAATAGCTGTTACTTGCAAACTCGGGCGCTCTTTTTTTAATGTGACTGCGATTGCACCACTTCCTGTTCCAATATCCACAAGTGATAATGGTGCATCACCGAACTTCGCTGTCATTCGCTCTAGTGCTTGCTCTACTAACTCTTCTGTTTCTGGTCTTGGAATTAATACAGCTTCATTCACTTGGAATGTACGACCGTAAAATTGTTCTGTTCCAATTAAATATTGAACTGGTTTACCATCAATATGAGCTTGGATTAGCTTCTCAAATTGTTGTTGCTGTTCTTCCGTTAAAGGCTCGCGCATATTCAACATGAGACCTGTATAATCAACAGCTAAAACATGCTGAAGTAGTAAGCGGGCTGCATTCGCCTCACGATTTTTTTCCTCTAAAAAAGAAGAAGCCCATTGAAGGGCCTCGAAAACTTGCTTACATTCTTGGTTCATTTAGTTGGTCCAATTTTTTCGCTTGTTCTTCCATAATTAGTGCATCGAATACTTCATCGAGCTTACCTTCGATGATTTGATCTAATTTTTGAATTGTTAAACCAATACGGTGATCCGTTACACGATTTTGTGGATAGTTATATGTGCGAATACGCTCCGAACGGTCACCTGTACCAACAGCTGATTTACGTTCTGCATCATATTCACTTTGCGCTTCTTGTTGTAATTTATCATATACACGCGCACGTAAAATTTTCATCGCTTTTTCGCGGTTTTTTAATTGTGAACGTTCATCTTGCATCGCTACAACAACACCTGTTGGAATATGCGTCATACGTACAGCTGATGCTGTTTTGTTGACGTGCTGACCACCTGCGCCTGATGCGTGGTAGATGTCAACACGAATATCTTTTTCTTGTAAGTCTAATTCTACTTCTTCTGCTTCTGGCATAACCACTACCGTTGATGTAGATGTGTGTACACGACCTTGTGATTCTGTTTCTGGAACACGTTGTACACGATGTGCGCCACTTTCATACTTGAATTTTGAGTAAGCGCCTTGTCCATTAATCATGAAGACAATCTCTTTATACCCACCAAGTTCTGTTGGGTTCGCGTTCATAACTTCGATTTTCCAGCCTTGTGTTTCCGCATATTTACTGTACATGCGGAATAGAGAGTTTGCGAATAGTGCTGCTTCGTCTCCACCTGCTGCCCCACGAATCTCCATGATTACGTTTTTACTGTCATTCGGATCTTTTGGAATTAAAAGTACTTTTAAGCGTTCTTCTAAGGCTGGTACTTGTACTTCTAGTTCTTTTAATTCTTCTTTAACCATTTCTTTCATATCCGGATCAAGCTTTTCGTCTAACATCTCTTTTGCGTCAGCGATTTGCTCTTTAATTGATTTATACTCACGATACACTTCAACTGTTTCTTGAATATCTGATTGTTCTTTTGAATACTGTGCTAATTTTTTATTATCCGATACAACGTCTGGGTCACTTAATAACTCATTTAAACGTTCATAACGGTCCTCAACTGCTTGAAGGCGATCAAACATATATTTTCACCTTTTCCTTTCTTATTCCTAATCTATATCATGTTTTATCTATTTATTGTCCCAATAATAGTATAAAGAAAAAGAGTAACTCTTGCTACTCTTTTAAAAATCATCCTATATATTTTACCCTAAAAAACGACTTTTTTCATCACTTTTCTACAACAGATGTCTTACCTTCTGGTACAAAGTGATGATGACGACATCTTGGTTCGTATGCTTCAGATGCACCTACTAAAATAACAGGATCATCTGCTTTTGCAGGTTCTCCGTTAATTAAACGCTGTGTGCGACTAGCTGGTGAGCCACATTCGCTACATACAGCTTGTAATTTCGTGACTTGTTCCGCAATCGCCATTAAAAATGGCATCGGTCCAAATGGAACGCCTTTAAAATCTTGGTCAAGTCCAGCTAAAATCACGCGATAACCATGATCTGCTAATTTTTGTACCGCTTCGATAATATCGTGACCAAAGAATTGGGCCTCATCAATTGCTATAACATCGTACTCGTCTGAGATATAATCCCACATTTCTGATGGTTCTTGAATCGGATAAGCAATAACGGTTGTGCCATTATGTGATACAACAGCTTCTTCACTATAACGATTATCAATTTTTGGCTTGAATACTGCAATGCGTTGTTTCGCAAATTGTGCACGACGTACACGACGAATTAACTCCTCCGACTTCCCAGAGAACATACTACCGCAAATTACCTCAATCCAGCCATTTTGCTGCGTTACATACATTGAAATACCCCTTTCTTCATTCTATAATTATGGCATTATTTATATGTAAATTCAAAATTTTATATGATGTAAAACGATGATTTTATTTTAAACAACGTGCTTTATACTACAGGAATCTACCCTTTTTATCAAGGTTAAATACATGGTCATTTTCGCACTTTTTTAAAGGAGTTTAGCGTTGAAAGGGACTGATTTGCTTCCGAAAGGGACTATTCCACGCGCCAAAGGGAATTCCTGCTTTTG
>NZ_BJOB01000064.1 GCF_006539985.1 Kurthia gibsonii | reverse complement strand
ATCATTCGAAAATCCGAATATAAAACTTCTTTTTATATAAAAGTGAAAAAGGTCTTTTGTTTTGCATACTTTTTTAGCATATAATTTAAAAGAGCTTTAAAATTATTTGATTTTTCAAGCAATATATTGAGAGAGGAACGACTTATGTTATGACTATTTCTAAAGAACAGATTCAGATTCGTCCCTCCTATGTTGTGTTCGAATCGAATCAACCGTTGAAAATTCTCTCATCTGCTTTACATAATGCAGGTTTTGGATGGTATAACACATGTATGAATCGTGCAGTAGATGCTAATTATATGTGTGAAGATGCACATACAGAAATGAAGGAATACATTGAAAAACAGGGGTTTCAACCAGATCAAACAGTAGCGATGATGACAGCAGTAGCAGCTAGATATGCCATCATTCGAGAATTTGAAGCAGATGCTATTCATGTGGTCATTATGGTGACAGCTGGTGTCGGTAATGCAGTAGATGTGTCAAAATCCTATTTAAGAAAACCTTTTTACGAAGTAGGGACGATTAATATTTGGGCGTTCATTGATGCGACATTAACAGAAGAAGCTTTTGTACAAGCGATGATGACTGCTACAGAAGCAAAGGTAAAAGCACTCGCAGATGAAAAAATTACAGACCGTATATCGAATACCATTGCGACAGGTACATCAACAGATAGCATTCTAATTGGGGCAACACAACAAGGAACAAATCAAAACTATGCAGGGACCGTTACGCCAGTTGGTCGTATTTTAGGAAGAGGCGTATATGAAACGGTTGTAGATGCTTTACACGATTACAAGCGTGCAAAGGGGATGATGGAATGATAATCGTTTTACATATAATTTCGTGTACACTAGCATTCTGGTTGGACCGTCTAATTGGTGACCCACCTAAACTTCCCCATCCGATTATCTGGATTGGGAAGTGGATTTCCTTTGCGACGAAAAAGTGGAATCACGGGAAACAGCGCATCGCAAAAGGCTTCATGCTAACACTCTCCACACTCTTATTAACCGGAAGCATTGTGTTTGCTCTTAGCTATGTAGCGTATCAAATTCATTGGGGTGTCTATCTAATCGTTCAAACAATATTCATGACAATTGCATTAGCGCAAAAGTCATTAAAACAAGCAGCACTTGATGTTTATACGCCACTTCTTTCAGGTGATTTAGTCGAAGCACGTAAAAAGTTATCGTGGATTGTTGGTCGTGATACAGAGCTTTTAGATGAAGCGAATATTACGCGTAGTGTGATTGAAACGGTATCTGAAAATACGAGTGACGGGATTACAGCACCGCTATTTTACGGTTTTCTATTCGGTGCGACAGGAATGTGGATGTATAAAGCAATCAATACACTCGACTCAATGATAGGCTATCGAAATGAACGATTTGCGCAGTTTGGCTATTGTTCTGCGAAGTTAGATGACATTGTCAATTGGCTACCAAGCCGTATCACAGGATTTCTCATCGTTACTTGTACAAATAATGAAACGAGTTATACATATCGCGAGCGACTACAAGGATGGCTACAAGATGCGAAAAAGCACCCAAGTCCGAATAGTGGTTATTTAGAGGCGGCAACTGCATATCAATTTGGTATTCAACTAGGTGGCCTAAACTACTATGAAGGCATTGCTTCACATCGTGCAGAGATGGGGCACTCTACGAAATCATTACAAGCACAAGATATTCAAAAAACGATTCGACAAATGCAGCAAGCGAGTATCTGCTTTTGGCTACTTTGTTCGATTTTAGGAGGTGTCATCTACTATGCTACCCAGTCATGGAGCTAATCCACATAAACTATTTCAACAACTTGGGATCCCACAACCTGAACACATGATTGATTTAAGTGAAAATGTGAATGTAGCGGGGATTCCACAATCTATCCGAAATTCATGGACTGAATATGTCCGAGTTGTGGAGAAGTATCCTGATCCACAGGGAGAACCTTTTTTAAGTGCGATAGCGAACAAGCATCACATATCAAAAGAATGTGTACTTGTAGGTAATGGTGCAGCCGAGCTATTCACTTTTTTAGCGATGTTTTTAGCGAAACAACGTGTCATTCTCGTTCATCCAACCTTTTCAGAGTATGAAGCTACTTTATCTGTACATAAAGCACAATTGATTCATGTAGAAGTTGAAGATGTATGTACATGGTCTTTACCAATGGAACAAATTCAACAAGAGATGAAGCAGGCGAAGGCAATCTATCTCTGTACACCGAATAATCCAACAGGTGTATTACCACCGCAAGAACAGCTTCAGACGATTATGGAATGGGGAGAACAATTCAACTGCTACGTCATTTTAGACGAAGCGTTTATGGATTGGTTAGAACCAGAGCCAACGATGATTCCATGCAGAGAGCAATTTTTGCATACAATCATTGTCCGTTCGATGACGAAAATGTATGGATTAGCAGGTATTCGATTGGGCTATCTGGTTGCGCAGCCACAATTGATTCAAAAATTGGCTTCTTATGCATCACATTGGCATGTGAATGGCTTAGCCACAACGATTGGAACACAGTGTTTGCAAGAGGAAGAATATCGTAAGCAGACAATCGACACTACAATTGAACAGCGTGAAAAATGGCGTCAATACTTAAGAAATCAAGGTTGTGTCGTTGCTAATAGTCAGACGAACTATCTCTGTTTTCAATTACCAAATCCACAGCAAACCAAGCAGTTTTATCGCTACTTTTTAGAAAAGGGCATCGTATTCCGTCATACTGAAAATTATCGCGTACTACAAGGTGAGTGGCTTCGCATGGGTTTGAAAACAGCTGAGGAAATGAAGATTGTAGAACAGGAGATGACGCAGTGGTTTCAACAAACAGCCATTTTATAACAGGTGGTGTTCGAAGTGGTAAAAGTGCATTTGCAGAACAACTTGTTCGACAAACTGCACAACAGACGAATCGAAAGATGTATTATATCGCTTCAGGTGTTGCATTCGATGATGAGATGAAGCAGCGCATTGCATGGCATCAAGCAGACCGAACATCACTAAAATGGACGACTATTGAACAGCCGACGCATTTTGCGACACTCGTAAATCGAATTCCAAAAGATGCAGTTGTATTATGGGATTGTGTCACGACATGGCTGACGAATGAGATGTATGTACAGTTGGATGACGAATCCATGCAGTGGCAACATGTAGAGCGTTTTCAACAGCGAGTAGAAGAAGCGAAGGAATGGTGTCGTCATTTGAACGAACAGCACATTCCATTTTTCATTGTATCGAATGAAGTGCTTGATGAGAGTAAATACGAGAGTGAAGAAGTGGAATTTTATCGAAAGCAAATCGGTCTGTTTCATCAATGGCTTGTCTCTTTTTGTGCCGTAGCAATCGAGATGGATTATGGCATTCCTCACTACTGGAAAGGAGGAAAGTAGATGATAGGATTTTTACTCGCAGTTCAGTTCTTTTCGGTCATTCCCGTCAATAAGGAACTTCCGATGACAAAACGTCATGTGACAATGATGTTTAGTATGCTTCCTTTTGTTGGGGCATGTATGGGTGCCATCATGTATGGTGTGTATCAACTGCTGATGCATTATACGAATTGGTCGTCTCTATTAATCGCGTTTTTAGTCATTTTAACGGGTTCGATTTTAACAGGTGGACTGCATTTAGATGGTTTTGTCGATACGAGTGATGCGTATTTTTCATATCGTGATCGAGAAAAACGTCATGCGATTTTAGACGATCCACGTATCGGTGCATTCGGTGCAATGGCACTCGTGATTTTCTTAGCAGCTAAAGTTCTATTCTTTGCACAACTTTTAGCGACAGATGCCATCTCTATCTATTGGTTTTTATTCATTCCCTTTTTAGCACGCTTAGGAATGGCATGCTACCTCGTTCAAACACCGACAAATAAAGAAACAGGACTTGGCGCCTTTTTTAAGTCACATATTTTAATGAAGTCGTTTGTTTATACGATTTTTGGTAGTTTATTAGTCGTAGCAATTCTTGTCGGGGTGTTTACACAGGCATGGTTAATTATCGCTGTGTTTATCCTGTTCGTATTAGGCATGTCACGTCTTTATCGTAGTTGGACAATCAAACATTTTGGCGGTAGTTCAGGTGACTTATACGGTGCTTTCATCGAAGGAATGGAGTTGATGTTATGGATTCTACTTTTACTCTTACATTAGCGCGCCATGCGAAAACACAGGGGAATGTGGAGAGAAAATATGTGGGATGGACGGATGAAGGAATTGTGGTAAAACAACTTCCCATCATTGATTCAACTGTACAAATCGTCTACGGTAGCGATTTAAAGCGCTGTGAACAAACAGCCAAGCAGTATTATCCGCATGCCACTTTTCATGGGATTCCTGCTTTTCGCGAAACGAATTTCGGTGATTTTGAAATGAAAACGTATGAAGATTTAAAAGAAGATGAAGTATATCGTGCATGGATTGATGATCCGCTTGAAGTCACACCGCCTAATGGAGAGAGCTTTCAGCAATTTCAACAGCGTGTAGAAATGGGCATCTCTGAAATAACTGAAGCAGAGAAATGTGCGATGGTCTTACATGGTGGCACGATTCGTATGCTCCTTATGAAATATGCGCCCGAGCCATCTGGATTTTGGGATTGGGCGATTTCACATGATGAAATCTATGAACTCACCTTCACATCTTTTCAGGACTTTAAGGAGGGAAAGCGATGCATGTCATTATCGGTGGTGCATATAACGGAAAAAGAAAATATATAGCAAAACAATTAGAAGGGCAAGCAGTTGATTGGTGTGATGATTTACAACACAGTAATATAGAAAATGAACATGCTGAAATACTTGTTATTACTGACTTAGAGAAGCAAATTGAACCTTTTCTAAATGAACCTGAAAAAGAAGTAGCGGAAACTTTTTTTTATAAAATTGTAAAAAATGGTTTTAAATACAAATCAATCTATGTCATTATAGAAGACATTGGTAGAGGTGTCGTTCCAATTTTTTCTGAAAAAAGAAAATTACGTGATGTTTTAGGTAGGTTATATCAACTTTTGTTTGCAGAAAGTCAAACAATTACACGAATTTGGTATGGAATTCCACAAAAGATTAAATAGAAAGAAGGATGACATAATGAATTTATATACACGTACAGGCGATAAAGGTAAAACAAGCTTAATTGGAGGTCGCGTTGATAAAGATGATGCACGCGTAGAAGTTTATGGAACGATTGATGAATTAAATTCATTTATTGGCAAGGCTGTATCAGAATTAGATCCAGCGTTATTTGAAGATGTATTACATGATTTGGAAAATATTCAAAACGAATTATTTGATTGCGGTGGCGATTTAGCGAATGTCATGAAAGAACGTCATTATAAAATGACAGATGAACCAATCGAAGTAATGGAACAACGTATTGATATTTTAATGGATGAGCCTCCATTATTAGAGAAATTCATCTTACCAGGGGGCGCACCAGCAGCGGCAACTTTACACATCGCACGTACGATTACACGCCGTGCAGAACGCCAAATGGTGACATTATTAAAACAATCAGAAGAAGGAGATGTACCTCTTGTCGTACAGCGTTATTTAAATCGTTTATCAGATTACTTATTCGCTGTAGCGCGCGTTGTCAATTCACGTCTAAATGTACCAGATGTTGAATACGCAAGAAGTGCGAAAGTATTTAAGGACGGAGGTCGCGCCAAGAAGGGAGGTGACAAACGTGAAAAAGACTAGACTTTTAGTTTTAACTGCAATGTTTGCGGCACTTTCCGTAATTGGTTCTTTTATTAAAATTCCTGTACCTCCGGGGACGCCAGCATTGGATTCAGTTCCAGCGTTCATTAGTATTGCATTTATTCCAGCACCACTTGCAGCAGCAGCGGGAGCACTTGGACATATGGCAACAGCGCTATCTTCAGGTTTCCCGTTAACATTGCCATTTCATATCTTCATTGCCCTTGAGATGGCAGTTGTTGTGAGTGTAGCAGCCATTATTTATCGTAAAGGAATGAAGAAGTTAGCATGGGCATGGATTACTTTATCAAATGGTGTACTATCACCACTCCCATTTTACTTCTTATTATCACCAGCGATGTATTTTGCAGTAGCACCAGGCATTTTAGTCGCGACATTAATTAATGTTGTAGTTGGTTTAATACTCTTGCCACTACTTAGAAAAGCATTCGTTCGAACAGGTGTGGAAGTTTCATGAGGAATGCAAGACAGATTGGGAATTTAGTAATTACAAGTGATAATTCTGGCGCAATCGGCGAAAAAGAATTAGATGTCGTTCATGTGTCAGATGATGTTACGAGTTACTACTCTACACGCGTTACACTACTTGAACAATTAGCGAATCAGGCTATTCCAAAAGAAATCATCTTGTTAAACTTTACGAGTGAAGAAGCATGGGGCAAGTATATTACGGGAATCAATCGCGTTTTTGAAGAAGTGCAAATACCTGTTCCGGCGATTAGTGGAAGTACCGAAACGAACATGCCAACTCTACAGTCTGGATTTGGCATTACGATGCTTGGTGAAAAGCAGCGACCATTTCCTAATCTATCTGAACTCCATTGGTTTACATACGGTCGACCACTTGTTGGCGAACAGCTATTACAAAACGTTCATCAAGTTGCTAATCTCCAAGTTATTGTAGAAGCGCTGAAAAATCAGCACATTACACAAGTGATTCCTCTTGGTTCGAAAGGCTTGCAAAATGAGCTAGAGCAACTGGAGTTAATCGATGTGGTAGATGTAGAAAATGTACCGTACGACCCCACTTCTTCAGCAGGTCCTTCCACGATGGTATTAATCGGTGTAACAACCGAGCAAGTAGCAAATATTTCAAAAATTTTACAACATGACTTACATAGACTGAAATAATATAAGTATAGAAAAGGCATTAGAAGTGAGAATTCTAATGTCTTTTCTTATTTTATTTTTAAATAAAATAAGCATTTACGAGCATATTTCCAATTAAAAACAGCATAATGCGTGAAAAATGTTGACTGAATACCTATTCATAATCTACAATAGAAGTATATATATCGTTTCAAATATATGAAAAAGGTGGTAACAAAGGGGAAATAATAGGTTATCACAGGGGGGGAAGTACAATGAATGGTCTACTCGTTTTAAACTGGGTACTCTTTTTAGTAGTTGTTCTTTATGCAGTGTACCTATTTAGCTATCTTTTAAAAACAAGATACGATTTCATTAAGCTCGGTAAGAAAACAGAATTTGATCAGAACGTAAAAGCTCGATTACATAAAATCTGGGTGATGGTTTTTGGTCAAAAAAAGTTATTGAAGGATAAGAAAAGCGGTATTATGCACGTCATGTTCTTCTATGGCTTTATCTTAGTACAATTTGGCGCAATTGATTTCATTTGGAAGGGATTAAAACCAGGCTCACATTTGCCGCTTGGACCACTCTATCCATATTTCACATTCTTCCAAGAAATTGTAGCACTTTTAATTTTAGTTGCAGTCGTTTGGGCATTCTATCGTCGTTATGTTGAGAAGCTTGTCCGTTTAAAACGTAACTTCAAATCAGGCTTAGTATTAATCTTCATCGGTGGCCTAATGATTTCTGTATTAGTGGGTAATGGTATGGGGTTAATTTGGAACGGAGAAGACACAACATGGTCAGAACCAGTCGCATCTGGAGTCGCTACAATCTTTAGTTTCTTCTCACCTGTTGCAGCAGCAGCTGGTTTCTATGCGATGTGGTGGGTTCACTTACTATTCTTACTCATTTTCTTAGTGTATATTCCACAATCAAAACATGCGCATCTAATTGCTGGTCCAGTCAATGTATATCTGAATCGTCTAGGTCCTGTTGGTAAATTAACACCAATTGACTTCAATATGGATGAGGAATCAGAAGATGAAGAAGAGATGCCTACATTCGGTGTAGGAAAAATTGAAGATTTTACACAACTACAATTAGTTGATTTATATGCTTGTGTAGAATGTGGTCGTTGTACAAATATGTGTCCTGCAAGTGGTACAGGAAAAATGCTGTCACCAATGGACTTAATGTTGAAACTACGTGACCACTTAACGAATAAAGGTGCTGTTCAAACATCTCAAAGACCGTGGGTTCCAAGCTTCCTATTCAACCAGTCAAAAGGAAATCAATTGGCGATGGCAAGTGGAGTAGAAGGAGCAGTAGTAGAAGATATTTATAACCCATCATTAATTGGGGATGTCATCACAGAAGAAGAAATTTGGGCATGTACAACATGTCGTAACTGTGAAGATCAATGCCCTGTAATGAATGAACACGTAGAAAAAATTATCGATCTTCGTCGTTATTTAACGATGACAGAAGGTAAGGTCAACCCAGATGCACAACGCGCGATGTCAAATATCGAACGTCAAGGAAATCCATGGGGGCTAAATCGTAAAGAAAAAGAAAACTGGCGCGACCAACGCCCAGAATTACACATTCCAACCGTAAAAGAAGCACAAAAAGCAGGCGAAGAATTCGAATACTTATTATGGGTTGGTTCAATGGGTTCATTCGATAGTCGATCACAAAAAATTGCACTTTCTTTTGCTCACTTATTAAATGAAGCAAGCATTTCATTTGCGATTCTTGGTAATAAAGAGAAAAACTCAGGTGACACACCGCGTCGTCTAGGAAATGAATTCTTATTCCAAGAGTTGGCAGAAGCAAATATTAAAGAATTTGAAAAAGCAGGCGTTACAAAAATCATTACGATTGATCCGCATGCTTATAATATCTTCAAAAATGAATACAGTGATTTCGGTTGGTCAGGTGAAGTGTATCACCATACAGAGCTACTAGCGAAATTAGTGAAAGAGAAGAAAATTGTTCCACAATATGAAGTGAATGAAAAAATCACCTTCCATGATTCATGTTATTTAGGGCGTTACAACGAAGTGTACGATGCACCACGTGATATTTTAAAAGCGATTCCAGGCGTGACATTATTGGAAATGGAACGTAATCGTGAAAATGCGATGTGCTGTGGCGCAGGTGGCGGTCTCATGTGGATGGAAGAACATGTAGGAAATCGCATCAATGTTGCGAGAACAGAACAAGCATTGGCGGTCGGACCTTCTATGATTTCAGCAGGTTGTCCATATTGCTTAACAATGTTATCGGATGGTACGAAAGCGAAAGAAGTGGAAGAATCTGTTGGCACATATGATGTAGCAGAAATTCTTGAGCGTTCTGTTTTTGGTGAACACACACCATCTCCGACAGAAAAAGAGGATGAAATAGAAGAATCTGTGTAAATCGCACAAAAACACTTTCCTTAAAAATCCATATATTATATAATAAGGGAAAATAATCCTA
>NZ_BJOB01000063.1 GCF_006539985.1 Kurthia gibsonii | reverse complement strand
TTTCAGAGGCGAATCAGTCCCTTTCGCGCGCGGATTTGTCCCTTTCAGCGGCGTGGATTCCCTTTCGCGCGACCATTTGTCCCTTTCGCGCGCGGATCAGTCCCTTTCGACAAATATTATGTCCATAAGAATAGAGTTGTCATAGAAAATTTAAGTCTCTACCGAAAGTCCAGCCTTATCGAAACACTATCCCACAAAAAAACGAGTCACTCCAATGAATCACTCGTCATAATTCCTTGCGCATATGAAAGTTTTGTAGGGCAATCTGGTTGCGTATCGTGGTTTCTTCGTTCACGATGTCGTAGCCTTCGTTTTGGAAGAAGGGGACTGCTGTGGTGCTCGCCATTGTGTCGAGGTGAATCAAGCCGAGTTGGTAAGCTTCTTTTTCGAGTTCAAATAGTAATTTTTTTGCAATGCCTCGATTTTGGTAGTCTTTGTGAACATAGATGCGGTTGATCTGTCCATCAAGTGTTAAATCAGCAAATCCGACAATTTTATGTTCGCAGCGTGCCACGTAGGAGATGTGTTCACGCAATGTTTTTTGCCAAGATTCGATGATCTCTTGGCGTCGTTCGTAAGGAGCCCATGCATTAAGCTGTGCGAGGCTGTAGTCTTTACGATTAATTTCATGTACGGTATCTAAGAATAAGTCGACAATCTCCTCTAAATCCGATTCACGATATTTTGAAATCTCCATGCCAACATCCTTTCTAACAACTATCCTCTTTTCAACCTACATGAAAAGGAAAAAAAGTACAATACTAACGTAAACAGTAATTTGAAAAATAGGACGTACCCCATGCTAAAAATATGATATGATAACTTACAAAAGGAGGAGAACAAATGAAAAAACAGTCAATTGTTATAGGACTTTTAGCTTCTACTTTTGTACTATCTTCGGCAACACAACTTATGGAACCGTCAACAGTACAAGCCGCGACACAAGCTACCTATAAACAGAGTAACACAAGCCAATTGGGACAACTCAAATCACAAAAATCACGCATTTATACAGCACCTGGCTCGAAAAAGAGTGTGGTGGCATCAACTAAATATACGAATGAAATCTTCTATATCTCAAAAGTCGCAACGAAGACAGGTGACGAAACTTATTACCAAGTAAGTCGCCATGCTGACCCGAAAAAAGCAGCACTCGGTTGGGTGAAGTCGAAGTCAATCACGCGTAAAAGTTATAAGGTGATGACGAATACGAAAAAGACACGTTACATTAAAGGAACAGGAACGGGTTACACGCGTCCGGGCGGTTTAGCACGTAATGTTATTTTTCCATCAATGGCTCCCTATAAACATAAAACCTTCCTTAATGCCGAAACGGTGAAGGTAGGAACGGCAACATGGTATCGTGGTACAGTGAATAATCAGACGACATGGCTTCCAGCGACGTCACTAAGCGATCAAAAGCTCACAACTGCGACAGAAAAGCCTGTCGTGACGAAAGTATCACTTATTGCGCAACTAAACGATAAAAATACAATACTTCAAACAGACCTAACGAATGATAAAACGAAGCAAAAGGCTGGCACGAAAGCACCTCATACATATGTGGTAAAAGAGCAAGCAAGCTACAAGAATACAGTTTACTACAATCTAGGGATAGACGGTTGGGTGGAAAAAGACGCCGTTAAAACGCATCCTTATGGCGTAGAAAGCACATTGAATCAAGAAGCATATCTAACAGGCGGTGGGTACGGTTATACGATGCCATGGGGCGCAGCGGACGATATTGTGACGAAGACGCTTACGAAGGGCAAACCGTTCACCATTTCAAAACAAGTGAAGATTGGCACAGCTCTGTGGTATTACGGAAAAACAGAAGATAATAAGCTCATGTGGGTGCTATCATCTCGCACGACAACGACAAATCCGACACCTGAACCAACACCGCCACCAGTGGAAGCACCTGTCTATCAAAAGATTTCAAAACAAGGGACAATCAAGTCGACAGCTGTACTCTATACTAACCTTGTGAAGCAGACGACACGCACATGGACGACTGCAGAGAAAACAGAGAAATTTACAATGAATCGTTCAGCGAAATTAGGCAACACGACCTATTATGAGCTATCACGCCTCTCAACAACAGGAAAGGACACTGTAGTAGGCTGGGTGAAGTCAACAGAGCTCAAGTCAGCAAATGTCCAAGAGCCGACAGCCTCATCAGAAGTCCTATACCTAACTGGACTGGGGAATGCGACGACCGTAGCAGGTGCGACGAATGCGAGTAATGTTCGCTTTAAAGATTTAAAATCATATCCAGCAACGAAGTTCACTGCCACAAAACAACAAGTCATCAACGACACAACGTATTATCTTGGCAAAATCGGTTCGAAATTTGCATGGGTGCGTGCCGACTACTTCGGTAACCCGTACCAATACATGAACCTTCGAAAAGTATCGAATATCACGCAAGCAGAGATGGAACAATTCCTTGTGAATGTGAAAGGTACGACAATCAAAAATAATAATCTATACAAAGCCATTCCTGTATTTTTAGATATGCAAAAACGCTATGGCATTAACGCACAGTTCATGTTGGCGCATGCGATCGTCGAAACAGGGTGGGGTAGCTCGAAAATCTCACAATACAAAAATAACTTCTTCGGCTATCAAGCCTATGACAAATGTGCGATGAGTTGCGCGCTTTACTTCCCAACAGGAAATGACGGCGTACAGTATTATGCAGATGCCATCTATCGTAAATATTTACGAGCAGGGGCCATCTACAATAATGGACCATCAGCAGCAGGTATGAATGTGAAGTATGCTTCGGATAAATCATGGGCGACGAGTATCGGACGCATCATGGGGAATATGAAACCATATGACGCCACTTATTATGACAAGGCGAAAGTCTCAACACTCGATCCAACACAACCTGTATTCAATTACACGAATGTTATTCCAGCAGGTAAGCCACTACCACCAACCTATCAATTCTTTGATGCAGGTATCACAGCGACAGTGACGAAATTCACAACAGTTCGCCTACTGCCATCGGAATACGGTAAAGTACTGATGAATTATAATATCGGCACAAAAGTGACAATCGACGGAACGAATGACGATGTCGCAAGTACGTGGATGCGCGTGAAGATTCAAGAGCAGGAAGCATGGGTGCTAAAATCAGATTTACAATTTACAAACTTAGCACGCACGACAACAGAAGCGAATGTCCGAAACGATGCGAGTACGACAGGTACAAAAGTTATCAAAGTATTAGACGAGGGCAAGTTCGTCAAACTCGTACAAGATACATCAGGCAAAATCGTAACGAAGAAAGATGCAAAAGGTACCGTATGGCATCAAGTTTACGTACCAACAACTAAAACAACAGGCTGGATCAGCTCAACTATCTTAAAAGTTCAATAAATGACAGGGAAGATCGTTCTAAAAAAAGGACGGTCTTTTCTTTTTGTAACAAATCCGTTACAATCGTAAATTCAAAAATATGTAAAAAAAAGATAGGATACAATCGCTATATAATAGGAAGAAACATCATGTGAAAAGTGTAAAAAGTGATATGACAATTGTTACATGGGTAAAACGTATTGGAAAATATATCCTAAAAATCAAAAATGAATCAAAAGGTATTAATGAAAGAATAAAGTGGTAATAAACTATTCTTTATAATAATAATATTTCTTTTAATCAAAATATAACTAATAAATAAATGATAAAAATGGCATTATAATGATATAGTCCTTTATAAGTGCAATATTTTGGAATAAAAAAAGGTGGAAAATCTTATCCTATTAGATGATAATTAGGCTAAGCATGGTTAGCTGACGATTTCAAACAGCAAATGCTAATCATATCCAATAAGGGAGGATTTTCATTCATGAGTAATTTCAAATTAGTCAAAACTGCAGCAGCCCTAGCTCTAGGTGCTTCAGTTGTAACATCAGCAGTAGCAACTACGGATGCATCTGCAGCAAGCAAATACAAAATCAAGTCTGGTAAATTAGTTTACGCTAAATCAGGTAAAGTAGTTAAAGGTTATGTAACTTACAAATCAACTGTTTACAAAAACGGTTCTAAACTTACAGGCTTAAAAGGCAAAACTTACTACAAAGCTGGTAAAAAAGCGACTGGTACTTACAAAGGCGCTTACTACGTAAAAGGCGTTAAAAAAGTAACTACTGGTACTTATAACAAAGCTTACTACGTAAAAGGTGTTAAAAAAGTATCTACAGGTCTTTACGCTAAAAAATACTACAAAGATGGTAAATTAGCTACTGGTACTTACAAAGGCGCTTACTACGTAAAAGGTATCAAAAAAGTAACTACTGGTACTTACGCTGGTTCTTACTACGTAAAAGGTGTAAAAGTTGTATCTACAGGTCTTTACCAAGATCGTTTATACCAAGCAGGTAAACTTTCAAAAGGTTACGCTCTATACAAATCAATCCTTTATAAAGATTCTTACCACAACGAAGGTTTAGCTCTATTCGAAGGTAAACTTTACGATGGTCCAGTTCTTAACAAAGGTTTCGAAGTATTCGAAGGTAAACTTTACAATGGTTCAGTTCTTTCAACTGGCTTCGTTAAACACGACGAAAAATTCTACAACAACGGTGAATTAGCTAACGGCGAATTCGACGGCGTTGAGTACAAAGACGGCGTAGTTGTGAAGTATGAGGTTACTTCTGCTAAAACAATCAATGCTTCTGAAGTAGAAATCGCTTACTCAGTAGACGTTGATGCAAAAACTGCATTAGATACTTCTAACTACGAAATCGAATTAAACGGTTCTAAAATTGCTTCAGCAAAACTTGTAGATGTTAAATTCAAAGGTGATAGCAAAAACACTGTAATCGTACGCCTTGATGATACTGCAACATTCTCAGCTGGCGATAAAATCGTTGTCCAAGTAAAAGACGAAGTAAGAACAGCTAAAGATTCTAACAAAAAAATTCAACGTTTTGCTTCTGACGTATTTACTTTTGAAGCTTCAGCAAAACCAGAATTAAAATCAGTACAATATGATGGTGATAAAGGTCTTTATATCACATTTGACCGTCCAGTAAAGAAAACAACTGGTTTGATCAAAGTAGATGGTAAAGTAATCAACACAACATCACTTGTAGCAGTGGAAGATACATTAGATGATAGTGAAGTTGCAGGTAACTACACTTACCGAATTTCAAATGTTTTATCAAATGAACAAGTTAAAGAAGGTTCTCATGAAATCGTAATCTTCGATGTATATGAAACAGCACGTAACAATGCACAAGTTTCAAATACATTATCTTTAACTTATACAGTAACTAAGAGCGAAGCTATTCCAGAAGTTAAATCTGTAATTGCAGATAATGCAAATAAATTCACAATTTACTTCAGTGAAGGTGTTGCTTTAGAAGATGCTAAATCATTAGTAATTAAACAAGGTAACCATGAGTACGAAATCAGCACAGCTAATACAATTGGTAATGATACTGATGCAAAAGCTTATGTTACTGATATTGGTAATGCTACAAACTCACAATATGTAGACCATATTACAGTAGTAATTCCAGAAGCTACTGGCAATACAACGTTTGCTAACCCTTTATATGGTAAAGATCAAACGAAAGCTACTTTAGATGTAACTGTAAAAGCATTTAAAGATCGTGATAAATATGTTGGTTTAGAAACAACTAAACAAGTAGTATTATCTAAAAATGCTACAACACCTACTTTATTACAACAAACAGCAAAAATCACACGTGTTACACCAAGTGATAACTCATCAAAAACAAACGGTTTAACAGTAGACTTTAACCAAGCAACTGAAGCAGTAGCAGCATCTCTTACATCAGCAGATGTAATTGTTAAAAATGCAGATGGTATTGTACTTCCAACGGCTGAGTACACTGTTACATTAACACCAGCAAGTGGATTAGCAGCAGCAAAATTATCAGTAGTAGTAACACCAAAATATGAAGGTTCTTCTGCTTACACAGTAACATTGAAACAAGATAAAGTTAAATTCAAAACTGACACTACAAATGTTGTTTCATACAATGCAGAAGCTACAAAAAATAACGAGACAACTGTAACAGCAAAAGTAGCAGATGACTCAAACTTTAAATATGTATCACAAACATTTGCTGATCAAGTAGCAGATAAAAACGTTGTGAAATTAGCATATGGTCAAGATATGGATGATTCAGCATTAAATCCAGCTAACTACACATTAGATGGTAAAGCTTTACCAGCAGGAACAAAAGTTGAGTTCTTCCAAGACAAAAAACACGTTCAAATTACATTCCCAGACCAATCAATCAAGTACTCTACTCATTACAAATTAGCTGTATCAACAAACGTTAAAACAGCTAAAGGTCAAACAATTGTAAACAACTTACGTGATCTTGGTGAAGCAACTGCTAAAGTAACATTAACAGATAATGTTTCAGGCGAATTCGTATCGGCTCAATATTTAGTAGATACAAATACTGCAAAATCAACTAAACAAATCAAAGTAGTATTTAACGAAGAAGTTAAATCACTTGATAAAGATGATTTCAAAGTATTAATCGGTGGTTCAACAACTTCAGCTACTATTGAAAAAATTGAATTAACAAAAGCTGATTCTAATGCTAAATTAGGTACAGCAGCAATTATTACTTTAGGTTCTGAAGTAAACGTTTCTCAATCTGCTTCAATTACAATTGTAAAAGGTACAGATTCAGAAATTAAATCAGTTGACCTTGCTGATAACAAATTAAAAGAAGGTTCAACAACAACTGCAACAACTGCAACAGTTGATAAAGATGCAACAGATGCAGCAGCAGATGCAGCAGCATTAGTAGCAGCTAAAACAGCATTAGCAACTGAAATTGCTAAAGTTACAGTTACTAAAGACGGTGAAGCTGTAAAAACAATTAAAATTGGAACTGTTACTTATACAGTATCAGCAAATGCATCTACTGAAACAACAGCAGGTAAATATGTAACAGCAGCTCAAGCTACAACTTTAGTTGAAGCAATTGCAACAGCTCAATCAGCACATGATGCAGCAGCGGCAACAGTAACTACTTTAAATGATGCAAAAACAACTCTTACAAACGCTATTTCTACATTTGAAACTAATGCAGTAACAAAGTAACACCTTAATCCAACTCACATTCGTTTTTGACTAACGCATGAGTGAAAATTCAAAAAGGGCTTCGTACAGGGTAACCTGTGCGGGGTTCTTTTTTTGTTTTCGTAAAGATTTGATTGTTTTGGTGAGTATCTACCTTTTTGTTAATATTTGGTTTATTCTTCGTTCTTTTTGGTATAATTTGTGTATGTACATTTTAAAGGAGGTCTTTTGTGTGAAGACAGGTTTTTCATGGAAGCGTTTATTGGTTGTTCCTCTCTGTGCGACGTTTTTAGTAGCGGCTGTTCCCGATGGTCGTGCGGCACAGTCTGAGTTATCGCCAGAGCGCATGGTTGTTCAAAATTTACCGGGGGCGTTGGATTATGTGACGGTCGCAGGTATTAAGAAGGGTGATGTGTTATACATGTATGATCATCCTTCCATGTATACACCGATTGAGGTGAAGACGGCGACGAGTTCGACATTGCAATTCTCTACGAAGAAGTTGAAGGATGAGCGTCAGACGTTGTATTTCATTTTAAAGCGTAATGGGCAGCAGGTTGGCAACTATGAGGCGATTACGACAGAGGCTCCTGCCATGCAGCAGTTGGGTGAGAGTGGTATGCATCTTGTGAATCGTTCGGGTTATACGGATTCTATCAAAATTCATGATGCGTATAAGGGTTATACGTATAGTGTATATGAAGGACAGGATCGTTCACGTATGATTACGTCTGTGCGTGCGTCAAAAGATGGTTATCTGTCAATCAATTGCGCGCTACCGAAATATGAGAATGCTTTTGAGCAAAAGGCTGTCTATGTGACGGTGCAAGCGCCAGGAGCAGAGGAGAGTGCGGTACAGTCTTTATTATTGACGCCTGAGCAATCACTGCCGATTAACGCAAAGACGGTGACAGTGAAGAATAATAAGACATATACGGACACGATTCATATTAATCCAATCAAGCCAGAGTCCATCGTGCGTGTGTATCGTGCGAAGAAGGAGACGACGTATGTGACGCCGGACACAGAAGCGTTTGAGCCGCCAGTTGTGGCAGAGCGTAAGGCACGTGCTGGTCAAACAACCGTCTATGTGCCACAGCTTGGTACAGCAGCAGGCTCCGTCTATTTAACGATTCAAGAACCGGGTGAGCTTGAGAGTGATCCTGTGCTTGTGAAGTATGCGAAAGAGAAGAAGTAGGGGGAAGAGTAAATGAAGTTATCAAAATGGATGAAGGTTGGGATCATTGCGCCAATCCTAGTAGGTTCTGTGTTCATCTGGAAGCAGCCTGAACATGTGGTAGCAGATGGCGATTATACATTGGATACGAATGTCATCGCTGTACAGAATAATAAGGGGACTTCGGATTATATTACGATGAATGAACTATCTACGAAGGATCAAGTTGCCATCTATACAGATGCGGCGATGAAGAAGAAAATCTATAGTACGACTGCGAAAAGCAGCACATTAAAAATCAAAACGAAGTCACTCAAAGATGCGGGTGGTACGTTATATGTCAGCATCAAGCATTCATGGTTATCAAAAGCAGATATTGGTAAGCTAACATATGCGGCAAGCCCGAACTATACGGCACCGCTTCAAAATACGTCGACATTGGAACTTGTGAATATTAAAGACGGTCAGGACATCTTCAAAATTAAGCGTCCGATTAAGAACGCCACATATCGCGTCTATGAAGATGCCGCTAAGAAGAAGCGTCTTCTACAAGTAACAGCTAAGAGTACAGCAACTATCTCAACGAATGTCGAGATCCCAAAAGACTACTCACTGCACATGCCGCAAACGGTCTATGTGACGGTACAGGAGAAGGGGAAAAAAGAGAGTCGTGCCATCGCCTACACATCTGTTGATCCAGAAGGTATCGCACCACTTAAAGCAAGCCAAGTTACAATCACGAATAACAAAAACTACGCGGACGTCATCAAAATTACAGGACTTCAAACAGGCGACATGATTACAGTACGCTCAACAACTCTGCCAGCCCACAACTACGTGGTCGACCGCAAATCACCAGGCAGCACGATGTACATCTACATCGACCAATTGAGCCGCAAATCAAAAACGCTCGAAATCCTACGCACACCAGCAAACGGCGGCAACCACATCAAACCGCTCCAAGTGACATATAAAGCAGAGAAGTAACACCCAAAACCCAAGTCGGGCAGATTCCCCCCGACTTGGGTTTTTTTGTGGTTGTGGAGGTGGTTGGGTGCGAGTGA
>NZ_BJOB01000062.1 GCF_006539985.1 Kurthia gibsonii | reverse complement strand
TTTTGTTATGTCCCGGGCTCTTCTTTTTATATGTGACAATCTGTTATTTACCGATTAAAACAAATACATTTTCATCAGGAGCCTGCATAACCGCTACATGTCCCCCTAAGTGATTGGGGAAAGGAGTGCGTATCCATATAACTTCTTCATTGTCTTTTAACATTTCATAAGTTTCTTGCACATCCGATACGATAATTTCGGTTTCAGAAAATTGTAAATCAGGATTATCTTTTAAAACGAGTTCTGAATTGCCATCAGGGAAAGTCATTCCTACAAGTCTCCACTTGTTCTGTTCATCTTGAAAAGTATCCCATGATTTAGTTAATCCGAGCATTTCATAAAAGCGAATCGATTTTTCAATATCTTGTGTATAAATTGCAACGCATTCAATCTTTCTCCACATAAAATAAAGCACCCTTTCAAATGAGAATATATGTTCTCGTTTGATTATAGGGTAAAATACTTCAAAAGAAAACTAAATCCTTATTTAATTATTTTTTAATTTACGCAATCGATATTGTAAGTTTTGACGACTCATTCCAAGTGCCTCAGCAGCTTTTGTAATGTTATGACCGTATTTATCAAGTACCTTATTTAAATAATAGGCCTCTGCTTCACGTAAATAATTGTCTAAAGGCATCAGTTCTTGTTCTGCTTGGATAACAAAATCCTCTGCGTGAAGGGGCGTACTATCACGATATTCTTGTACCTTTAATTTAAAATGATGTGGTAGTAAGTCATACGTAATATACTCCTCATTCGAAATCATCGTACTCATCTCATCTAATAACACTTCAAGTTCTTTCAAATTCCCAGGCCAGTCGTAGTGCTGGAAAAGTTGTTCTACTTCATTTGTGACACCTTTAATCTGACTACCGAAAATGCGACGATAACGTGCTAAATAGTCTTGAATGAAAGGTCCCATATCGCTCAAACGCTCACGTAGAGGTGGTACAGTAATGGATACAGAAGCAAAGAAATAGTATAAATCTTTTAATAACACTTGTTCAGCAATTAAATCAATGGGATCATTGCCAACACTTGCGATGAAAAGATGTTCCGTTGAATATGTTTCAAGCACTTGAAGTAACTCTTTTTGTTGCTCAAGCGATAAAAATTCGATTCGTTCGCAAAAGATTGTACAACTGTTATGTTCTTCTAATTGCTTTGTTAATTTCTCAACCATATGTTCATCAGAACGATTGCAATATAATGTAATAAATTCATCAGGTACTGGAACAGTTGCATAATGAATTCCTTCAGCAATCAAATCCTTCCCGGTACCTGATTCACCAATTAAAAGTACAGGTAACTTTGCAATAGCAGCTTTTTTTGCAATTTGAACGACGCGCTTCATTTCAGGTGAAACAGCTGTAATCACATCAAATGTAATGGGTTCCCCGTAACGCTGTAAAGGTTGATTTACTAATTTCTCAAGTGTGGTAATATCACGTGCAAATTCGATAGCCCCGACAATTTCATTATGTTGTTTAACCGGGTATGTATCATTGATTGTTGTAATCTCTTGGCCATTATGATTCCAATACGTTTGTTTAATATTCAACACAGGCTCACCTGTTTGTAACACATAAAGTAATGTTGATTCATCTGCATTATTAAAACGAAAAACATCTAAGATGGAACGATCTGACATATCCTCTAAGTTCAATCCTTCAATTTTTTTCATCTGTTCATTATAAATAATCGTTTGACCCTGTGCATTAATCGCATGAATCCCTACTGTCGAGTGTTCGGTTAAAAATTCATAAAATACTGTTAAATCAAGGTTTTTCTTCATATTTTCGCTCACTCCGTAAAAAAATTTGTTAAAATTACAATTTTTCTCTTGAAAAACGCAACATTCTCTTGCATTATTATAAGTGTAAAGGATAAATAAACGCAAATATTTTTTGCGCTTTCTTTTTAACACACAAAGGAGGACTAGAAATGATTCCATACAAAACAGAACCATTAACAGATTTTTCGAAAGAGGAAAATCGTCAAGCATATAGAGAGGCCATCCAAAAAGTTCAACAAGAACTTGGAAAAGATTATCCATTAATTATTGGTGGCGAAAAAATCGTTACAGAAGATAAAATCACTTCTTATAACCCAGCGAAGAAAACTGAAGTTGTAGGTACAGTATCGAAAGCAACTCAAAAATTAGCTGAAAAAGCAATGCAAGTTGCAGACGAAACATTCAAAACTTGGAGTAAAGTAGATCCTGCAGTTCGTGCAGATATTCTATTCAAAGTAGCCGAAATTACAAAACGTCGTCGCCATGAAATGTCAGCGATGATGACACTTGAAGCAGGTAAACCATGGGTAGAGGCAGATGCAGATACAGCAGAAGCAATCGACTTCTTCGAGTACTATGCACGCCAAATGCTTGAATTAAAAGACGGTAAACCAGTTCTTTCACGTCCAGGCGAGTTCAATAGATTTGACTACCGTTCACTGGGGGTTGGCGTAGTCATCTCACCATGGAACTTTCCATTTGCAATTATGGCAGGTACAACAGTAGCGGCTGTCGTAACAGGTAATACAGTACTATTAAAACCAGCTTCAACAACACCAGTAATCGCATACAAATTCATGGAGATTCTTGAAGAAGCAGGTCTTCCAGCAGGCGTAGTGAATTACGTACCAGGTTCTGGCGCAGAAGTAGGCGACTACTTAGTAGATCACCCACGTACTCGTTTTGTATCATTCACAGGTTCACGTGATGTTGGTTTACGCATCAACCAACGTGCTTCTGTATTAAATGAAGGACAAATTTGGATTAAACGTGTCATCGCTGAAATGGGCGGTAAAGATACAATCCTAGTTGATAAAGAAGCGGATTTAGAATTAGCTGCACAAGCAATTGTAAAATCAGCATTCGGTTTCTCAGGTCAAAAATGTTCAGCTTGTTCTCGTGCAGTCATCGTAGAAGATGTATATGATCAAGTGGTAGAACGTGTAACAGAATTAACAAAAGAATTAACAATTGGTGATCCAACAAACCCAGATAACTTCATGGCAACAGTAATTGATGAAGCAGCATACAAAAAAATCACTTCTTACTTCGATGTAGCGAAAGAAGAAGGGCGTATTGTAGTAGGCGGTACAGCAGATGATTCAGTTGGTTACTTTGTACATCCAACAGTTGTAGTAGACGTTGCACCAACAGCTCGTCTAATGCAAGAAGAAATCTTTGGACCAATCGTTGCGATTGCAAAAGCAAAAGACTTTGAAGAAGGTTTAGCGATTGCGAACAATACAGAATACGGTTTAACAGGTGCAGTTATTTCAACAAACCGCGAACACATCGAACGTGCACGCGAAGACTTCTTCGTAGGTAACTTATACATTAACCGTGGTTGCACAGGCGCAATCGTAGGTTACCAACCATTCGGTGGTTATAACATGTCAGGTACTTGCTCGAAAGCAGGCGGTCCAGACTTCTTAACATTACACATGCAATCAAAATCAGTTTCAGAAGCATTTTAATTTATGTGGATGAGGGGTTTTTACGCCCCTCATTTTTATCCACTGTTATAAAGCGTTTACATATAAACAACAAGGAGGAAAATAAGATGACAATTACACAAAATATTATTGAACAAACAAACTCAATCGGTGCAAAAAACTATTTACCACTTCCAATCGTTATTTCAGAAGCAGAGGGTGTATGGGTAACAGATCCAGAAGGTAACAAGTATATGGATATGCTTTCAGCTTACTCAGCAGTAAACCAAGGACACCGTCATCCGAAAATTATCCAAGCATTAAAAGATCAAGCGGATCGTGTAACATTAACTTCACGTGCATTCCACTCAGATCAATTAGGTCCATGGTATGAAGCTGTTAGCGAATTAACAGGTAAAGAAATGGTTCTTCCAATGAATACAGGTGCAGAAGCTGTTGAAACAGCATTCAAAGCTGCGCGTCGTTGGGCATATGATGTAAAAGGCGTTCCAGATGGTCAAGCAGAAGTAATCGCATGTAATGGTAACTTTCACGGACGTACAATGTTAGCTGTATCATTAACATCAGATCCTGAATATCGTCGTGGATTCGGTCCATTATTACCAGGAATTAAATTAGTAGATTACGGTGATATCGAACAATTAAAAGAAGCAATTACACCGAATACTGCAGCATTCATGATTGAACCAATTCAAGGTGAAGCAGGGATTGTATTACCTCCAGCTGGATTCTTAAAAGCAGCGCGTGAACTTTGTCGTGAACATAACGTTCTATTTATTGCAGACGAAATTCAAGCAGGTCTTGCACGTACAGGTAAAATGTTTGCTTGTGAATGGGAAGATGTAAACCCAGATATGTATATTCTAGGTAAAGCGCTTGGTGGTGGTGTATTCCCAATCTCATGTGTTGTAGCAGATAAAGATGTACTTGGTGTATTTAATCCTGGTTCACATGGTTCAACATTCGGTGGTAACCCACTTGCTTGTGCCGTATCAATTGCAGCTTTAAATGTATTAAAAGATGAAAAATTAGCTGAACGCTCTCAAGAATTAGGCGAATACTTTATGGGTAAATTACGTGAAATTAAAAACCCACATATTAAAGAAGTACGTGGTCGCGGTTTATTCATCGGTTTAGAACTAGATGTAGAAGCACGTCCATACTGTGAAGAATTGATGGAATTAGGTCTATTATGTAAAGAAACACACGATACAGTTATCCGTTTTGCTCCTCCTCTTGTTATTACAAAAGAAGAATTAGATTGGGCAATCGAAAGAATCCAAAAAGTGTTTTCAAAATAAACCCAAAATAAGAGAAAATGGAACTAAACTGTGTTACAATATGTGCGAATCAATATGATGGAATTTCCAAAAAAATACTTTCTCATATGATTGCAAATTATTAAATAGTAAAGAGGCGAAAAAATCAAATGGCAGAAAATCTAAACCTGTTCACATCTACGCAAGAAGTAATTAAAAAAGCTCTTCAAAAACTTGGCTATGATGAAAGCATGTACGAATTATTAAAAGAACCACTTCGTATGCTAGAAGTGCGTATTCCAGTCAAAATGGATAACGGGCAAGTAAAAGTATTTACAGGATACCGTGCACAACACAATGATGCTGTAGGACCAACAAAAGGTGGCGTACGTTTTCACCCAAATGTTTCTGAAGAAGAAGTAAAAGCTTTATCAATGTGGATGACATTAAAAGCAGGTATTGTAGACCTACCATATGGTGGCGGTAAGGGTGGCGTAATCTGTGACCCACGTCAAATGTCAATGGGTGAACTAGAACGTCTAAGTCGTGGTTATGTACGAGCTACAAGTCAAATTGTAGGACCAACGAAAGATATTCCAGCACCAGATGTTTTCACAAATGCTCAAATCATGGCATGGATGATGGACGAATATAGCCGAATGGATGAATTCAACTCTCCAGGATTCATTACAGGTAAACCAATTGTACTAGGTGGTTCTTTAGGACGCGATAAAGCAACTGCACAAGGTGTCACAATCGTCATTGAAGAAGCAGCGAAACGTCGTAACATTGATATTAAAGATGCACGCATTGTCATCCAAGGTTTTGGTAATGCAGGTAGCTTCTTAGCAAAATTCATGAGTGATTTAGGTGCAAAGGTAGTTGGTATCTCAGATGCTTACGGTGCACTTTATGATCCAGAAGGTTTAGATATTGATTATTTATTAGATCGCCGCGACAGCTTTGGAACCGTAACAACTCTATTTGAAAACACAATTTCAAACAAAGAATTACTAGAATTAGAATGTGATATTCTAGTACCAGCAGCGATTGAAAACCAACTTACTGCAGAAAACGCACATCGTATTAAAGCAAGTATCGTAGTAGAAGCAGCAAATGGCCCAACAACTTCAGAAGCAACAAAAATTCTGAATGAGCGTGGTATTTTACTTGTACCAGATGTACTTGCAAGTGCTGGTGGCGTAACAGTTTCTTACTTTGAATGGGTACAAAACAATCAAGGTTACTACTGGACAGAAGAAGAAGTAAATGAAAAATTACTTAAAAAGATGGTAGAAGCATTTGATAATGTTTATACTGTAGCTACTTCACGTAATATTGATATGCGTTTAGCAGCTTATATGGTAGGCGTTCGTAAAACAGCAGAAGCATCTCGCTTCCGTGGCTGGGTATAATTGTTCCCAAAACAATCATATGAATATAAGAAAACCGGAATCGCGTTGTGTCGCGGTTCCGGTTTTTCGTTTTACTAAAAAGAGAAATGAACTATTTTGTTATTTTTGAACAAAATAGACTTTTTGAGAAGGGAGCTCTAGACAGTTCAATTGGCCACCAAAAGTTGCGCTCCCATCGATGCCGATAATACGGTTTTCACCAAAATAAATTTTATTATTTAAGCGGTCTTGGTGCAAATGCTTTGTAGGGGTATGACCGAAAACAACTGTTTTTTGCCCCTCATATTTTTGGTGGAATTCATCTCGAATCCAAAGCAGACTCTTTTTTGTATTTTGATTGAAGGGGATATGCGGATCGACACCAGCATGAACGAAAATATAATCTTCTTGTTCAATTGATGTATCTAGATGATGAATAAATTCTAAATGTCTGATGAGATCTTCACATAAAAAGCTTGCAAAGAAAAGTCATGTAAATCGCCAGCTTGCTTTAAATCTTTTTCAGTAAAGCCATAGCTACGCATTGTTGCTAATCCCCCAGCTGTATAAAGCCAAAAATCCCATTCGTATTTATTTTCTTTTTCAAACACATCGAGCATAATTTGTTCATGATTCCCCATCAACACTTTTGCCCCATGTTCTTTTAACTTCATAATAAAATCGAGTACCTCTTTTGAAGCTGGTCCACGGTCTATATAGTCACCTAATAAAATAAGTTGATCTTTTGAATCATCATATTTTACTTGGTCTAGTAATTCTTTGAAAAGATATAACTCGCCATGAATATCGCTAGTTAATAGTGTTCGACTCATATGAACCTCCTAATCATTCGTTTTCAGTTGGTCAGGTCTTTCGCCAATATGTCGCCAATTTGTTACGCCATCATCTTCATCAAAAAGAATTGTAACACGCGATACTTTCTTCTGTGCTAGTAGAATCTCCATTAAGTGGTCACGAATATCATCAACATATGCGAAAGATAAAGTAGGGTCAACCTCTGCCATGAGTTCTACATGTAGGAATTCACCTTCTTTAATGACTTCTAGTCGTTTAATGTCCCGAATGTTTGGGTCATCTGATACAAGGTAAGCGATATGGTTCAACATTTCTTCATCTGTTTCTCCGATTGCACCACGAGCGTTTTCTAAAAATACAGTACCTACAACATAGAACATCATTAAACCAATTAAGATAGAAGCAATACCTTCAGCAGCCTCAAATCCAGTTAAGTGAGAAATCACAACTGAGATAATCGCGATGACACCACCACCTGTAGCGACAGAGTCTTCCATGAAGACGAGTTTCGTTGCAGGCTTCGCATTTTTTAAATGTTTAAGCGCTTTTGGAATAGCTGTTAGAGGATTTGTTTTCTCTCCAGCATCTTGTGCAATCTCAGTTGCAGCTTTTATTAATACACTTCCTTCTAGTATAACTCCAACTGCTAAAACCGAAATTGTAATCCATAAACCTGTAGAAGTTGTTGGATGAACAATATGATTAATTCCTTCTACAATTGTTTCATAAGCTAAAATGCCAACAATTAATACGGCGCCTAGACAGACAAGATTAACAACGCGTCCAAATCCAGTTGGGAATTTTGGAGTAGGTGCTTTCTTTGAAAGGGCAGAACCAATAAATACAAAAAACTGATTGGCTGCGTCTCCTAGAGAGTGCATCATTTCAGCGAACATCGCAACGTTACCTGTAAAGAAAAACGCAACTCCTTTTACAATACCTAAAACTAAATTGACAATAGCAGCCAGTAGAGAAGGTTTATTACCTTGTTTTAATAAATGGAATATTTCTTTCATATGAAACCTCTTTCTTCTTATAGAATAGTTACCTCAATATGATTAATAAAAGGAAGTGATTTGAATTTTTTATAAACAGCAAAAGTATCTGTTTTTTCAACGAATGAGAGTTGAACACTAATCTCATGGTAAACAACATGATCTGGATATTCTAAGTCCTTAATTTTTAGCTTCTCCATAATAAATTCATTACTCTCTAAATAATTAATCACTTTTTCAATATCATCCATACTCTCCAATCGAATCAATACTTGGACGTCTTGTAAACGAAGACGTTCCGGCCCAAACTTTGTAAAGATGGGTGCAATGACTTCAACTCCAAGTAAGACTACAAGGACAGATAAAATTGCAGGTATATAAAATCCAGCACCTACTGCTATACCAATACCCGCTGCGCCCCAAATCATAGCAGCAGTTGTTAAACCGCTAATTGTATTGTCAGTTCTTCTTAAAATAACACCAGCACCAAGGAAGCCAATACCGCTAACTACTTGTGCAGCGAGACGGAGAGGATCCATTGTAATGTTAATACCAGGAACTGGCGTTGCTTGATGAACAGCTTGTACAGAGATAATTGTTAACAGACAACTAAATGTTGCAATTACAAGTGATGTCTTTAAACCGACAGGTTTCTTCTTTAATTCACGTTCTACCCCGATGATTAAACTTAATATTGCAGCGATTGCCATTTTTAATGTAGATTCTAAAACAAAAGCTGTATCTGCAAAAAATTCCATAAAATCAACTCTTTCAAATAAGTATTTATAAAGCATCGTACAACATAACTACCTATGATATGATAGATGAGTGTTTTAGGTTATTGTACTATAAAATGGAAAAAGTTATATAGAAAGTGAGTGTTATACATCATGGAGAACCCAAAAGTGCATACATTAATAGTTATTTTTATTGGTGTAATCTCTGTATCTGCCTCAGCAATCTTTGTAAAGTTAGCAGATACAACAGCTGGTACAACAGCTTTTTATCGTATGTTTTTGTCCGTATTAATTATGTTACCGTTATTTTTGAACCGCTATGTACACGAATTAAAACAGCTTGTTAAAAGAGATTGGATTTTTTCTTCGATTGCGGGTGTATTGTTAGCGTTTCATTTTATCTTATGGTTTGAGTCATTAAACTATACATCTGTTGCGAGTTCAACTGTATTAGTAACGTTACAACCTTTATTTGCTGTCTTTGGTACATATTTTTTCTTTAAAGACCGTGTAGGTGCAAAAGGGATTTTAGCAATGATAATTGCTATTGGAGGTAGTGTATTAATTAGTTGGGGAGATTTTAAAGTAGGAGGTACAGCCTTTTACGGTGATATATTAGCTTTAATTGCATGTGCATTTGTAACAGGTTATATGTTATTCGGACAAGATGTGAGAAGACGAGTAGGTTTGACAACATACACAATGATTGTTTACACAGTTAGTACAATTACATTAGCTCTTTATGTATGGACTAAAGGGGAAACTTTTATTGTTACAAGACCAACAGATTGGTTCTGGTTTGTGTTATTAGCCATCGTACCAAATTTATTGGGGCACAACTTATTTAACTGGGCTTTAAAATATGTATCTGCTAATACGATTTCAATTGCTATTTTGTTTGAACCAGTAGGCGCATCTATTTTAGCTTACTTTATATTTGCAGAGAAATTAATCGCTACACAGTACATAGGTGGAAGTATTATAATTGTTGGTATTTTACTTTATATAGTAGATGGTAAAAAACTTTTGAAATTATTTCAGAAAAACTCTTGATTTTTTTAACGACATATATTATATTTATATATGTCGTTAAGACAACGTTGAAATCAACGAAATAATACTTCGGAAATTATGTTAAAAAAGTTATTGACAACTTAGAAGCATAAATGGTAGTATAAAGTAGTTGTTAACAAAACAACGAAAAATAAAAATAAAAAATATGTTGACAACAACTTGAAGCTTTGTTAAGATATTAAAGTCGCTAACACGCGTTAGTG
>NZ_BJOB01000061.1 GCF_006539985.1 Kurthia gibsonii | reverse complement strand
TATATTCATGTAATTGATACATTAAGCGTGTTATAAAGTCCATTTTATATTATAAATTTTTTACTAGCTTTTTTCTGATGAAATGATTTATGATGTAAAAAGTGTGTTTTTATAATTTTTTCTATGAGAATGTTCGGAAATAGAATAAAATACGATAGAATTTTAATGATTTAAATATATACATATAATTATACAATTTAGATATAAACATATTTTCTCTTAAATAAAGCGTTATCATTGTTGTGGTATGAATAATAGGAATACTTTGAATACTCTTTTATTTCTTGTGTTCTTGACATGTATGATGGACGTTGTTAATCTTACTATTAATATAATTTTTAATAGGAGGAATTACAGCATATGTGGGAAACAAAATTTGCCAAAGAAGGTTTAACATTTGATGACGTACTTTTAGTACCAGCACATTCTGAAGTATTACCAAAGGAAGTGAATTTATCGGTTCAATTAACACCGAAAATTAAACTTAATATTCCAATGATTAGTGCTGGGATGGATACAGTAACTGAGGCGTCTATGGCGATTGCAATGGCACGTCAAGGTGGTCTGGGTATTATCCATAAAAATATGTCAATTGAAGAACAAGCGGATAACGTAGAGAAGGTAAAGCGTTCTGAAAATGGCGTTATTACAAATCCGTTCTTTTTAACACCAACACATCAAGTATTTGATGCAGAGCACTTAATGGGCAAATACCGCATTTCTGGCGTTCCAATCGTAAATAATGAAACAGAATTAAAATTAGTTGGTATTATTACAAATCGAGATCTTCGCTTTGTTCAAGATTACTCATTACTAATTGATGATGTTATGACAAAAGAAGATTTAATTACAGCACCTGTTGGTACAACTTTAGATGAAGCTGAAAAAATGCTACAACAATTTAAAATTGAAAAATTACCGATTGTTAATGACGAAGGTGCTTTAAAAGGTCTTATTACAATTAAAGATATTGAAAAAGTAATGGAATATCCAAATGCTGCAAAAGATGAGCATGGTCGTCTTTTAGTCGGTGCAGCTGTTGGTATTACAAAAGATACAATGGTTCGTATTGAAAAACTTGTAAATGCACAGGTAGACGTAGTTGTAATTGATACAGCACATGGCCATTCGCAAGGTGTGTTAAACACTGTAAAAGACATTCGTGCGAAATATCCAGAACTAGCTATCGTAGCTGGTAACGTTGCAACAGGTGAAGGTGCAGAGGCATTATTCGAAGCTGGCGCAGATGTAGTAAAAGTAGGTATTGGACCTGGTTCTATTTGTACAACGCGTGTTGTAGCAGGTGTTGGGGTACCACAAATTACAGCAATTTATGATTGTGCTACTGTTGCTCGTAAAATGGGTAAAACAATTATCGCAGATGGTGGTATCAAGTATTCTGGTGATATCGTAAAAGCTTTAGCTGCTGGTGGACATGTTGTAATGTTAGGTTCATTATTAGCTGGAACTTCTGAATCTCCTGGAGATACTGAAATCTTCCAAGGTCGTCGCTTTAAAGTATATCGTGGTATGGGTTCTGTATCAGCAATGGAAAATGGCTCGAAAGACCGTTACTTCCAAGATGATGCGAAAAAATTAGTTCCAGAAGGTATTGAAGGTCGTCTTCCTTATAAAGGTGCACTAGCTGATACAATTCATCAGTTAGTTGGTGGTGTTCGCGCAGGTATGGGTTACTGTGGAACAAAAGATTTACAAGATCTTCGTGAAAACGCACAATTTGTACGTATGACTGGAGCTGGCTTACGTGAAAGTCATCCACATGATGTACAAATTACAAAAGAAGCACCGAACTATTCATTACAATAAAACGTCTAAATTAGCACTAAACAGTCACTCGCGCTGTTTAGTGTTTTTTATATGTCTTTTTGATAACAAAGCTTTTAAAAGAGATATTATATGTTAAAATTAGCGAGAAACATCATACATATTCTGGAGGTAGAAGGGTGAAGAATTTACAGAAAAATACGATTATGCAACTAACATTATCTGTCGTAATGTTTGTAAGCATGATTCTGCTAGCAATCCCACACCAAGCAAAAGCAGCAGAAAATCTTGGTATCCATGCAAAAGCTGCTATCTTAATTGATGCAGATACGGGTAAAATACTATACGAAAAAAATGCAGGAAAATCGTTAGGTATTGCAAGTATGTCAAAAATGATGACAGAGTACATTTTATTAGACCAAGTGAAAGCTGGTAAAATTAAATGGGATCAAAAGTACAAAGTTTCAGATTATGCCTATAAAATTTCACAGGATCGTGCACTAAGTAACGTTCCATTACGTGCTGATGGTGAATATACAATTCGTGAATTATATGATGCAATGGCAATTTATTCAGCAAATGCAGCAACAATTGCGATTGCAGAAACAATTGCAGGTTCTGAAACAGAATTCTTAAAATTAATGAACAAAAAAGCAAAAGAATTAGGATTAACAAACTATGAATTCTTTAATTCATCTGGTTTAAATAATGCACAATTACAAGGTATGCAACCAGCTGGTACACCAAATAAAGGTGAAAATAAAATGTCAGCACGTTCAGTTGCATTGCTTGCATATCGTTTATTAAAAGACCATCCAGAAGTGTTAGAAACATCAAGTATTCCTTCAAAAGTATTCCGTAAAGGTACAGATGATGCGATTAAGATGGATAACTGGAACTTTATGTTAAAAGGTTTAGTATTTGAATATGAAGGCGTAGATGGTCTGAAAACAGGTACAACAGATTATGCTGGACAATGCTTCACTGGTACAGCTAAACGCGGTAATACACGTCTTATTTCAGTTGTAATGGATGCAACTGATGCAGATGGGAATAACGAAAATAAAAAAGCACGTTTTGACGCAACAAAAGCATTATTCGACTATGGATTTAATCAATTCTCAACAGAAAAAATTGTTTCAAAAAATCAAACTTTTAAAGGGAACGAAACAGTAGCAGTTGAAAATGGTAAAGAAAAACAAGTAAAAGTAGCAGCAAAAGAAGAATTATCAATGATGGTTAAAACAAATGATGCAAAAGAATATACTGCAAATGTTGTTTTAGATAAAAAATCATTAAATGCACCTGTTAAAAAAGGTGAAGTGGTTGGACACATTGAAGTGAAAAATAAAGCTGGAAAAGATTATGGCTTTATTGATCCGAAAATTAAAGCTTTAGAGGTTGTTACAACAGAAGCTGTAGAAGAAAAAGGCTGGTTTACAAAAGTATTTAGTGCAATTGGTGATTTCTTCTCAAATTTATGGAATAAAGTGTTCTAATAAAATAAACAAAAAAGAATCGTGCCATGGCACGATTCTTTTTTGTTTATGCTTGGAAACCCCAAATATGCATTAATAAGTGAATAGATTTTTCAATTTCTTCTTCAGGAATTCCACCAAATCCCAGTAACAAACGATTTTTGTAAGTGGGATGTTCTTTCAATAAATATTGTTGAATGGAAGCGATTCGTATACCTTGTTCTAATGCAATTTTGCTAAGAGCAGTCGCATCTTTTTCATGTGAAACATGCACCATAATATGCATTCCTGCTTGTTCACCTGATATTTTAATCTGTGGTGCATAAGCTTTTAATGTATGCGTAATTTTTTCGAGTTTTTTTCTATAAATTTTACGCATTCGGTTCAGATGTTTTGAGAAATGACCTTCATGCATAAATTGTGCCAAAGTATATTGATCAATTCTTGGTACAGTGCAAGTATAATAGCTCTCTCTTGCTTTATAATCGGCTAATAATGTTTTTGGTAAAACAAAATAAGCAATTCGTAAAGAAGGCATTAATGATTTGGAGAATGTACTCATATAAATTACTTTATCATCATGGTCTAAACCTTGTAATGCTGCAATCGGTTTACCAGTATAGCGAAATTCACTATCATAGTCATCTTCAATAATATAGTGATGAGGTGATTTCATTGCCCAATTTAATAATTGAACACGTCTGTTCGCCGATAGAATAGCACCTGTCGGGAACTGATGAGAAGGCGTAACATAAGCAATTGTAGCTTCAGATTGCTCAAGTTCTTGGACATCCATACCATCTTCATCAACAGCAATTGGTGTTGTTGGCTGATTGTATTGTGTGAAAATGTGGTGCGTCATCGTATAACCAGGGTTTTCAACTGCATAGTGATGTTGATTTCCAAGTAAAGAAACAATCATTGGTAACAATTGTTCTGTACCAGAGCCAATCACAATTTGTTCTGGCTGACATCGTACACCGCGAGATTGGTATAAATATGCCGCAATTTCTTTTCGTAAATCGTACTCCCCTTGTGCATCACCCATTAATAATAGGTGAGCATGTTCCTCATCAATCGCATCTTTCATATATTTACGCCAAATTTTAAACGGAAACGACTGTAAGTCAATTTGCCCAGGATTAAAATCAATTTTCACTTCAATTTCTGGTGCATTTAATAATTTTTGAGTTTGCTCTTTATCAATATAAGCAAGTGTTTCAATGTCTTCTACAAAATAACCAACGCGTGATTTTGATAAAACATAGCCTTCAGCTAATAATTGACCATATGCTAATTCAATTGTAGTTTGGCTAATATTTAAAAATTCAGCTAATTTTCTTTTCGACGGTAGCTTCTCATTTGTCGCAATTTCACCGTTTACAATACTCTCTTTAATTCCTCTGTAAAGCTGTTCATATAGCGGTTCTGATGATGTCTTATCTAATTGAAACATGAGCATATCCATTGTCTTCACCCTAACTGACCTTATTAAATATATTAAAACTGAATCTTTTAAAAAGGTCAATATAAATTATTATGGGATATATAGAAAATAAAGGGAGGAATTATTCATGGTTCAATTAGGTACAGATTTAGTTAAAAGAGGTATGGCTCAAATGCAAAAAGGCGGCGTTATTATGGATGTTATTAACGCTGAGCAAGCAAAAATCGCAGAAGCTTCTGGCGCAGTAGCAGTTATGGCACTAGAAATGGTTCCATCTGATATTCGTAAAGCGGGTGGTGTTGCACGTATGGCTGATCCACGTGTTGTTGAAGAAGTAATGAATGCAGTATCGATTCCAGTTATGGCAAAAGGTCGTATTGGTCATATTGTAGAAGCGCGTATTTTAGAGTCAATGGGTGTGGATTATATTGACGAGAGTGAAGTATTAACACCAGCAGATGAAGAATATCATTTATTAAAAAATGAATTCAGCGTACCATTCGTATGTGGTTGTCGTGATTTAGGTGAAGCTGCTCGTCGTATTGGTGAAGGAGCTTCAATGCTTCGTACAAAAGGTGAGCCGGGAACAGGTAACATCGTAGAAGCAGTTCGTCATATGCGTAAAGTGAATGCGCAAGTAAAACAAATCGCAAATATGAGTCCAGATGAAATTATGACAGCAGCTAAAGAGCTTGGCGCACCGTATGAAGTATTATTAGAAATTCATCGCTTAAAGCGTTTACCAGTAGTAAACTTTGCAGCAGGTGGTATCGCAACACCAGCAGACGCAGCATTAATGATGGAGTTAGGTGCTGACGGCGTATTCGTAGGTTCTGGTATCTTCAAGTCTGAATCACCAGAAAAATTCGCAAATGCCATCGTTCAAGCAACAACACATTACCAAGATTATGAATTAATTGCACGTGTGTCAAAAGAGATTGGTACACCGATGAAAGGTCTTGAAATCGCCTCTTTAGCTCCTGAAGCACGCATGCAGAATCGAGGTTGGTAATATGAAGATTGGTGTTCTAGCTTTACAAGGTGCTGTCGAAGAGCATATTCATGCGATTGAAGGTATTGGTGCTGAAGGAATCGCAATTAAAAGTGCAGAACAATTAAATGAGATAGACGGTTTAATTTTACCGGGCGGTGAAAGTACGGCTATGCGTAAACTCATCGACTATCATGAGATGATGCCAGCTTTAAAAGATTTCAAAAAGCCAATTCTTGGAACATGTGCAGGGTTAATTCTTTTAGCAGACTGCGTTGAAGGTTCTGAAGCACATATCGGTGGTATGAATATTTGGGTGCGTCGTAATTCATTTGGGCGACAAATTGATTCGTTCTCTACAGAATTAACAGTTCAAGGTTTAGACACACCATACGAAGCAGTTTTCATTCGTGCACCACATATAGACCGTGTTGGTGAAGGTGTTGAAGTGCTTGCAATGTATGGTGATAAGATTGTACTTGTACAACAAGGAAATAAAATTGGGTGCGCATTTCATCCTGAATTAACAGATGATTTACGTATTATGGAACTATTAAAAGAACAGATTCAACAGAGTAAACTTGCACAACCTTCAAATGTATTGTAAAGTATGGTTAAATTAATATTTATTACGATGATAGGAAGTAGTAGCGAGTTTATTCTTTTTAAGAGAGTCAACGGTTGGTGAGAGTTGATAAAGAACCTTGTGAATCCGTCCTGGAGTTGCTCGGCTGAAATCATAGTAGGCTGTAGCCGGCTTTACATAGCCGTTATAAATTGAAGCGGATTAAGCAATTTTGTGCTTAATCAATTAGGGTGGCAACGCGGGTATGCTCTCGTCCCTTCACTATGGGGATGAGGGCTTTTTTGTGCCTTTTCCTAGAATTTATAAAGATTGCAAGTGCTATAGGCTTCATCTACATCGAATAAGGAATGGAGGAATATACATGTTAGATATTAAACGTGTACGTGCAAATTATACTGAGATTAAAGAAAAGTTAGCGCATCGTAATGAGGATTTAGGGACATTCGATCATTTTGAAGAATGGGATCAACAGCGTCGTGAATTAATCGCAAAAACAGAAGTCCTAAAAGCAGAACGTAATAAAGCTTCTGAAGCGATTGCTCAAAAGAAACGCAATAAAGAAAATGCAGATGATGCAATTCTTCAAATGCGTGAACTTGGTGATCAAATTAAAGGACTAGATGCACAATTAAATGAGGTCGAAGAGAAATTCCATCATATGATGATGCGTTTACCAAACATCCCGCATGAGTCTGTGCCTGTAGGCGAAGATGAGGACGCGAACCAAGAAGTATATACTTGGGGGGAAGTACCAACATTCGATTTTGAACCTCAACCACACTGGGACTTAGGTACAAACTTAAATATTATTGATTTCGAACGTGCTGGTAAAGTAACAGGTAGTCGTTTTGTATTTTATCGTGGAGCAGGTGCTCGTTTAGAACGTGCATTAATTAACTTCATGATGGATTATCATGCAGACAAACACGGTTATGAAGAAATGTTACCACCTTACATGGTAAACCGTACAAGCTTAACAGGTACAGGTCAATTGCCGAAATTTGAAGAAGATGCATTCTTAATTGAGAAAGAAGATTACTTCTTAATTCCAACTGCTGAAGTACCTGTAACAAACTTCTTCCGTGATGAAATTTTAACTGCTGAAGACTTACCAAAAGGTTTTAATGCATATAGCGCAAACTTCCGTTCAGAAGCAGGTTCAGCTGGTCGCGATACACGTGGTTTAATTCGTCAACACCAATTCAATAAAGTTGAGTTAGTACGTTTTGTAAAACCAGAAGAATCTTATGAACAACTTGAATTACTAACAGGTCATGCTGAAGCAATTCTACAAGCTTTACAATTACCATACCGTAAATTGTTAATGTGCACAGGTGACTTAGGTTTCACTGCTGCTAAAAAATATGATTTAGAAGTATGGATCCCAACACAAAATATTTATCGTGAAATTTCTTCTTGTTCAAACTTCGAAGATTTCCAAGCGCGTCGTGCCAATATCCGTTTCCGTCGTGAAAAAGGTGCAAAACCAGAATATGTACACACATTAAATGGTTCAGGTCTTGCAATTGGTCGTACAGTAGCGGCGATTTTAGAAAACTATCAACAAGCTGATGGTTCTGTCGTAGTGCCAGAAGTTTTACGTCCTTATATGGGCGGGTTAGAAGTTATTTCTAACTAATATAAAAGACAACATCGCATTAATTTGTGATGTTGTCTTTTTTTGCTTTTTTCTCAGCTTTTTTGCGTGCACGTAATTCTTTAAAGAAAGTCGTTAAAATACTACCACATTCGTCAGCTAAAACACCTTCTGCAACTTCACATACATGGTTCATACGAGAATCTGTTAATAATGAATGTAATGAATGAACACAACCTGCCTTTAGATCACGAGCCCCATATACCACACGAGGGATTCTCGATTGTAGAATTGCTCCAGCGCACATAGGACAAGGTTCTAATGTTACATAAAGTGTTGTATTTTCTAATCGCCAACTATCTAGTTTTACACATGCTTGTTGAATCGCCATTAGTTCTGCATGTGTTACAGCATTTTGTGTGGTTTCACGTAGATTATAAGCAGAAGAAATCACTTTACCTTCATGTACGATGATTGCACCAATAGGAACTTCACCTAAATCACGTGCTTTTTCAGCTTCTTTCAAAGCTAGTTCCATATATTGTTGATCTGTTAATTGCATATGTCACGCTCCTTGTAGCGTTATTCTAGCATGATTGTATCAATAAAGCGAAAGGGTGTTTCTTCATGAATCTGTATGATAAAATATAAGACACTGATGAAAAAATGAAGGGAGAACTTCCGATGCCTGTACCGTTTATCGCTGTAGAAGGTCCGATTGGTGTTGGAAAGACATCACTCTCAAATCGAATTGCTGAACATTTTGGCTATGATTTATTAAAAGAGATTGTGGATGAAAACCCATTTTTAAATAAATTCTATGAAGATATTGATGAGTGGAGCTTTCAAACAGAGATGTTTTTCTTATGTAATCGTTATAAGCAATTAAAAGACATTAAGAAAAATTCAATTAATGCGAAAAAAGAAGTTGTAGCAGACTATCATGTATTTAAAAATTTAATTTTTGCACAAAGAACGCTACAACCTTCTGAATATAAAAAGTACGAACAAATTTATGAGATTTTAATCGAAGATATGGTGACACCGAATATCGTCATCTATTTAGATGCGACAGTTGATACATTAATGAAGCGTATTGCAATGCGTGGGCGAGAATTTGAACATATGATTAAACGTGACTATATGGAGCAGTTAGTAGCAGATTATCATGTATTTATTGATCGTTTTGAACAAGAGAATCCACAGATTCCTGTGCTACGTATTAATGGTGACGCCTATGATTTTGTGAACAATGAATATGATTTACAAAAAATTCTTCAACAAGTAGAAGAATTATTAAGTAAGAGGAGCTTAAAGCAATGAATTTAAGAGAAAAATATAATATTCCATCGAATGCTGTTATTACAATTGCAGGAACAGTTGGTGTAGGGAAGTCGACAATGACGAATGCTTTAGCTGAAGCATTAAATTTCCGTACATCCTTTGAAAAAGTAGATACAAATCCATACTTAGATAAATTTTATGATGACTTTGAAAAGTGGAGCTTCCATTTACAAATCTATTTCTTAGCAGAGCGTTTCAAAGAGCAAAAACGTATTTTTGAATATGGTGGTGGTTTTATTCAAGACCGTTCCATTTATGAAGATACAGGTATTTTTGCGAAGATGCATTATGATAAGGGAACGATGACACCAACAGATTATGAAACATACACGAATCTTTTTGATGCGATGGTGATGACACCTTACTTTCCACATCCAGATTTATTGATTTATATTGAAGGACCTGTAGAGGATATTATCGGTCGTATTGCAGAGCGTGGTCGTCCGATGGAGCAACAAACAGAGCGTGCTTACTGGTTGGAGATGCACGAGCGCTACGAAAAATGGATTGATAGTTTTAATGCATGCCCTGTTCTTCGACTAGATATCAATGATTATGATTTAATGAAAGACCCAGATACAGTGGAACATATTGTGGCACGTATCGCCCATTTTTTAGAACAGACATCGCATTTACGTAAATAAAAGAGAGGAATCACGTCGATGTGATTCCTCTCTTTTATTTATGAAGCTTTTTTTAATCTATATTTTAACTGATTTAATTGGAAGAATAAGAAACAGCCGATACAGAACCCAAGAATCGCAATAAAAGATGCAAGTGCGACCATGATTGTGAATGTATAACCGAGAATAGGGAGGTCATACATAAAGCCGATGAAACCTATTAATAAACAAAAGATGGCAATACTTGAGTTAAATTTTTGTTGTGTCACATCTTCTGGAATGTATGAAGATGGTTCTTTATTTAAAAAAAGACGAGCGAATTTCATTATCGGGTTAAAATTGAAAAATAGTCCAAGTACATTTGCAATCAGTGGTACGAGTAGTAATAATGGTTGTTGAAAAATCCATGTGGCAACTGTGAATAATAAGATAGTCCATTGATTCACACGCACAAGAGGTCTAGGAATAAATAAAGGCTTTTGCATATAACCAACCTTTCAGATAAGAATTATTTTATTTATCATAAAGGATTGAAAGACAAAAGAAAAGAAAAAGTGCTTAAAAAAAGCGAAAAAAAATCCGTTACATCTGTATGTAACGAAAAATAAA
>NZ_BJOB01000060.1 GCF_006539985.1 Kurthia gibsonii | reverse complement strand
CACCAAGTTATCTTAGCGACTTTATTATTATAACACGATACTTTATCTTGTCAAGAACTTTTTTGAATTCTTTTTTTGAGATATTTTTTAGTCACTCGTTAGCGACTTAATTATTATACCAGAGCATTCATTTACAGTCAAGAACTTTTCCAAAAAAACTTTGTTTGTTTTTCTCATCAGCTCTTAACGACTTAATTAGTATATCACTATACTTTAAATATTGCAAGCACCTTTTTTAAAAAAGATTATTTACATTATTTGATGTAATTACTTCTTCGTAACAACATGTTTTATATTGTATATCTTCTCTTTTTAAATTACAAGTAGTAAATATACGGGATATAAAAAAGGTATCGATTCAAGATCGATACCTTTTAATATTATATAGAAATAATTAATCGCGTTGACGCATTAATGGGAATAATAATACATCGCGAATTGATTGAGAGTTTGTTAACAACATAATTAGACGGTCAATACCAATACCTAAACCACCTGTTGGAGCCATACCATACTCTAAAGCTTCTAAGAAGTCTTCGTCCATCTCATGCGCTTCATCATTTCCTTGTTCCTTCTCAACCATTTGAGATTCGAAACGTTCGCGTTGATCAATTGGATCATTTAACTCTGTGAACGCATTTGCATGCTCACGACGCACGATGAATAACTCAAAACGATCTGTGAAACGAGGATCTTCTGGGTTTTTCTTCGCTAATGGTGAAATTTCAACTGGGTGACCGTATACAAATGTAGGTTGAACTAATGATTCTTCAATTTTTTGTTCGAAGAATTCATTAATGATATGTCCTACTTCCATTGTATCTTTGATTTCTACATGGTGTTCTTTTGCTAGAGCTTGTGCTTCTTCTTTCGTCATTTCTTTCCAGAAGTCTACACCTGTTGCTTCTTTAACAGCATCTACCATATGCATACGTTTCCAGCCTTTAGATAAATCAATTACATCTTCACCGTACTGAACTTGTGTTGTACCAAGGACTTCTTGTGCTACGTGAACGAATAGGTCTTCAGTTAGATTCATGATATCTTCGTAATCTGCATATGCTTCATATAACTCTAATAATGTAAATTCAGGGTTATGACGAGTTGATACACCTTCATTACGGAATACGCGACCGATTTCATATACTTTCTCTAATCCACCTACGATTAAACGTTTTAAGTAAAGCTCAATCGCAATACGCATATACATTTGTGCATCTAATGCATTATGGTGTGTAACGAACGGGCGTGCTGCTGCTCCACCTGCTACAGAGTTTAGCATTGGTGTTTCTACTTCTAAGTAACCTTTGTTATCTAAGAAGTTACGGATCGAACGAATGATTTGGCTACGTGTAATGAATGCTTTTTTGCTTTCATCATTTGTCATTAAATCTAAGTAACGTTGACGGTAACGTTGTTCAACGTCTTGTAAACCATGGAATTTTTCAGGCATTGGGCGTAATGACTTTGTTAAGAAAGTGAACTCTAATGCTTTGATTGTTAATTCACCCACGTTTGTTTTAAAGAGCGTTCCTTTAATCCCAACAATGTCACCCAAGTCTGCGCGTTTAAAGATTTCATAAGCTTCTTCACCAATCGCATCTTTACGTACATAAATTTGAATTTGGCCACCTAAATCTTGAATGTTTGCGAAGCCTACTTTACCTTTACTACGCTTTGTCATGATACGACCAGCTACAACTACCTCTACTGCTTCTCTTTCTTCTAAATCTTCTTTTGAAACAGCTTCAAATTGTTCATGTAATTCATTTGTTAAGTGCGTTCTTTCAAAGCGTTGACCGAATGGATCTAGGCCAGCTTCTCTGATTGAATCCATCTTTTGGCGTCTCACCAAAACTTGGTCATTTAATTCTTCTGACACATCTTTCACTCCTTATAATTGTTCCGCTCATAGCAGTCCATAATGTATTTATTGTACACAATTTTAGCATACAATTCATGCCTTTCCTCTCATTTTCTTTTGATTGAAAGTGCCTATGTCCATTTTTCAAACAATCGTACACCCTCATGTCCATTCTCAGAAAGGAGTTCTTCTGCACTTTTTTGATGTACAGGATGTATAACTTCTGCGTTCAGTTCAACCAATGGAACTAATACGAAAGCTCGCTCATGCATTCGTGGGTGCGGTACAGTCAATATGGGTGTATCGATTACTTCATCACCATATAATATAATATCTAAATCCATCGTACGTGGGCCCCAACGCACTACTCTTACGCGCTTCAATTCTTGTTCAATTGATTGGCAGACAATTAGTAATTCTTCTCCTGTTAGCTCAGTCTCTACTTCCGCCACAATATTCATAAATACATCCTGATCTTCATATCCAACAGGATCCGTATCATATATAGAAGAAACTCGAATAACTTGGATGTGTTCATGTGCTTGTAAAAGTTCAACTGCTTGCTTTAGAGACGCTACTTTATCCCCCATATTAGAACCTAATGAGATATAAGCGCGCGTCATATTCCCTCACCTCGTGTAATTTCAACAGCCACTTCACGATAATGCCCTGGAATTGGTGGATCTGGTTTAATCACTTCGACTTGCACGCCTTTTACTTGATTCATAAATGTACTTAAAATTGTTTGTGCAATTTTCTCAGCTACAGCCTCAATTAGTTTGTATGGTTTACCTTCTACAATCTCTTTCGTTAACTCATATACTTCTGCATAACTCACTGTTTTATTTAAATCATCTGTTTGACCTGCTTCTTTTAAATCCACAGCCAATTTTAATGTCACTCGGAAACGTTGTCCTAATGTTGTTTCTGCTTCTAATACACCGTGATAACCATAAAATTCTACATCTCTTAAATGAATATAATCCAATTCTCTCTCTCCTATCGTAAAGCGTCCATTGTTTTCATCATACGGGCAATCGGCTTGACATCATGTACACGCACCATGTGACAGCCCTTATCTACACCGTAACAACAACTAGCACCTGTTCCTTCCATTCGTTCCTCTACCGGTAAATCTAAAATATGACCAATCATGCGCTTTCTTGAAGTCGCAAGTAGTACAGGATAACCATAATCAACAAGTTCAGCTAAATGACGCATCATCTCAATATTTTGCTCATGTGTTTTTCCAAAACCAATACCCGGGTCGAGCCAAATGTTTTCATGTGGCACTCCTGCTTCCAAAGCAATTCGAATACTTTCTTCTAAATCCTCACGTACTGCTTGGAAAAAAGCATCACCTACATATTCTTGTTGTCGGTTATGCATCAGAATAATCGGCGCATCCCACTTAGCTGCTACCTTCGCAATATTCGCATCATGCTTCGCTCCCCAAATATCATTCACAATATGTGCTCCTGCTTCTAATGCCGCCTCTGCTACTTCTGATTTGAATGTATCAATCGAAATCAATACATCTAATTCTTTACGAATGGCACGAATAACAGGCACAACACGTTGAATCTCATCTTCAATTGATACAGGCGTATAACCTGGTCGCGTTGATTCACCGCCAATGTCGATAATCTTAGCACCATCTGCTACCATCACTTTTGCATGAGCAACTGCTCGTTCTACTGAATTAAATTGCCCACCATCTGAAAATGAATCTGGTGTCACATTTAAAATACCCATCACATATGTTTCTTTTCCAAAATATAATGTATGGTTCCCGATTGGCTTTTCTTTATAATGTTCTAACATCATAGACGTAACCCCTCAATTCTCTTTTGATAAGCTTCGTATAATTGTTTATACACTTCACCATCACAACCTTTAAATTCCTTAGCATCCAACTTTCGTATCGCTACAATTTCTTGAATAGAAGTTGTTACAAAACATTCATCTGCTTGTTCTACATCTTCTTTTCGATAGAGACCTTCAATTAAAGGAATTTCCAAGCTACGCGCTAATTCCATTACAAATTGTCTTGTAATCCCATTTAAAATACCCGTTTCTAAAGAAGGTGTATAGATTCGACCATTGGTTACCCAAAAGATATTTGATGTAATCCCTTCCGCTACATTGCCCTTTTCTGTCACATAAAAACCTTCTAAATCTTTTAGTGAAGGTACTTCTTGGCGCGCTAAAATATTATTCGCATAGTGATGTGATTTAAAGCGTATTGCCTGTTCTGGTTGACTTCTGATTGTATCAAGCCAAACAGCTGACTTTTCTCGGCAAACAGGTGGTAGTTCCTTACGAAAAATGATAACTGTTGGATTTTCATATGTTCTCGCTTGTAATCCAAGTCCTTCATCTCCAGCAGAGACATTCAAACGAAAATAACCGTCTTCACCGTTCGATTTAGCTGTTAACTCTCGAATGACTTCTTTTAATTCCACATCTGTATAAGGTAATTTAATGCGATACGTAGCAAGTGCTGCTCTCATACGCTGCATATGCTCTGCGAATAGGAATGGTTCCCCATCATATGTACGAAACGTCTCAAAAAAACCAAGCCCATATAAATAACCATGATCAAAGGGTGAAATACATAAATCTTCTGCTCTTACAAATTCACCATCTTTAAAGCACCACATACACTTTCCTCCTAGCAATATGTTTTAATGAAGTTTTCTAATAACATAAGCCCTTTTTCAGTCATAATCGATTCAGGATGGAACTGGACACCTTCTACAGCATATTGTTTATGACGTAACCCCATAATTTCGCCTTCCTCTGTCCAAGATGTAACTTCTAAACAGTCAGGTAATGTTTTTGGGTCAACAATTAAAGAATGATAACGTGTAGCAATATATGGGTTCGGCATATTCTGGTTCATCCCTTTGTTCTCATGATAGACAGGCGATGTTTTACCATGCATGAGACGTTCAGCACGAATGACATCTCCTCCGAATACTTGCGCAATCGATTGATGACCTAAACATACACCTAAAATCGGAATCTTCCCTGCAAAATGCTGGATGATTTCTAAACTCATGCCTGCTTCATTCGGTGAACAAGGTCCTGGAGAGATGACAATCATTTTCGGATTCCATTCTTCAATTTCAGCAATGGTCACTTCATCATTGCGTTTTACAAATAATTCTTCGCCTAACTCACCAAAGTACTGCACGATATTGTAGATAAATGAATCATAGTTATCAATCATTAAAATCATTTCGTCAACTCCTCTACCATCTGAACTGCTTGCCACATTGATTTCGCTTTATTCAGTGATTCTTCATATTCTTTCTCCGGAATCGAATCAATAACAATTCCTGCTCCTGCTTGAATATGTACACGCTCATCTTGAATGAAAGCTGTTCGAATCACAATATTGAAATCTAAATCGCCATTATAACCCATCCAACCAATCGATCCTGTATAAATACCACGTCGTACTGGTTCTAATTCTTCAATGATTTCCATTGTGCGAATTTTCGGGGCCCCCGTAATTGTACCGCCTGGGAACATCGCACGTACTACATCGGCATTCGATTTAGAAGGATCTAATTTACTTCGAACATTGGATACGATATGCTGCACATGTGAGTACTTCTCGATAACCATAAATTCATCAACATGAACAGTACCGTAAGCTGATACTTTTCCTAAATCATTGCGTTCTAAGTCAACTAACATAACATGTTCTGCACGTTCTTTTGGGTGTTCTATTAGCTCATTTGCGAGCGCTAAATCTTCCGCATCATTCGCACCACGTGGACGCGTTCCCGCAATCGGACGTGTTGATAGAGCTGTTCCTTCTTTTTTTACAAGTAATTCTGGTGATCCTGATACAGTCGCAAAATCGGGTGATTGAATAAATGCCATGTATGGTGAAGGATTAAATGTACGAAGCGCTTCATATAAAACAATCGCATCTGTTGTGAACTCTTTCGACTGACGCACAGATAAATTCACTTGGAATACATCACCTTGTGCAATATATTCTTGAATCTTTCGTACAGCTTGTTCGAACTGTTCACCTGTCATCGATACATTTCGTGGTTCCATCTGATGTTGCACACTTAATGTATCTGCAGAAAAGATTCGTTCAAAACCTTCTACTTCCCATTCTTCTTGCCACTTTTCTAAATCTACTTCACTTGTTGAAGTTTTCATCAGTGTCACCATTTGATTCGTCTCGTCATATACTGCCCAAGCATCCACTAAGTACATGTATTGGTCTGGTAGTCGTACATCTGCTTCTGCTGTTTCAGCTAATTTTTCAATTTTACGTGTATAGTCATATGAAATTGCCCCTATTACACCACCTGTAAAAAATTCACCATTTGGTGGCAGTGCATATTCTTTTGTTAGTTCTTCTATTAAATGAAGTGATTCCCCCACGCGCTCTTCTACTGAACCATCTCGCCAATCAATACGAATACCATTATCTTGTGATGAAATAATTGCTAGTGGATTCCAAGCAGCAATCGACTGCTTTCCCCCTCGTCCACTCTCTAATAGAATATGATGTGCTTCTTGCTGTGTCTGTCGTTTATAGCGATAAAAAAATGCGTCCTTCGTCATCGGAAACGCATCTGTTTGAAAAAGCTGATTCGTCAAAGTAATTCCCCCACTGTATGTATTTTCACTGTTGTCCCTAGTATATGAAATGTTGGAAGTTTTCGCAAAAGTGACTACATTTTAAACACAAAAAAGGAACTGTGCAAAAGCACAATTCCTCTTATTTTAACCATCACATTCATTAGTCATCAAAGTGATAAAGTGGTGTTGATAGATAACGTTCTCCGTTCGAAGCAAGAACAGCTAGTACATTTTTGCCTTTTCCAAGACGTTTTGCTGTTTCAAGCGCTGCATATACTGCTGCTCCAGAAGAAATACCACCTAGAATACCTTCTTCTTTTGCTACTTTACGTGCGGTATCAAATGCTGCTTCATTTTCTACTGGGAAAACAGAGTCATATACTTCTGTGTTTAATACTTTTGGTACGAAACCAGCACCAATACCTTGGATTTTATGTGGGCCTGGTTTTCCACCTTCTAATACAGGTGAATCTTTTGGTTCTACAGCGATTACTTCTAGTTCAGGGAATTTTGCTTTTAATACTTCACCTGCACCTGTAATTGTACCGCCTGTACCAACACCTGCGATGAATGCATCTAATGTTAAACCAGCTTGTTCGAATGCATCAACGATTTCTGGACCTGTTGTTTCGCGATGAACAACAGCGTTTACAGGGTTTTCAAATTGTTGTGGTAAGAACCAACCATTTTCTTTTGCAAGTTCTTCTGCCTTTGCAATAGCGCCTTTCATACCTTCTGCACCTGGTGTTAAGATTAATTCTGCACCATATGCGCGTAATAAGTTACGACGTTCCATTGACATTGTATCTGGCATTACGATGACTGATTTATAACCTTTTGCAGCAGCAATCATCGCTAAACCGATTCCTGTATTGCCTGAAGTTGGCTCAATTAGTGTACTACCTTCTTTTAAAATACCGTCTTTTTCAGCTTGTTCTACCATACCTAAAGCTAGACGATCTTTTACAGAACTTCCTGGGTTCATATATTCTAATTTCACGTATACGTTTGCGTCATTTGGTCCTGTTAAGTTATTTAATTTAACGATTGGTGTATTACCTACTAAATCTGTTACTGATTGTACAATTTGATTTGTCATGCAATCCCACTCCTAATCCCTAGTAATTTTGTATGTTTTATTAATTTAATAATACGCGCGCATTTTATGAATGTCAATCAAAAGATACCCTAAAATGTGACAAAAAATGTATTTTTCTAAATTTTCATAAAAAATAGCCGCTTCTTATATGAAACGACTCTCTCATTCTTTTATTTAATTCGTTGGGAACCAACCATTTGGCTCTACATTCAAACGAATATTAATCTGTTTTATTTCTTGGAATTCTTCCAAACTGTATTTACCTAAACTTCGACTAATACCCGATTGTTTATACCCACCACATGGCGCTTCCACATATGTTCGATGATAATCATTCACATATGTGATACCTGCACGTACCTTTTTAATAAGAAGTCTCTCCTTCATGTTCTTTAATTTGATCAAGAATGATTGATTTACTTATGGATATCCATTTTCAGGTACACTCCATACGTTTTCAGAAAAGTAAGAATATGTTACACTTATCCTGAGATTTTTCAGGGTGATTGAAATATACATATTTTTACATATTTTTTCTCGTTTAATCCTATTTACGCTATAAAAAATATTAATTTTCTAGTTTATTAAAAGTATGCCAATTTGTAAAAAAAGAAAAGAACCACTTTCAAAAAGGAGTTGTGACATAGGATGCTAAAAGATAAAAAATATAAATATCAACTTGTATATGAACGCATCAAAGAACAAATTTTAGCTGGGAATTATCAACCTCATGAGAAATTATTATCTAAAAGAAAAATTTCCGAACAATTCAATGTGAGTATTAACTCCGTCATTGTCGCACTCGATCAACTTATTGTAGAAGGTTATGTTTATAGTTTAGAAAGAAAAGGATATTTTGTAGAGGACATTACAAGGTATGATTTAGATAATCAAGAATGGAGTGGGCTACCTGCTGAATTAAAAGAACATCCAATTGAGCGTCCTTATCAAACTTCATTTTCACATATGGCTTCGAATATGAGCCTGTTTCCTTATAACGAATGGTTAAAGTGTGAGCAAAAAGCGATTCAGCAATTCAATAACGAGCTATCTCACTTATCTCACCAGCAAGGACCTTACATTGTGCGTCAGACTTTAGCACAACATTTGAACTTTAAACGAGGTGTACGTTGTGAGCCAGAGCAAGTAGTGCTTCATTCTTCTAGTCAGGCTTTAATGAGCCAAATACTCGAATTATTTGACGATGCACCGTATACAATCGCATTAGAAAATCCAGGTTACGCACGTTATAAAGCTTTAATTGAAGATCATGGATGGAATGTATTAACGGTAACTCTGGATGAAAAGGGGTTTGATGTAGAACTACTTCAAAATCAAGATGTCCAACTCGTATGTGTCACACCTGCACATCAATTTCCTATGGGGATGATTATGCCTATCTCTAGAAGATTTGAATTATTAAACTGGGTGAACGTTCCGCAAGAGCGTTATATCATTGAAGATGATTATGATAGTGAATATAAATATGAAACAGCGCATATTCCCTCTCTACAAAGTTTGGATCGTAGTCAACGTACTATCTACATGGGTACATTCTCCAAAACATTGTTTCCTGGTATTCGTATTAGTTATATGGTGCTGCCACCTAACCTCTTAAAAAAGTATAAAGAAAAATTCAATCACTTAATTCCGTCTTGTAATACATTAAACTTATATACTTTACATTTTTTTATGAAAGATGGTTATTACCAAAAACATTTATCAACCATGACTGAACATTTTGAAGAAGTACGAAAATGCTTAATTCATACACTAGAAGAGACTTTTGACGAGGACTTAAATATTATCGATGTGCCAGCTGGACTGCATTTTATTATTCATTACAATACAGAAAAATCTTATGCAGAGATCTTAGAATGTGCCAAAAATGAAAGTCTTGAAATTTTTAGTTTAGAACGATTTTACCTTACGCCTGTAGAGGATGATGAGCGTTATTTTATTCTAGGGTTTGCTAGTTTACAATTGCATGAAATCCCATATGCAGTGAAAAAATTAAAAAATATTTTAAATCGTTAAATGACTTAAATAAAAAAGCTTTCCACTCCAAACCTGAGCGGAAAGCTTTTTTGTACTATTTTTGAGCGCGTACTTCTTCGATAATATCACGTAGTTCGTCTTCTGAATAACTGTATTTTTCCATACAGAAATGACATTCAGCTTCTGCACCATGATCTTCCTCAATCATCGCTTGTAATTCGTCTTCACCTAGTCCAATTAAAGCATTTGAAAAACGATCTTTTGAACAGTTACATGAGAATGTAACATCTTGACGGTCTAAAATTTCGACATGTTCTTTACCTAATACTGCTTCTAAAATTTCTTCTGGTGTGAAACCTTTTTCAATCATTTTTGAAACAGGTTCGATTTTAGATAGTGCTTCTTCGATTTGTGTAATGGTCTCATCATCTACACCTGGCATAACTTGGACAATAAAACCACCTGCTGCTTTAATTGTATAATCTGGATTAACTAGTACTCCTAAACCAACTGCTGACGGTGTTTGTTCCGATTTTGTGAAGTAATATGCGAAATCTTCGCCTAGTTCACCTGATACTAATTCAACTTGTCCTGTGAAGTAATCACGTAATCCAGCATCTTTTACAACAGATAACGAACCTTGTGTACCTACAGCACGGCGTACATCTAATTTACCGAATTGATTTAATTCAAAATCCACGTGCGGATTCATTGCATAACCACGTACTTCACCTTTTGCGTTTGCGTCAACGATAATCGCACCAATAGGACCGTCACCTTGAACTTTAATCGTTAATTGGTCGTCACCTTTTTGCATAGCACCCATCATGACACCAGCAGTCATTGTACGCCCAAGTGCTGCTGAAGCTGTTGGCCATGTATCATGTCGACGTTGTGCTTCACCTACTGTTTCTGTTGAGCTTACAGCGAATGCACGCACACTTCCGTTAAAACCAATTGCTCTTACTAAATAATCTGACATGTATTATATCCTCTTTTCTTTATAAGCATAATTAAAACATCTTTCGACATCATAACACAGGTACTCCTATAAAAAAAAGT
>NZ_BJOB01000059.1 GCF_006539985.1 Kurthia gibsonii | reverse complement strand
TTGAGATTCCCTTTCGTAAAATTAGTATTCCATTTTATAAAAAACACCCCTTATCTCATTGAACTGCACCTCCAATTGTTAGACACATCTAACAATTGGAGGTGCAGTTCTCATTCAGAGTAGGGGTGTTCTTACTATATTTAAGGTTGAAGGTGCGGACGTGTCATCATGTCGGAACGGAATCGCGCTAACAGTTCGTCACCTGTTAAACCTTCTTCGACTAATTTATCGAGTAGTTGCTCGGCATATTGGCGACGATGTGTTTTGAGTGTTCCTTTCATGAGAATGGATACTTTATTTTCAAAGTATTTAATACCTTGAACAAGTACACAAAATCCTGCAGGTTCATTATCAGGATATGAAATAACCGCACGTACCTCAATCACTTCGTCTGTATCTATAAGCGGTAGAAAATCTTCTGCATATTTGTGATCAACGTACATCTCGAGAATCCAAGTACGATGGCTATTTTCTTGGTTGATGATAATACCATCAATGAGTGGATAGGAAATAAATGTGTCTTCTTTAAAGCGTTCAATTGACAGCATTTTGAATGTTTTCAGATGAACCACCTACCTTTTTTTAATGTTATAAGTATAACATATGAAAACATGCCGTATTCATAACTTGCATGTAATAATTGCTCGATTCGTGTCTATTTTTTGAAAATATTATGTTGAACCATATAGGAAATACGAAAACGCCGTTTTGCGTAAAATCTCGGCATCCTTTAGTATAGCGGTAATAGAAGGGGGGTGAAACATTGAATAACGTTTCAATTGTTGGGAGATTAACGAAAGCACCAGAAGTAAGGACAGTAGCAGACGGTAAAAGTGTCGGGCGTTTTACACTTGCGGTCAATCGGAATTTTAAAAATCAGCAAGGAGAGAACGACGTCGATTTTATTCTTTGTACAGCATGGGGGAAGTTAGCTGAACACATGGTGAAATATTGTGGCAAAGGATCACAAGTCGGGGTAATCGGACGATTGCAGTCGCGTAATTACACGAATGATGAAGGAAAGAGAATTTATATTACAGATGTGCTAGCTTTAGAAGTGCGATTTTTACAATTGAAAAATCCAGAACCAACTGTAAAAGTAGAAGATTTTCAATTACCAGCTGCTTTTACAGCGCAACAACCAATGCAATAAGTGAGGGCTCTATGAGGGAGTATGTAGGCGAAAGAGAGAGCTGGGGGGCTCTTTCTTTCCATTTATACATAAGAAAAGAAGGAACCACATCTTCATGCGATTCCTTCTCTCTATTTAAAATGAAAAACTTAGTAAATCTTTAATTTGCGCATCATCAAGTTCTGTAATCCATTGACTTGATTGGATGAGTTCTTCCGATAAAGCTTGTTTTTCTGTTAATAAGGCATCAATTTTTTCTTCAATCGTACCTGTTGTAATAAATTTATGCACATGGACAAATTGTGTCTGTCCAATACGATATGCGCGGTCTGTTGCTTGATTTTCGACTGCTGGATTCCACCAACGGTCTGCATGTAATACATGATTCGCAGCAGTTAAGTTTAACCCTGTACCGCCAGCTTTTAACGACAGAATGAAAATCGGGAATTCACCTTTTTGGAATGATTCAACGAAATAATCACGCTGTTGTTTCGGCATACTTCCTGTTAAGAATGGTACATCCACGTCGTATAATTCCGAGAAGCAGTGCTGCAGTAAATGGCCCATCCCAATATACTGTGTAAAAATCAGACATTGTTCACCATTATCAATAATTTCAGCACCTTTTGACACGATATATTTCAACTTTTCAGAGCGTTTCATCATTGTAGGTGCTTCATCAAATGCCTCTTTTAAATATAATGCAGGATGGTTACATAACTGCTTTAATTTATTCAGCATTTTCAAAATTAACCCTTTACGTTCAAAACCACTCAATGTCTCAATTTTATGCAATGTCTCTTGAATAAAGCTCTCGTATAATACTGCCTGTTCTTCCGTCAAAGCACAGTATTCACGCTGCTCTAGCTTCTCTGGTAAATTTAGCTGAAGTGCAGGGTCTTGTTTTGTACGACGCAGTAGGAATGGTTGAATCTTTTTGCGAAGCCTTTCTTTGACATCATTTGAGTCATCGCGCTCAATCGGTGCAATAAACGACTCTTGGAATCGAGAGAAGCTGCCCAAGTAACCGCGATAGATGAAATCAAAAATCGCCCATAGTTCAGATAGACGATTCTCAACAGGTGTTCCTGTTAAGGCGATATGATGTGAGCCATTCAAACGACGAATCGCTTTCGATTGCTTCGTATTCATATTTTTAATATTTTGTGCTTCATCCAGCGTAATATTCGTAAAATGAAGCAGTGATAGTTCCTCAATATCCTGTGTTACCGTACCATATGTTGTTAAGATGATTTGAATTCCATTATTTTGTAGGTAATCCGTAAATTGCTCACCTTTTAAACGTTTCGCACCGTAGTGTAAATACGTCGTCAGTGAAGGCGCAAATCGCTCAATCTCTTTTTGCCAGTTTCCAAGTACGGAAGTCGGACAAATAATAATCGTCGGCTCTGTCGGTTGTTCTTCTTCATAGACGCGCAGTAGATAAGAGATTAACTGAATCGTTTTACCAAGTCCCATGTCATCTGCAAGTACAGCCCCAAAGCCTTGTTCACGCATGAATGATAACCAGTTGTAACCTTCTTGTTGATAAGGGCGCAATGTCGCTTGTAGAGAAGGGGATACCGTTAAATCAGGAAGTCCTTTTTTCTCCATCATTTTCTGCACGTAATCCTTTAAAGATGCTTGGAGCTCAAGTTGCAACATCGGATCATCGCGGTCGTCATCATCATCCAGTTCTAGTGGGATATCGAGTGAACTGGATAACTCTTGGAATAATAAATCTTTCACCGTCCAGTTTTCTGTTTCGGTCTGGCTCATTAATCGCTGAATTTCTTGCATCCATGCTGCATCTACACGCACCCATTCGGTACCTGCACGAATAAATTCACGCTGGTCTTCTACCATACGTTTGAATTCGTCCATCGGAATATCGTGACCATTCAATGAGACCTTCCAGTCGAATGTTAGAATCTCTTGCAGCCCAGCAGCAGATTTGAAGTTCGATGAAGTACTTGCATTGGCACGTACTTTGAACTTAGACTCTTTTAATTCTTTCAACCAAGCAGGTAAGACGATTTCAAAACCAAGGGCTTGTAAACGAACGAAGTCACCACGTAAAAATTGGCGCACATCCGTATCCGTTAAATTCACACATAGGAATGGCTCATCTGGAATTCCTACCATATAAGGTTGGTCACCTAAAAGATGCATCATTTGCTGTTGTAGTTGATGAATCGAAGCAGCATAATCCGCCCATTTTGCTGGTAAGACATGTTCAATCTTTAAGTGTCTTTTACGTACAGGTGGTGTCCAATAGGTCGTTTTCGTTGTCGGACGAAGAACCGTTTCAAGTTGCCACAGTTGTTCGCCTTCCTCTGGTTCACGTAATCGAAGTCCAATCATGACTTCATCATCAATTTGTTTTTCGCGAATTGGCCAACCGCCATTACGGAAAAATGGTACAAGTGCAGGTAAGTCGTCTTCTGTTAAAGCAGCTTCTGTGAGTGTCATCTGAAGTGCTTGCATGAGTAAATCTTTTGCATCTTGTGAGATAGGAAGATGGAATGATACTTGCTCATCTATTTCAACATGTTGCCATAAGTCTTTTTTAAACCAGTAATCAGCGGCTTCTTGTACTGTTTTGAGGAATTGCTCATCCTGTTCATTTAATCCCTTATATTGTACAAATGGATGACGATAATAAGGCGAAAATAATTCAATTAATTCGAGTGTCGTTAAAAAAACTTGTTCATTTTTAGTTGTAATCGCTAAGCCGAAAAAGCTTTTTTCATGTTTATAGTAAAGTTGTGTCACCCATTCTTCTAAGCGAAGCGGGCGACCAACATTTGCATCATATCCTGTAAGATGAAACTGTCCATTCGGTAATATATCAATAGAAAGGCCGATTGTTTTTGTAAAAGCTGTTGTTGTCATAGCATCAGATTTCCTTTCTCAATTTCTTCTTGCAATGCACGCATACGCTTATAATTTTGGCGAACGGTTGTGACATATTGATTCCAAAATTCATGTTTTCCACTTTTCTTCGCGACTGCCTTCATTTTTTTCATAAGGCGAACAGCAGACTTATAGTGTTGACGTGATTTTTGATTAATCTCTTCCATAATTAATGAGTGGTAGAGTGATAAAAGAACCGATGGACGTTCTTCTACAACCGTCTTCAAACCACAAATCTCTAAAAAAGCGAGAGAAGTTGGATAGAGTTGGTGTAGCGCAGACCAATCATCGAAGCGCTTCTTTCGAATTAAAAACTGAGAATAAGGCTGCAAACCATATTTTCCATACGCTGCAAATAGTGTCTCTTCTAATTCTTCCGATAGCTCTACACCTTGTCTTTCTTCATCAAAATGTTTAACGAAAGACATGCGATGAGGTGGCGCAAGATATTCCTGAATAAATGTACCCATAAATGGAATGATTGTTTCGATAATTTTTTTGCGAACAGCTTCTTGTTGATTCAAACCAGCTGTTCGAGCTAATTCAATCCATGATAGTAAATCTTTTACTTCAATTTCATCTAAATAGGGTTGAAGTGCTTCTGTTTGGTCGAGCATTACTAAAAAGATGGATTTCATATATGGAATAGATAGGTCATCTTCATATTGACGAGCAGTTGATAACTTTTCAAGTTCAACTTCACGATCTCTTTTATTCGTAAAAATATGATTCCATATTAATAAGTAGATTTCGATGCGGTTTTCGACATACCCGCCTTGATTTAATAGGAAGTAATGACTCATCTCTTTTAGTGAATTATAGAAAGGATCAAATGCAAACAGACGTGATTTTTTCGACATAGCCAACACGTTCACTTCAAGACGTTCAATTTCATCTTGAATAAAGCGACGATAAAAACTTTGTGCCGCTTCCGTATTAGCAAGTGATAGATGTTTCCACGTATGCGATAGTAATGCAACATGTGTAAATACATCAAAAAGTGGCTGCCATTCACGTTCTAGTGGTCGCTGTTTGCGAATTTGCTCCATCATATCATTAAAAATACCATCTAGCAGATAGGGATTCATCTGTTGTTGATGATATAAGTTTCTTTTATAAACATTTTGTACAAAACGCAACCAATTTTCAGGCGTTCGTTCTTCTTTAAATAAGGTCATTTGTTCTTGTTGTGCACGAGAACGGAATTGCTCCAACCAATTTGATAAAGAGTCAATGTATTGGTAGAGAGCAAAAAGCGCCGCAACACGATGGCGGCATAGGCTTTCTTTCATAGCGCATGAGCAGTTAAGTGAATGATCTTTCAAATTTAATGTTACCGTAGCGAGACTTGCATCTTGGACTACAAAAAGGGCTTTATGCAATTTGTAATCATAATCAATGATTTTGACGTAGTTATGACGTACAAGAAAAGCTGCACGGCGCACTAATTCTTCCGACTCTTGTTTTGTAGGAGGCAACATTTTTGAAATTTGCCCCATATACTTTCGAATTATATCTTCTTCTGCTTTTGCAATTTCTGCAATATTCATGTTCATTCATCATCCGCTCCCGAAAAAAATCGTTCTTTCTATTATATCGCTTTTAAGGGCGAACGTGAATGAATAAAGAAAAAAACTTTATGTATTTAAAAGTGTTGTTGTAACAACTGTCACAGTTGATTCCCATAATAAGGTTGGTTTGTTTCAAAAAGAATGGTGGTAAAGTTCTACGCGAAGACATTAATATTCAGACATCTTGAGCTTTATTATAGGAGGGGTGAACATGTTAAAAATCAGAAGAATTGAACCTTTCTACACCAAGAGAGATGGCGACCGTTTAAAACTCGTATTTGCGTATCAATACTTTTCGATTTTAAAAGATGATGAGTTATTCCATTTCATACCTGTTGAAGGAAAAGAAATCATCATCAATCTACAAACATTGCAAATCGAAAATTTATCCGATGTCTTTGTATTCCAAAAAAGCAGTCGTTTTATTCGTTTACCATTATATCAACTACTACTTGTATCAAACATTCATGATCATCTGCAAAAGATTCTAGAAGACTTAGAACTAAGCACTGAAACTAAAAGAGCTCAAAATAATATCAATGAAGAAACAGCTCAACTTGTAAACGAAATGGAAGATATGAATAGATTACGGATGATTGATTATGCTTTAGATCATAAAGATCAAGAAATGTTTGAACAGCTAATGGATGATGACAATGGAATCTAATACAATCGAGATGAAACGACAATTTAGAAGACGAGGGAGTGACTCAATTATATGAGAACACTCCTTTTTTGCATTCAAAATGGAAGAGAGATAGACCACTCGCTCGTTCAAACGGGCCATTCGCATGCGGAAGTGGGGCATTCGTTGAGTTGTTTGGGTCACTCGCTCGTTCAAACAGGACATTCGCCCGTCGAAATGGTACATTCGCGTGCGAAAACAGTACACTCGCCCAAAAAGCCTAAGTTGCGCCCTCTCCGCACCTTCTTCAAGGCTTTTGAGTAATAAAAGGGGACTTGAGTTGACTATTTCAGTGTGAAATCGAACATTCGAGTGGCGAAACGGGCCATTCGCTGAGGCGTTTGGGTCACTCGCCGTTTGATTCGGGCCATTCGCCATTTGATTCGGGCCACTCGCCGTTTGATTCGGAACATTCGCCCGTCGAAATGGTACATTCGCGTGCGAAAACAGGTCACTCGCCACCGAAGTTAGGCACTCATCCCAAAACTATTCAAAATTCTATGTAGTGCTTGCTGTACGCCGCGCAAGCACTCAATTGGCGAGCCACCATTTCATAAAAAATAGAAAGATTGCGACACATAGAACGACAAGACTAAAAATTAAGGTCACGCGATCATATACATCCGATTTCCGTTTTTTACGCTCGTTCATACGATGAATTCACTCCCATCTCGTACTATTTAGTATTTATCCCATATAAATCGGCGTTAAACTTTACAAAAACTGTTTATTTTCCGATAATTGTTATAAGAGTAAGAAGGAGGTGTTTCAAATAATCGGCAAATGGTATGCGCAAGGACTATTGATTTGGCGTTCGATGAATACGCAATTCAATGTGGCAAACAAGGCGCTGGAGAGAATTGCGACGGGGTATCGAATCAATCGAGCAGCAGACAATCCAGCAGGACTTGCAATTTCAGAGAAGATGCGCGTGCAAATTAGTGGTTTGAATCAAGCAGGGAAGAATATTCAAGATGGCATATCCATGCTTCAAACAGCAGAAGGTGCTTTAAACGAAACACACGCCATTCTTCAACGGATGCGAGATTTAGCTGTGCAGTCTGCGAGTGATACGCTGACAGATGATGACCGCGCATTAATTCAAACGGAATACGAGGAACTCAAAAAAGAGATTCAGCGTATTTCAAAAGATACCCAGTTTAACCAAAAGAATTTGATTAATGGAGATTACAAAGACCAGCCTTTTAAAATTCAGACTGGTGCAAATGCAGGACAGACGATTGATTTGTATTTAGGGGATGCAAGTCTATCTGGGATGGGACTGCCAGATACGTCGTCCATTGGCACAAGGGAAGATGCGGAGAAAGCGATTTCAGAAGTAGATGATGCGATTAATCAAGTGTCGGGGCAACGCTCTAAGCTAGGTGCATATATGAATCGCCTAGAACATGCTTATAATGTCACGATGAATACGCATGAAAATTTAGTTTCAGCAGAGTCACGTATTCGAGATGCGGATATTGCAAAGGAGATGATGAATTTCACAAAGGCATCGATTTTACAACAAGCTGCACAGTATGTGATGGCGATGCACATGCAACAAGGACAATCTATTCTACAATTATTAAAACCAGTACCTATAATGAATAAATAATGAAGTTATATGCATAAAATATTCATTATAAATGTATAATTGGCTATTTTAATGAATTTATATGAATAAATATTAATTTTACATCTAGACAGTTGCATAAAAATGAAATATAATTCATATATAAACAAAATAAATCAAACCAAAGGGGTTTTGAATATGAAAAAATGGTTAATCGCAATGGTGGCAATCGTCATGGTTGTACTTGCAGGATGTGGAGCAAAGGATGATTCATCAAAAGATGGTGGTAGTAACGATGATTCAACAATTTCAAAAGTAGAAAAAGATAAAAAGTTAATCATTGGTACGAATGCAGGTTACTACCCATTCGAAATGATTGATAAAGACGGCAAAATGGTTGGTTACGATATTGATGTAGCAACAGCACTAGCAAAATCAATGGGTGCAACAGTTGAAGTGAAGCAATTCGGCTTTGACGCACTAATCCCAGCTTTACAAACAGGTAAAATTGATATGATTTTTGCAGGTATGACCATTACAAAAGAACGTGAAAATGCTGTAAGCTTTGCGGATGCATATTATGAAACAGGTCAAGGCGTTATGGTAAAAAGCGATAGCAAAATTAAAGATTTAAAAGAAGTAGATGAAAAAGGTAAAACAGTCGTTGTTCAAATCGGTACAACAGGTTCAATCGTAGCGAAAAAAGAACTGAAGAATGCGGAAATTAAAGAATACGAAGATTTCCCATCAGCAGCGCTTGCAGTACAACAAGGTCAAGCAGATGCACTTGTATATGATGAGCCAGCGATTAAAGTATATGCACTACAAAACGAAGGTAAAGTAAAAGCTTTAGACGGCTTACTTGCAACAGATAAATTAGGAATCGCGATTAAAAAAGGCGATGAAAAAACAGTAAAATACGTGAATGACTTTTTAAAAGAATATTTAGGTTCTAAAGAGGAAGAAGAAACGAAGAAAAAATGGTTTGAAGATAACAACTGGTTAAACCAAGTAGAAAGCCCAAAACAATAATAGAGTCGTTCTGATTTTATTAGACAGAGAGAGGGAAACCTCTTTTTTGTCATTTCAAGCGGTATTTAGGAGGAGTATATATGTTTAATAACTACGAGTTCGATTGGAGCGTCATCCCTGATAATATCGACGTCTTCCTCGAAGGGGCTTTACTAACACTAGAAATTTCAGCAATCTCCCTGTTGCTTAGCTTACCAATTGGTATCATCTTCGGTTTTGGTCGTATTTCACGTAATATCGGTGTTCGTTTGATTGCAAGCACGTATGTTGAAATCATGCGTGGCGTGCCATTACTTGTACTATTAATGTTCGTGTACTTCGGTCTAGGTGCGATTTTCGGTCTTAGCTCATATTGGAGTGCGATTGTCAGTTTAGCGGTATTTGAAGGGGCATTCTTAGCAGAAATTTTCCGTTCAGGTATTCAATCTGTACCAAAAGGACAGATGGAAGCAGCACGTTCATCGGGTATGTCGAATTTTCAAGCGATGCGTTATATTATTTTACCGCAAGCCATTCGTCGTACATTACCACCAGCAGCGTCTCAATTTATTATGTTAATTAAAGATTCGTCGTTAGTGTCGGTTATTGCAGGTGTTGACTTAACATTAAAAGCGAAAAACCTTGTATCGAGTTCGTTTCGTGCATTGGAGATATGGGCATTCGTTGCGGTGATTTACTTCATCATGACATTCTCATTATCGCTACTTATTCGCTATTTTGAAAAACGCATGTTAAAGAACGAGCAGTAAGAGGAGGCTAACGCAGATGATTTCAATTAAAAATGTTAATAAAAGTTTCGGTACACATCATGTATTAACGGACATCTCATTAGAAGTACCAAAATCCAATGTCATCGCATTGATTGGTCCTTCTGGTGCGGGTAAGTCGACACTCATTCGTACAATTAATGCACTTGAGCCGATTGATTCAGGTGAGATTATTGTAAATGGTATTTCGATTCACGATAAAAAGACGAATATTAATAAAGCGCGTACGAATATCGGTTTCGTATTCCAAAGCTTTAATCTATATCCGTTCTTAAGTGTTTTAGATAATGTAACGATTTCACCAATTAAGGTGAAAAAACAGTCAAAAGAACAAGCTGAAAAGCGAGCAGTCGAATTATTAACGTCACTTGGGCTAGGAGATAAAGTACATGCTTTCCCTGGGCGTTTATCAGGTGGACAGCAGCAGCGTGTTGCCATTGCGCGTGCGCTTGCGATGGATCCAGAAGTGATGCTATTTGACGAACCAACATCAGCACTCGATCCAGAGATGGTAAAAGAGGTACTCGATGCGATTCGTAAACTTGCACATGAGGGTATGACGATGGTCGTTGTAACACATGAAATGGGCTTCGCAAAAGAAATTTGTGACGAGATTGTTTTCATGGCAGAAGGAAAAATCGTCGAAGTCGCACCACCGAGCGAATTCTTCTCAAATCCGAAAACAGAACGCGCACAAAACTTCTTAAAAGCAGTATTAAATCATTAATATTTGTAGGGCACGACGTAGATGCGTCGTGCTTTTTTTGTGGAGAACGAATCTGGAGCGAGTGGCCCATTTTCGCCCTCGAATGTCCCGTTTGACGGGTGAATGACTCAAATCGAGGTGCGAGTGACCCAACTTCTTCAGCGAGTGACCCAAAATACGGGTCGAATGCTCGAATTCACACTAACATAAACAATTCAAGTCCCTTTGAATTACTCAAAAGCCTTGAAGAAAGTGCGGAGAGGGAGCAACTTAGGTCTTGAAGCGAGTGGCCTATTTTCGCGCGTGGATTTGTCCC
>NZ_BJOB01000058.1 GCF_006539985.1 Kurthia gibsonii | reverse complement strand
AAAACCGCGCGCGAAAGGGAATCTCCTCCTCCGAAATGGAAACGCCGCTCACCGAAAAGGGCATATTTAACGTTTTACCATGCTAAAACGTTATCAAACTAACAAGTGAACTACTTTTCTCAAATAGCGTTTTGCTCGAAAAATATGTGGTATGATGATGAAAAAATAGAAGGAGTGTTGGAAATGGCGATCCTTGGGACATTTTTATTGATGTCTTTTTTACTTATTATTTTGCCGGGACCAGACTCTAGTTTGGTCATTCAAAATTCGATTATGTATGGACAAAAAGCAGGTTTTAAGACAGTGATGGGGTCGGTGTCAGGTCTACTCATTCATACAAGTGCTGCAGTTCTTGGATTATCGGCTCTACTAATGCAGTCGGCAACATTATTTACTATATTAAAATACATAGGTGCAGCTTATTTAATTTATATCGGTTTTAGTGCATTGCGCACATTAAAAAATCCACCGACAGAGGAAGAAATTGTCGTAAAAGGGAAAGAAAAATCCTTTTTCTTACAAGGCTTCATTACATGTGCATCTAACCCGAAAGTAGCCGTATTCTTTTTAACGTTCTTGCCACAATTTGTGCAGCCAAATTATAACCATATGTTACAATTTGCAGTTATGGGAATCATCTATGCAGTGATGACGATTATTTGGTTTTTATTATATGTCTATTTAATTGATGTGTTTTCAAAGTGGCTGAAAAGACCAACTGTACAAAAGTCAATTCAAGGCTGTACAGGCATCGTTTTATTACTATTCGGTCTTCGCTTAGCATTAGAAAAAACAAATTAAGTCCTCAAATAACTATTGAGGACTTTTTTTTTATGGGTATAGGAAATGTAGTAAAAAAGCAAGTAGTATTTTGTCAAATATTGTATAATTAATTTTATAAAGGGGAGATGCTCTATATGAAGAAAGTGGCGTTGAATGTGAGAGAATATCAAGGGGTTACGTATTATTCGGATGACGAAAAAGAACGTTATCTTTTAAAAGTTATTTGTGACCCAGAAGTGGATAAGTCTGTTACAGTTATTATGTTAAATCCAACAACGACAGAAGAAGCATTAGCAGATCCTGTTATACAAAAAGCGATCCACTACTTTCCAAATAAAATAGGTAAAGTGAATATTGTTAATTTATTCCCTTTTCGAGAAAATCATATTCATCAACTAGATGAACATATGAAGGAGCAGAATATGCGCTATTTTAGTATTATTAAACAAAATCTGCATATGATTAAATTAGCAATTAAAGACGCCGATGAAATTATTTTAGCCTGGGGGAGCTTACCAGATGATTTTTCTGAGGCACACTGTCATACATGTATTCGTGATATTGTTCATCTAATTCGTATGTTTCATAAGACGAATCACTGTTATGTTTTTGAGATTGAAGGACAGGAATCTTTACTGACATGGGACAATCATCCGCATCATCCAAGAGAAGGAAAAATTAAAGGTTTACAACATGTGTCTGAACTTTGGATAGAAGATGGTTGCTTAGTACTTCGTTTTCAATAGAATAGCTGTTTTTCGTGGTGAAAAATGTTAAAATGAATACATTAATTTAAGGAGGGGATCGTGTGACTATGTATAAAAATATTATTATCGCAATGGATGGCTCCGAAAATGCAAAGAAAGCACTAGATCGTGCAGTAGTACTTGCCAAAACGAATAAAGCAAAACTGTATATCGTGAATATAATTGATACACGTACATGGGCAAACATTGAAGCGCATAATGCAGAGAAGCTTCAACAAGAGGCAGAGGTATTCTCAAAAAGTTTAATGGATAGTTATAATGAAGCAGAACTAGCAGATATTGAAGATGTAAATATTATTGTGGAAGCAGGTTCTCCAAGAACAATGATTACACATGAGATTTCTCGTCGTGTAAACGCAGATTTAATTATTTGTGGAGCATCTGGACTTAGCAAGACAGCTCGTTTTCTTTTAGGAAGCGTTTCAGAAAATATTGTTCGCACAGCAGAATGTGACGTATTAGTTATACGTCATCAGTGAAGAAAGAGGCCATTAATCAGCCTCTTTTTTTGAACCTTAACGCTCATTTTATTCCATAAATTAGTTGTTTTAATATGAATTAAGTACTATAATATGGAAAAAAGATCTATTCCGAAGGGGTGTTTAGATGAAGAAAACGTGGTTTATTGGCTTTGAATCGTATGATGTAATATTTCAAAAAGATTTGTATAAAAGAGAACTTGATTTATCGAATATACTATGTAGATTAGGTAATTTATTAGAAGTTTCATACATGAGTGAAAATTATACAGAGGAATATCAATTATATACGTATGAAAAAGAACAAGAATGTTTTCTAAAACTCTATACACAATTTAAACAAGGAATTATTCACATTGAGCAGAAGATCATAGATGAAAAGAAGAGACGAAAAAACTTTTTGATTCAACATCAAGTCCAAGAATGGATTACAATGTTACCAAATGCATTCGACATGCATAAACAGCTATCTACATTTGAACAGGGCGAATGGAAGATGTGGCTAGATTTTTGTCTAAAGCAACATCAAATTACACCTTTAAAAGCATATACATATCAAAAATTAGTTGAATTAGCCTGTCTTTTTTATGCGTGGTATTTTCTTAATCACGTAATAGATTGGGAGCGATTTGATATAGATCCAATTTATCGTGCAAATCAACAATATTATTTAAAAAAACATTATGATGAAGCTACTTTTAATAACTTAGAACACCTGATGATTTTTCAAAAAATATATTTACTTTTTTAAAAGAAAACAATCTAAATTGGTTCACTGTAAAGAAAAATGAAAGAACCTATTTAGATCGTTTTTTATGTTTTATTTCTTTTGTAATGTATAAGACACTTGGTCGCTAATAGTTCCATCCTCTTGAATTCGATAGAGTTCATATGTATTAGCATTTGTTTCAACAATTGTATAAGTCGGTTTGTCATTTAACAGAAGTTGTCCTTCTTTAATAGTGTATTCACTAATTGTTTCATGTTGTCCATCTTTTAATGTAAGAAGATTAGCATCTTCATTGAAGTCCATTTCAATTGAGTGGTCATTATTTCTTGCTGTATACTTTCCATTTAAAGAAATGGAACCACAAGCAGCAAGTAGGGTTGTTAGGACAAAAATAGCCCCTAAATTTGAAAGTTTTCTCATCGATTCAAACCTTTCATACTAGCATTCTATACTATCATAGCATAGGAATAGCTATTACTAAGTAAATTTTTTGTCAAAATCGTTACATGAAAAGAGCGGAGGGATTGAATGAAAAAGAAATTTTTAACTAGCTTTACAACGGTATTCTTGGGGATTGGGTTCATCATAACACCTACAGCACAGGCGGCTGAGCCACTTACAGAGGTCAAAAATATTGTCAAACAAGTCTACTATCCTGGTGTATCAGACAAAACGCTACAACAAGCAAAAACAATTAAACAATTAATGAGTAAACTCGATCCATACTCAGAATATTTAACATCTGCGCAAATGAAGCAATTCATCAATAGTATCGAAATGAATTATGTCGGAGTGGGTGTTACAGTGCTAACTCATACAAAAGGATTAAAAATTACAGAAGTAGTTGCCAATTCGCCAGCTAAAAAACAAGGAATTCAAACAGGGCATATCATCACAAAAGTGAATAACAAAAATTTAAAAGGAATGAAGTATGAACAAGCTATTTCCTTATTGACAGGTAAGGTGAACACACATGTGACGATAACAGTTTTGAACCCAAAAACGAATCAAACGAAGTCGTACACAATGAAACGCCAAAAACTAAATGTACCAAATGTTGAAACGAAGCGACTGGCAGGAGGTGTTGGTTACATTCGTCTTAATAGTTTTGCATCGAATAGTGCGCGTGACTTACAAAACCATATGGCGAAATTAAAAGATGTGAATAGCTGGATTCTCGATTTACGTGGTAATCCTGGAGGCGATGTAGAAGCAGCTGAAAAAGTAATTGGTATGTTTAAAAAGGCAAAGTACGCATACTATATTAAATTCGCAAAGGACAAAACCTATTACTATCAGCCACCTGTTAAACAAAAAAAGCAATTTAATGGTTCTGTAGCAGTTCTTGTAGATCAGCATTCAGCAAGTGCTTCAGAAATGACGGCTGCAGCAGTAAAGGGACAAAGATTAGGGACAGTTTACGGACAAAAAACCTATGGAAAAGGCGTGCAACAAGGCTTATTTCCACTTAAAAATAATAAAGGCTATTTAAAATTAACAATGGCAGAATTTTTCGGCCCAACAACTGGAACAGGATTTACAAAGATTCATCGCGTGGGTGTTACACCAAATGTTAAAACAGTAGTTGGAGCAGAAGTACAGACGAGTCATAAAGCATTACTTCAAAAGGCTCTCGCAAAAAGTAGTGTAAAAATGAATAGCTATGTCATGTCTTACCATAAGCAAACGATGACCGTTAAACCTTCGAAAATATTGTCGTGGTCGAAGTTGAAAAATGCAAAAGTATATGTCATGCAAATTGGTGGTACAACACAAAAAGTAACCATCAAAAAAGCCTCTCAACAACTCGTTATTCAACCGAAAACGACATTGAAAAAAGGCTCAACATATTATGTGAAAATAAAGCCATCAACAGGTAAATCGACGTACACCTATATGCGCGTTGGAAATTAAGATGCTTTAATAAGCATCAGTGATGAAGTAATCGTCGCAATGACACGATTACGCTGATATACTTCTGACTCCACATAGGCAATCGTCTTGCCTAACTTTTTAACGATTGTACGAATTTCTGCTTCGCCAACTGTACCGGGGCGATGATAGGTTGATTGAATGGATATACTTGTGAAGGCGATATCGGGTTTTACGACACTGAGTAAAGCATAAGCCATACCAATATCGGCAGCCGCAGTAATAAAGCCGCCAAGTACTGTACCATTGCCGTTTAGTTGTTCAGGTGTAATGTGCCAATAACAAGTTGACTGTCCTTCATTCGCTTCTTTAAATGTGACGTTCAGTAAACTTTCAGAAGGTGATGCTTTGATTCCTTGTTTTAATAAAAAGTCGAGTCGATTCATCTTTAAAACCTCCAATTTTTGTATAATTATATAGTGAAAGGAGAAATCTCGCTTAGATTTCTCCTTTTTAACTGCATGTTATTTTTCGATAATGCCTTTGAATGTAGCTGTACAAAGTGCTACCAATTCACCAGCTGGATTGTGAATACGACCTTCTACAATAACTGTTGAACGTGTTTTTTCGATGACCTGACCTGTGATTTTTTGAATACCTTCATCGCCTTGACGAATAAAGCGCGTTTCCATCTGAATCGTTAGGACATTATCAAAACCAACAGACATCGTTGCCATTCCCATTACATTATCGAGTGCCATCATGATAATACCACCATGCAATGTCCCACTTGTATTTTCTATTTCTTTTTTAAATGGTAGATGAATCTCAGCGTAACCGTTTTCAGCTTTTACAAATTGAAAACCAACTTTATGCCAAAGATCAAGTGCTTCAAAACGTTGTTGAATTGAAAGTTTCGTTGTCAAAAGAATTCCTCCTGAATAGATAAGCTTACTATTAATCATAGTAAACAATGCATAAAATTGCTATATAAAAATGGTTTTTTCCATTAATTTGGAATAAAAGCGTTTTGACAAATTTTCGACAATTATTGAAAACGGAACCATACATATTATTTCGGAAAGTATATATTTCATGATATGATAGTGTTAAATACATTATAGGAGGTTTTTTTCAATTGAAAAAAATAATTGCAGCACTTTTTGTAGCGACATTAACATTCGCTGCGGTAGGACCAGTTCTATCATCCACTCAACCATTAACAGCAGATGCGCGTGGCTATAAATCAGGCAAAAGCGGCTTTAATGTCAGCAAAAGTCCATCAAATAACAACACAAATTCAAATGTACAAAATAAATCAAATACAATAAACAACAAAACAACAAACCAATCAGCAGCGCAAAAAAGTAACAAAGGCGGCCTAATGAAAGGCTTAATGCTTGGTGGGTTAGCAGGGTTATTATTCGGTGGTTTATTATCTGGTATGGGTGCTATGGGGAATATTTTAGGATTATTAGTAAACGTAATCGCTATTCTAGTCGTTATTATGTTAATCGCTAAAATCGTATCAATGTTCCGTAACAACAAACGTGATAAAGAGGAAGAGGATCGTAAAGCATGGAAATCGTAATCCCAGAACAAGACGTAATTAACTCAATTTGTTTATATCATGCACGCGAGAAAAATATCATTCCTGAAGATGTTGAAGTAGAGTTAATGTATGACGACGAATTAGGTTTTGAGGCAGAAGCATTCTCAAATGGCATGTCAACACTGTATAAAGAAGGTAATATGATTTCAGCGCTTCGTGTTTGGGTAGAAGATTACTTAAACATGAATCCATTCTCAACAAGTATTCGACTTGAACTGGATGACGAGCAAGGAATCATTGCATACGCAGCAGAATAGACAGTAAAGAACCTCAGATTTTAAAATCTGAGGTTCTTTTTTATACGGGAATAAGATCTTTTTTCAATCTACTTAACATTTTTTTAACTTTTGCAACTTGTTTACGTGAACTGAATTCTTCTAATACGTTAATGGCAGCTTCGCGATTCCCATTCGCTATATAAGCTTCTGCTAATAGAATCGCAAATTTATATTCTTTAGGGAATTTATCGTAAGCCTCTTTTGAAAATTCAATTGCTTCATTCAATCTTTTAAGAGCTACTAAAGCTTTACTGATTGATACATAAGGACGGTCGAAATCAGGCATCATCTCTTTTGCATGTTGCGCAAAATCAAGCGCCCATTTGGCATGATTTTTTTGTAAGCAATAATCAGAAACGACCCAATAGTACTCAGATGATTTTTTACGCAATGCGCCGCGTTCGATTTCTTTTAACGGTTTCTTTTGTAAAAAGTCCATAACAAGTGGCTTTAATTGTTTCGTTTGTGCTAAAAAACGAGGTACGCGATGCCCAGCATACGGAATTTGTAAAATACGTGCTTTTGGATAAGACGGCAAAATTTCATGTTTGATATAAGGTTCATCTACTAAATTTTGCGGATCATATATAATCGTAATATTTGAGTTATGTGAAACAGGGTGTGGAGAAATATGTTTAAAAGGCTCTTTTACAACGATGGTACGCGCACCATAATCTGGATTAGCAGAGTTTCTAGGAGCCATCGCTAAAATACGAATATCTGATATAAGGGAGCCAAAGTATAATGCAGCATAGCCACCTAAACTCGTTCCATAAGCAAACTTATCTTCATATGTAGAGAAAACAGGTGAAGTAGAGTCGATATAATCTTCTCGAGATAAATCTTGGTGAAAGTTACGCACATGGTCACGGCGTAAAGCAACTAAGTCCATATCATTCTTTTTAATTAAGTTAAATGAGAACGGTATATCATGCCATGTTTTATCAATCGTATCAAATGTTGCGACGACACGTTCATTAGGTATTCGGTGTTTGTATAGTTCGATACGTGATTTACCATTATTAAAAATAATATATTTTCGGTAGGAGTCTTTAAATAACTTACTATATTCTTCAGGTTTCTCATTTCTTATCGTTTCAACGAGTTGTTTTGACTCTTTCTTTTGTCCGAGTAATTGTAAACAAACGGAATAATCATATAGTGATGTGGTAGTTACTTCTTGATCATGTAACAAGGGGAATAATCGCGAAGCCCATTTCCAATCAAAGATTTGCATAGCTTTTTTCGTAACAAAACGAAGATAAGGGATATTTTTTTTGTTTTGCTCAATTCCAAGCATGGCAATTTTTTTAGCTAATGCCTTTTCTTCTATATTTAACAAGTAATTGATACAGCTTTCATAGAAAAAACGAGACGCGGCTTTTTTACCAATCATTTTTTTTATCATTTTGCGAAGTACAAAAGTCTTTTCGTTTTTAGCCTTTAATAAGGAACGAATTTCATGGTTACACGGATAATGTTGTAAACCTTCCTTTAAAAGGCGTGAATAATTTTTTCCTTGTATTTGTTTTGCTAATTCTATGTATTGATGTGCAGATGGTTTTACGGGGGCTTGCTGAATCATGCTACATAATTCTGCTTGTAATGCTTTTGAATCCATGAAGGATTCACTCCTTTCGAAATACAGTCAATACAATTAAAACATAATTCCCAGTAACATTTTTACAGAATAGTGAATTGTAATAAATTTTAAAGAACCTGTAACTGATAAGTAATATTAGGTGTTTTTGTTAAAAGAATGTAATAGCATTTTTAATAAACTTCTGAAACAAGTCGTTTATTTGTAATTAAATCGATAGATAGTGACATTATTAAAAAACAACAGTTTGATTCATAAGTGAAAAAATATAACTTTTAGTCGAAGTTTGTCGAATATTATTTTTTTGATAAAAAGTAGAAAAGTATCGTAATTTTATGATTATTTTTTAGAAAATAGTAAAATAAATTATAAAAAACAAATAAAATAGTATTTTAATGATATTTATCATTAAAATAATAGGTAAAATAAATTATTATTCTATGTTTTAGTAAGAAATTTAGAAAAAGGCTAAAAAAATAAGAAATGATATGATATAGTAGTCAATAAGTGATACATGAAGGACTTATGTAGGGTATTGTTTAGTATTATTCTCATGCACTCGAGTGTATTACGAATAAATAACATTTATGACTGAAAAGGAGATTTTCAATTATGCGTAATTTCAAATTAATTAAAACTGCAGCAGCCCTAGCATTAGGAGCTTCAGTAGTAACATCAGCTGTAGTAACAACTGACGCTTCAGCAGCAAGCAAGTACAAAATCAAGTCTGGCAAACTAGTTGTTGCCAAAACTGGTAAAGTCGCTAAAGGCTATGTTACTTATAACAAAGTAGTTTACAAAGACGGTAAAAAGTTCACTGGTCTAAAAAACAAGGTTTATTACAAATTAGGTAAAAAAGCAACAGGAACATATAAAGGAGCTTACTACGTAAAAGGCGCTAAAAAAGTAACGACTGGTACTTACAACAAAGCTTACTACGTAAAAGGTGTTAAAAAAGTATCTACAGGTCTTTACGGATCTAAATACTACAAAGATGGTAAATTAGCAACAGGAACATATAAAGGTGCTTACTACGTAAACGGTGTTAAAAAAGTAACAACAGGTACTTATAACGGTGCTTACTACGTAAAAGGCGTTAAAAAAGTATCTACAGGACTTCTTGATGGTAAATTATACGTATCTGGTAAATTAAACAAAGGGTACAAATTATACAATGAGGAACTTTACAAAGATGCAGCTTTAAACGCTGAATTAGTAATCTTTGAAGAAAAATTATACGATGGCGCTAAATTAAACGAAGGCATCAAAGAATTCGACGGTAAATGGTACAACAACGCAGAACTTGCTAACGGTGTTGTAACAGTAGATGGCGAAAAACTTTCATTCAAAGATGGTGTTAAATTACCATTAGTTGTTGAAGGAATCACAACAATCAACACATCTGTAGTAGAAGTAGCAATCGCTGCTCCAAAAGGTGACGTATTAAAAGCAACTGTAGAAGTAAAAGACGGTAAAGGTAACATCGTACCAGTTAAAGCTGTAGATGTATCTGCTGGCGATAAAACAGTAGCATTCACATTCGATAAAACAATCACAGATGCAGACTTCACTGGCATTTGGACAATTGATGGCGTTGAATACAACTTTGACGTATTAAATCAATTTAAAGCAATCAAAGATGCTTCAACAGACATCGCTCTATATGATGCATTAAAAGCTGCAAGTATCGCTTCAGTTAACCCTGATTTAGTTGGGGCTTACAAAACAGCAATCCAAGCTGCAATTTCAGCTGATAAAGCAACAAAATTAAGCGATATTCAACCAATCATTGATCAAGTGAACAAAGAAAAAGTTGAAGAAGTAAAAGAAGAAGAATTAGTAAAAGCTTTAAAAGATGCAAAATCAAACGATATTAAATTCTTAGCTGCATTACAAGCTAACTTCACACAAGTGAATAAAGAGTGGTTTGCAGAATATAAAAAAGCTATGCCAGCTACAATCACAGCATCTAAAGATGTACAAGATAAAATCAACCAAGTAAACGAAACTAAAATTGGTGCTGCATACGATAAAGCATTCAAATCATTAGCAACTGCTGATATCCAAGCAGCTCGTGAATTATTAACAACTTACGGCGCTACAGCTGGTAAAGATGAATTCGACAAAAAAGGTTACGCAAATGATTCATTAGATGTACTAGCAGCACTTGCAAAAGTAGATGCAGCAACTACAAACAACACATTAAAAACAGCTTTAGTTGAATTAGATGCTTTAGAGGCTAAACTTGTTGAAAAATACAAAAACGAATCAGCAGTAACTGTTAAAGATGAATTTGATGTTAAAGAAGTAAAAGAAGAATTCTTAGCAGATTACCGTGCAGCGGTAAAAGGTGCAGTTGTAGGTTCTAAAAACCAACGTAAAGACATCGCTACAATTATTACAACAGTGAACTCTGCAAAATTAGCAGGTCAAAAAGAAGCTACAGTTACAGCTGTACAAGGAATTAAAGCTGAAACAACTGAAGCAGAAGTTGTAAAATTATTACAAGATGTACAAACAGCACACCGTACTGCAAACCAAGAGCCAGCTCTTAACAAAGTAAACGAAGCATATGCTAAAGCTTACAAAGCAGCAATTCTTGCTGAAGGTAAATTAGCTACTTTAACTACAGCTGATGCAATTGATACTTTAATCGGTGAAGTAAATACAACTGAAGATGCATTAGCACAACTTTCAGCTGTAAATGAAGCAAAAACTGTAGCAGAAATGACTTCAGCTTTAACAGTAATTTCATTAACTAACGGTACATCTGAAACTTACATTAATTTATCAGCAGCAAACAAAGCAGAAGTAGCAGAATTAGTATTAGCAGCTAAAAAAGAAAAATTTGATACTAAAGAAGCAGTTGCAGCAGCAGTTGCATTAGCAGTTGGTGAACGTGACGGATTAATTTCAGCTGTAAACGAAGCAATTAAAACACCGTTTGTTTATAAAACAGTAGATCCAGCATTAAAAGCATTAAATGTGGAAGCTTACAACAACTTAGATGCAGTTGCTAAATTAGCAGCAGCACAAAAATTCCACGCGAACGTACCAACAAAAACAGCAGCAAATGGTGAAAAAGAAGTTGTTGACTTCACAAACCTTACTGCAATTAAAGAAGCTTTAGTAGCAGCAACAAAATAATTCAAACGCAAGTTAATAACCCAAACTTATGTGTTCACGCATAACAATAGTAGGAATCGCCACGTGCGATTCCTACTTTTTGGTTATTGGAAAAAATGGCTTCAGAGCATGAGGAGGAGCGAGTGACCCATTTTCGTCCTCGAATGTCCTGTTTGAAT
>NZ_BJOB01000057.1 GCF_006539985.1 Kurthia gibsonii | reverse complement strand
GCGCGCGGTTTTGTCTCTTTCAATGGCACCGATTCCCTTTCGCGCGCGGTTTTTTCCCTTTCAAATACAAAAAAAGAACCGCATCATCGCGGTTCTTTTTTGCTTCATATAAAAGATTACATTTTTTCTGGTGCTGCTACGCCTACTAATTTTAATGCGTTTTTCATTGTTTGTGCAACAGCTGTAATTAACGCAAGACGTGCTGCTGAGCGTTCTGGTTGGTCAGCATCTAATACTTTTTCAGCATTGTAGAAGCTGTGGAATGTGGCTGCTAACTCTTGAATATAGTTTGTAATACGGTGTGGCGCGCGTGCTTTTGCTGCATCCGCTACTACTTGTGGGAAATCACCCACTTTTTTCAGTACTTCGATATCTTTTTCAGTTGATAAAGTATCTAAACCATCTGTAGAAGGTTTAAGGCCTTTTTCTTCAGCTTGACGTAAGATTGAGCAGATACGTGCGTGTGCGTATTGTGCATAGTACACAGGGTTTTCATTCGATTGTTTAATGGCTAAATCTAAATCGAAGTCTAAGTGTGTATCGCCAGCACGCATCGCAAAGTTGTAACGTACCGCATCTAAACCTACTTCTTCTACTAACTCACGTAATGTCACAGCGTTACCTGTACGTTTTGACATTTTTACTTTTTCACCATTACGTAGTAGATTTACCATTTGGATGACTTCTACTTCTAATTTATCGCGGTCATATCCAAGTGCCTCAATCGCAGCTTTCATACGTGGAATGTAACCGTGGTGGTCAGCGCCCCAAATATTGATTAACTGATCGAAACCACGTTGTAATTTATCTTCATGGTATGCGATATCTGGTGTTAAATATGTGTAAGATCCGTCTGATTTTACAAGAACGCGGTCTTTATCATCACCGAATGTTGTTGAACGGAACCAAATTGCACCGTCTTCTTCAAATACGTGACCATTTTCTTTTAATTTATCGATTGCTACTTCTACTTTGCCATCTTGATAAAGTGACGTTTCCGAGAACCATACGTCGAATTCAACGCGGAAATCTTTTAAGTCTTTTTGTATTTTACCAAACTCATGCTTTAAACCATGTGTACGGAAGAATTCATAACGTTCTTCTGGTGATTTTTCTAAAATCTCTGGGCCGAACTCTTTTGATAATTCTTCTGCAATGATAATGATGTCTTTACCATGATAACCATCTGCAGGCACCTCTGCTTCAAGACCTAGTGCTTGGCGGTAACGTGCTTCAAGAGATGACGCTAATTTTGTAATTTGATTACCTGCATCGTTGATGTAGTATTCACGTGATACATCATAACCTGCAAAATCAAATACGTTACATAATGAGTCACCAACTGATGCGCCGCGTGCGTGACCTAAGTGTAAATCGCCTGTTGGGTTTGCTGATACGAACTCTACTTGTACTTTTTGCGCATTACCAGCATTTGAGCGACCATATGCATCACCTTGCTCTAAAACAGTTGGTACTACTTTTGTTAAGTAATCTTTTGCTAATGTGATATTGATGAAACCAGGACCTGCGATTTCAGCTTTTTCAATGTTTGCTGATGCTTGATCTAAGTTTTCTACGATAGCTTCAGCGATTATACGTGGTGCTTTACGTGCAATTTTTGTTAATTGCATCGCAATGTTTGTTGCATAGTCACCATTTTCTTTATTTTTAGGGGTTTCTAAGTGAATATTTAATGCCTCTGGTTCTTCTACTAATTCTGCTTTTTTAATAGCGTTTAAAAAAGCCTTTTTGACCGCTTGTTGTGCTTGTTCTACTGCGTTCATTCTGTTCCCTCCGTATACTTAAGTTCTAATACATACTCACCGACAGATTCATCGCCTGCCAATAGCTCATAATGTACAAAAAATCGTCCACTATTTGAGCCATCTTCCGCTTCGTCGAATGCCATTTTCTTGGTTAAAGTCATGATAGGCATTATTCCAAATGCTGCTTCATAGTGACCTCGTTGAAATGCGTGTAACGTAAATGGTAAACGCATCTTTATATCGCCATTGCGCATAATAATGGCATCGTTTTCGCCAAAGCGTAATGTCGTTTTCATCTTCTTGTCTTCAAGAATTTCTTCGTATTGTAAATACACCTGGTCACGCTTTCGCATGATTGTACCGGTTGACCACAGTTCAATCTTTTCGGGTTTTTGACCTTTATGCGTGATCGTTGTAATCAGTTTCAGCTTGACTGGTGCAGTTGGTGGTTGTGCCATACATCCACACCTCCGCTTTTTATTCTATAACCTTTTTATTATAGGTTATTTTCTCACTAGATTTCAAGGTATGAATCATTGATTTCATTATGAATATACGAATTTCCAAATATTTATCAAATCGATTTTATTTTTTAGTTCGAAGTAATGCTATAATGGATACTAATTATTATATAATAGGGGTACGACAATGACTTTAGATATAATTATCAATCTTTCCGTAATGTTTACCTTCATCATTTTCTCGTATTTTGTCTTGGAATATTATCACGAGAAACGACCAGACTTTTCAGATTTACGCCCTTTCATTATCGGCGTTGTCGCAACAGGAATTTCATTAGTATTAATGCAAACAGCCATTAATTTTGAAAAAAATATTTTTGTTGATACACGTAATATTAGTATTTTAATTTCTGGATTATTGGGTGGACCTGCTGCTATTCTGCTATCTTCTATACTCGTTGGCTTCTTTCGTATGTTCTTTTTTGAAGTAAATCCAACAAGCTTTATGGCTGGTGGAACAACGATTGTACTTGGTTTTATTTTCTTCTTTTTATCATTTAAAAAACCAATTAATTATAAAAATAGCCATTTTTATTTAGCGATTCAAACGATTGTCACAGCGATTTTATTGTTTTTCTTAGAAGGTTATAAAAATCCATTATTCGTTTCAATTATTTTTGTAATTATGAATGTAACAGGCTTTTATTTAATTTACTTTGTTTTAAAATTATTCAAACGCCAATTTGAACGAATTCGTGTCATTGAAAAATTATCTGAAACAGATTACACAACAAATTTACCGAATAATCGTAAGTTTGATAATATGCTTGAACGTGCAATTAAAACTCAACAACCTTTTTCACTATTACTCATTGATATCGATCAATTTAAAATGCTAAACTTACGCTACGGTCATGAAGCAGGGGATGAATTATTACGTGAACTAGCAGAACGACTTAAAAGTTTTTCAAAAACACATCTTGCCTTTCCTGCACGTATTAGTGGAGAAGAATTTTCACTTCTGTGTTACGATGCTGCTCCTGCTGTTGGTGTTCATTACGCTACAGAACTTATGCTTATGATTCGAGATGAGCCTTTTATGATATCAAATGGTGAAAGTGTTCAACTGTCCGTATCTATTGGTGTAGCTTCTTACCCCGATAATGGCGAAACAGTGAAAGAATTAACAAATGCAGTAGATGAGGCGATGAATGCAGCAAGTGTACTCGGCCGCTCGCATGTTGTGCACTTGAACCAAGTTTGTCATAAAAAACAAAGTGCTCTAAAGAAACAAAACCTTTAACGAAACAACCCGTATGACGTTTAACTCATCATACGGGTTGTTTTACTTTTGTTCTTTTTTAGGAAATAGCATCGTTAGCAATACATATACAACCGTTAGCCCAATGATTAATAAAATGCCTTGCCATAGTTCAAGTTCTCCTTGCGTTTTAAATAAAACAACGAGAACCACAATAAAAAAGATGGCTCCTGTAATCGGATTCGGAATTTTCCCTTTTTTAGGTGCTGCCATAAAATCCTCCTCAATAAAAGAAAAGGGCTTCGTTCATACGGAGTCCGTTAGTTCCATAATCACGAAAGCCCTATTCATTTGAAATCGCTTAAGTATGATGAAGCAAATGGCTTGGGTTTTGGGTTCATCTGCCTCATCCTGCTCACTGCAATCTCATTCAATGTCTTAGCTTGCAAAAACAAGCCTTACATCAAGTGTACTTCCTTTCGAATGGATATACAACCATGTTATTTTGCCATATGTGATTATTCACATATTGTTCATTTAATTAGTTTTCAAATGGTAATGCTTCATGTAATGCAGGCTCTGAACGACTCCACATACCTTCATCAAATCCTTTTAAATAATCATGTAAAACACGTTTTGATTCTTCGTCCATATGATCGACAATAATATGACGTTTCATCGACTTATCCATTTTATTTACGTGGTCGGCTAAAATTTTATAACCGCGACGTTTTTCTTTGTTTACAACCATTTCACAAGCTGTTACACCTGCATAGTAGCCACCTTCTGGTTTTTGGTCAATTGTTACCCATACAAGCCAGTATGGTTTGCCACCCTCTGAATCTTCACGATTCGTTGTAAATTTCACACCACGCTCAACTGCGCTTCGTGCGTGCATACCACCAATATCCACTTCTGCTGTCTTTTCTTGTACATCAATAAATAGTGGTGATACATTCTCTAATGAAAGCGAACCAATGCCAAATCCTTTATGGCCGTCCGTTGGATTATTTTTAATAATCGTAAATTCCATTTTTTTCGTTTCTTTTTTTTCATTTTCCATTCGCTATCTGCCTCCGTTCTGTTATCATTACGAATATACACTATATTATACCGAAGGAGAATGATTTATGCCTATCGTAACAATTAAAATGATTGAAGGTCGCACAGACGAGCAAAAGCGTAACCTAGTAGAACAAGTAACAACAGCTGTTTCAGAAACAGTGAATGCACCAAAAGAGAACGTATCAATCATCATCGAAGAAATGAAGAAAGAACATTATGCAACAGGCGGCGTACGCGCATCTGATAAATAGTGTGAATAATCGGAAAGAGACTTTAGTATTCTTACTAGAGCCTCTTTTTATTTACCTCAATTGTTGCAATCGTTTTGTTATTTCATTAAATTCTTCATCTAGCACCTCATATTGTGCATCTTTTGGTGTTAGAAAGCTTAACTTACCAAGCACTTCTTGTAGTCGTGTCTCCAGCTGCATACGTTCTTTTTCTACAGGTGTTTCTACGACAACTGTTGGTGTCACCATCCGTTGATTTTCGATGATTAACTTGCGTGTTGTTATTTTTTCAACAAAATACGAATCATGCGAAACAACGATTAACGTTCCATCGTACTCCTCTAGTACTTTTTCCAGTTGTTCACGCGATTCTAAATCAAGATGGTTCGTCGGTTCATCCAAGATGAGTACATTGTTTTCATCTAAAACGAGTTGCATTAATTTGCATTTCACTCGTTCGCCCATGCTCATCAATGCAATTGGTTCATTCCATTGTTCATTTGTAAATCCAAGATGAATCATTAATGTTTGAACTAAACCACGTTGTTCAAATGTCGTTTGCTCAAATAGTTCACTTGGTGTACTTTCCTCAGGAAGATCGAATACTTGTTGTGTGAGATAGCCTATCTTGGCAGCAGGTGAAAGCCAGATTTCACCTTCATAATGCTCTTTTCCAAGTAACATTTGTAAAAATGTTGTTTTTCCAGCACCATTTTTACCACTCAACGCAATACGTTCTCCGTAATTAATCGTTAAGTTCACACCTTCTAAAATAACCTTCTCACCAAATACTTTTGAAACATGTTTTAATTCGATTAAATGTTTACCTGTTGAATGTGTACTTTGAAATTCGAAATGAACTTGATGTTCTTTTTTAGGTTGGTCTAATTGATGTTTACGTAATTCTTTTTCTAATCTTTTTTGTTTGGACTTTACTTGCGCATCCATTCTTTTCGCTTTTACTCGGTAAAATTCTTTAGCGAATTCGTGTTTCGTCGAATCAGCATGTGCCTGTTCACTCCATGATGTAATCTTCGACATCTGTTGTTCGATGCGTACGATTTCTTGTTGCTGTTTTTCATATTCTCTTTGTTGATGTAGTCGATGCGCTTCATATTGTGTACGATAAGCCTCGTAATTCCCCTTATAAGCTGTTACTTTTTTGTCTTCAATATGCCAAATTTCTGTAGCTACTTCATTTAAAAAAGTACGGTTATGTGATACAAAAATAACTGTTCCTCGATATTTTTTTAATTGTTTCTTTAAAAATTGGAGTGCTTCTTGATCTAAATGATTTGTCGGTTCATCTAGTAGTAATAATTGTGGTTTTTCAGCAAAAGCTTCTGCTAAACGGATTTTTAATTTTTCACCACCACTTAATAATGCGTAGGGACGTTCTGGGACTTGCCATATAGCTGTTAGCCCTCTTGGAATCTCTCGATTGAAATCTTCCTTTTCTTGCTCTACCAAAAAAGTAGACGCTTTTCGAAACCACTCAATGTGTCCAGTTGTTGGCTGAATTTGGTTGGCTAATAACTTTAACAATGTAGACTTTCCTGCTCCATTAATTCCTGTAATTCCTATACGAGCGCCTACTTTTACAGATACATTCATATCCGTCAAAATTTCTTCATATGAAAGATTGTGACATTTACATAATTCAGTCATGCTAAATTCCTCCTACTACAGAGGGACCTTTTATATTCTTCTATTAAAAAATCCCTCCAAAAATTTTTGGAAGGATTAGTCTAAAAAACATACCGAAAAAACGGGTTATTTTTATAAAATAAATGGAATGTGGACAGACTAATCCTATTTTTTATACAAAGTTTCTTTCACTTCGCGTGTAAAAAATAAGATTACTTCATCGGCCATCCTCATTCCTTTCGTTCAAGAATCTATCTAAAATATAGCATATTCAATTTATTAAAATCAATTATTTATGATTGCAGTTGTTGAATAAACTGGAAGGCAGCCTCAAATTCTTCTGTTGTAAAATGCAACTTGGCTTTGACCACATTCACCTTTTCAATTTGTTCTTCTGGTTGTAAATCATCAAAATAAAGTAGTGTCGCAACCAACTCTAAAAAGCGAGAACTTTTACCATTCATTTGCTGAACGATTTCGCTTAGGCGTGTATTCTGTGGTTCTACAATCGTTGCAAACTCACGACCTTTTTCTGTCGGTGCATAACAATACTGCACATAAGATCCCTTATCTTCTTTTCTCTCCGTCATAAAACCTAAGTTACATAATTCCTCCATACGCACCGTTAATTCTTCTGAATACGGTCCATAAATATGGAAGTTATACTTTTCTTGAAATGCGAAATCCATCTTCTTCGCAATAAAAATCATCTTTTGTAACTTCTTTCTCCCCGTAACTTCCCCAGCAAGCGACACAAACTGTACGATTTTCGCGTGATCTTGTAGCAATAGGAGTCTCCTTTCTAAGCGTGCATGATTTCAATAATTTGTTCATGTAATGGATGTTCTTCATGTAATAAATCTTTTGGATAATATAATTTATGATCTGTTCGACGTTTACCTGAGATTGCATCGACAATATCCGACGAACGGGATAATTCACTTAATTCTTTGTTTGGCATTTGAAGATAAATCGGTAGTCGTTCGCCTTCTTCACCCGGACGATAGAAGTCGTAAGGTAAGTCTGAAGATGAGTCCATCACTAAATAATAGTTTGGATCAATTCCTGCTTGGTCAAATAGCTTTTCCAAACGAATGAGCTTTTCCCAATCTTTTGATGGATCGACTTCTACGAATTTAAATAATTTTCGATTTAAAAAACGTTGACTTAAATCGCTTAAAATTGCATCTTCTTCACTCATCCAAAACTGGAAGTAAGCTAAAATAATGCTTTCATCCATCGCAATATAGGCATCTAATTGGACATCATTTTCAAAAAAGCTATGGAAGTGTGCGATGTCATGCTTAAAGGTATAGCCTGCGTGATATAACTCTTTTGCACGTTCCAATGTCTTTCTCAAAATGACTTCTGCACTGCGTGATACTGGATGGAAGTACACTTGCCAATACATCTGATAACGACTCATAATATAGTCTTCAATCGCATGCATACCTGTTGATTTGATCACAATTTGATCGGGTTGAGGTCGCATGACACGTAAAATACGTTCCATATCAAAATGACCATAACTTACACCTGTAAAGTACGCATCGCGCTGTAAGTAATCCATTCGATCAGCGTCAATTTGACTTGAGATAAGACTTACCACTTGTTTATTGTGATAGGTTTTTTCAATCACTTCAGATACTTTCTTTGGAAAATCTTTTGAGACGCGACGAAGCACTTCGTTAACTTCTGTATTCCCTAAAATGATGACACGTGTAAAATATTCATGATCTAAATCGAAAACATGTTCAAAAGCATGCGAAAAAGGACCATGACCTAAATCGTGTAATAAACCTGCACAAAGGGCTACAAGACGTTCTCGTTTATTCCACTCAGGACGATTAGCAAAGACATCATCTACCATGCGACGAACGATTTCGTAAACACCGAGCGAATGGCTAAAACGGCTATGTTCTGCCCCGTGGAATACTAAATACGTCGTACCGAGTTGTCGAATGCGGCGCAAACGCTGGAATTCTTTCGTTGCGATTAAATCCCAAATCACTTGGTCTTGCACATGTATGTAACGATGAACGGGGTCTTTAAATACTTTTTCTTCTGCTAACTTTTGTGTTGCGTATGCCATTTTACACCTCCAACATTTCTTTCCTTTATTGTATCGAATTTGAAAACGAACACCAACTATTTCGAGAGAAAAGGAGAAATCACATGAAGCGCGATTTCTCCTTTTTCTATCCTTCGTGCATTAAACACGCAATTTATGATTCTTTCATGTCTTCTGGTTCTACAAAACCTTCTGGTAATCTTTTTTGTGATTTTAACTTTTTGATTACCTTTGGAATTAACTCATCTTCCGTATGCGCAGCGCATGGACGATTATTAACAAAGGTAAAAGTTTTTCGTAAACCAGGACCACAATAAGAATGGCATTTGATATCGATTTCTGCATCAGGATCGATTGCTTTCAACTTCGGAATTAATGTCTTTAGATTCACTGCTTGACATTCGTCACAAACTCGAAATTCGTTTGCCATAGTGCCGACAGTCCCTTCTTATTTCAAAATTTCACTATCGCTAAGTGTAGCGACTTTTCGCAAAAGAATCAACCGCCATTTCTTGCCAACATCTTCTGATTGCGCTCAAATACGCGCTGTAAATAAAATTGATAATGTTCTAATTCTTCGGTCTGTAAGCCACCCATTAACAGTTGTTCCGACTTTTCATAAAGTAGTTGCTGTAGATTTTGAACAGTTTGTGAAACGGTTAATTCTTCCTCTAATAATTCAGATAAGGAAGCCATCACTTCTGGTTTCACTTCTGGATATTGGAATTTTGTTGGTTCATGTTGTAAAGCGACTTCGTAAAATGAACGAATAAGTTTTGCGCGCTCTGAGCCACTTCCTTCAATTGATAAATAAATTTGCACCGCAATTCCTTGACGTAAACGACGTTGTGAAATACCTGCAAACTTTTTACCGTCAATGCTCAAATCGTATGTACCCGGACAATATGAACCGACAATTTCATATGCTTCGATGCGTTCGGCTGCTTGTGGGAATAACGCCCGAATAAGCGACACCATCACTTCGTAAGCTGTATTAATATCGATTTTTTCGTTTTCTTCTGATAGCACAATCGAAATATTAAGAACACCTGGATCAAGTACAACTGCCAGTCCACCAGAATTTCGCACAATCGGTTTATATCCTTTTTCCTCTAACAAGTCCATTCCAGCTTGTACAAACGGGAGTCGATGATCTTGAATACCGAGAACAACGGAAGCATCATGTACCCATGTACGAATCGTCGGAGCACTCATTCCTTGCCCAACTAGGTGACAGAGCGTATCATCCGCCGCAAATGATTCAAGTGGTGATTGTGTTAAGCCACTTGTTGATTGATCCCATAAACGCCAAACAGGTTGCGTTAAATAATCTTTCATATACGTAACTCCTACATCTTTTTTCTTACAGTTTAACATAGATTGAAAAACGACGAAAAAAGGAGTGAACAAGAGCACTTCGCAAAAATCTATTTTTTCATTTTTCTGCATGTCGAATTCGTGAACGCAAGTAAAGTAGGACGAATATTCAGTTTAAAAATGGTATAATACGTTTGAATAAGCCTTAGAAGGAGTGTTTTAACATGATTGAAGCAGCACAAACGCTTGATGGTTGGTACGTATTACACGAATTCCGTTCAATGGACTGGGCTTCTTGGAAATTAGTTTCTGAGAAAGAGCGCACAGAAGCAGTTGAAGAATTCATCGCGTATTTAGAAAAATTAAATGAAGCAGATGTCGCAAAAACAGGCGCACATGCTTTCTACTCGATTGTTGGTCAAAAAGCCGACTTCATGATTATGACATTACGTGAAACAATGGAAGAACTAAATGAAATCGAAACAGATTTCAATAAATTAGCGATTGCTGATTTTACAGTTCCTACATATTCATATGTATCTGTTGTAGAATTATCAAATTACCTAGCTGGTAAAAAGAATGCAGATAGCGATGCTCCTGCTGAAGATCCATACCAAAATCCACATGTACGTGCTCGTCTATACCCTGAGCTACCTCGTATGGATCATGTTTGTTTCTATCCAATGGATAAACGTCGTCAAAAAGGCGCAAACTGGTACATGCTTGAAATGAATGAACGTCAAGAAATGATGCGTTCTCATGGTTTAATCGGACGTAGCTATGCTGGAAAAGTAAAACAAATCATCTCAGGTTCAATCGGTTTCGATGATCATGAATGGGGCGTTACACTATTTGCGGATGACGTACTACAATTCAAAAAATTAATTTACGAAATGCGTTTTGATGAAGTATCAGCACGTTACGCTGACTTCGGCTCATTCTTCGTTGGTAATATTTTAGATGCAGATAAATTACGCAAAATGTTAGCAGTTTAGTTCATAACATAAAAAAATCGCGCCACAGCGCGATTTTTTGTTTACGTTAATTTAAATCGTTCACTCAATCGCTTGCACGATTCGACGATTTTCATTTCAATTCGATCGTCTACAATTAATTGCTCATCCGCAAAAGCTACAAGAGCAGGATTATTTCCGATTAAAATTGTATATTGCGCAAAATCAAAGACGTTCACATCTTCTTCATCTTTCCCAAAAGCAATGTAATTTCGCTTTTGAATTCCTAATGTGCGGAGTGCATTCCATTTGCTCAATCCAAGGGGTGTAATTTCAATCATTTCCCCATCATCAATCAAATGTACTGCCACATTTAATTTGCGCAGTTTTTCAATTATCTCTTTTCGATTTGATGCACTGAGAATCGTAATTTTCCATACGGTTGATAAATCTTCCAAATGATGATTTTCCGCTAATTTATAAGGGTCTACATCGTTCACAACGCGATGATATGCGCCACCTGTATATGCATAGTCCCAATCACTCTCAACCAGATAAGTCGCATCAAATAATTGAATTAACTCTTTTAATTTGGAGAACATGGATGTTGAGAATGCAACAATTTGCTCAATGTTTCCACGATAGCAAATGATAGCTCCATTGCCGCCAACCATTTTACTATTGTGAAATTGTTTGTCGAGTAAGGTCAGCATATGGCGAATCGATTTAGATGAAACAAAAATCGGCTCATGCCCTCTTTCACATAAAAAAGCTAGCATATCCGTTAAATAATCACTCACTTTTTCATCATGAAAAGAAATGGTTCCCTCCAAATCAAAAACAAATCGCACAAAATCACTTCTTTCTTCACTCTCAACGAGTTTCTTTTGTTCATTATACCCTTAAATTTCCACGCCTAACACTCTATCTAAGGTCATTTTCAAGTAAAATAGTGGATTTATTTTAGAGTTTAGAATTTCCTTTCAAACAGCGGGATTCCCTTTCGTGCGTGGATTTATCCCTTTCGACGGCGGGGA
>NZ_BJOB01000056.1 GCF_006539985.1 Kurthia gibsonii | reverse complement strand
GGGGCGTGTCTAATGCATTGTTTATTTTGTGATCAAATCATCCAGCAACCAAGTTCTTTCACGCAATTTTTGTTTGGAATACCCTCTGTTTACTGTTGTAAAAAGTGTGAAGAACAAATTGAATATACATCCGATTCTCATGCTATCTATTTCTATAATTCATTTATGCAAGATGTTCTGCACCAATTTAAATTTTTAAAAGATATTCGTGTAGCGGACTTTTTTGCTAAGGCTTTAAAAAATAAAGTAAGGGGTATGGAATATGACTTAATTATTCCGATTCCAATGCATGTTGAGATGGAAAAAAAGCGAACCTTTTCACCCGTAGAAGTCGTCTTACAACAAGCGAAATTACCTTTTCAATCGGTTTTAGAAAAAACGACGATGTCACAACAGAGTAAAAAAACATATGAACAGCGTATTAATAGCTCCTCTTTTTTCAAAAGTTTACCTCAAGTAGATGTATCACAGCAAAAAATCCTATTAATTGATGATTTAATCACAACTGGAACGACGATTAAGCATGCTAAAACGATTTTACTCGAATTAGGGGCAAAATCCGTTGAAGAAGTCATTTTCATCTCAGGGAAGAAGTGAATTATGATAAACTACATGAAGAAATGGTCGACATTAATAGTAGATTGAAAATGTGGAGGTAATGGAGTATGGGTGAAATCAGAAATTGTCCAAGATGTGGAGAATTTTTTAATTATAATGGTGTACGCGATATTTGCGGGAAGTGTGCAATAGCTGAAGAAGAACAATATGAAATCGTATATCGTTTTTTAAGAAGACGTGAAAATCGCGCAGCAACAGTAGAACGCATTGTGGAAGCAACAGGTGTAGAAGAAGACTTGCTACACAAATGGGTACGTAAAGGACGTTTACAGCCAGCATTGTTTCCGAATTTAGGTTATCCATGTGACCAATGTGGACATTTAACGACGACTGGAAAGTTGTGTAGTTCATGCCAAGATGAATTAAAAGGTGAGTTACGTAAGTTTGAAGCAGGGCAAGAATTTAGAGAAGCTGTGAAGAAAGCAGAAAAAGGAACGTATTTATCTGATAAAAGATAAAAGAAATCGTAAAAAAATAGTTTAAGAGATGTTTAGAAAACGATATAAGGGTATATTGAACTAATGAGTTATATCTTGAATAGTCATAGTTACTCTATTATGCATTTATTACTAAAACAATGATGTTTACTGCCGAAATAAGGAGTACATCAACAATAAATGAAGGAGGTCGAATGAAAATGAAGATAAATAATTACGGCGTGAATCCAATCAATCCATACAAGAATCAGCAGTTGAAAACAGAAGCAACAAAAAACGCAAGTATGAAATTTGCGGATCAAATCGAAATTTCTTCTCAAGCAAAGGACCTTCAGGGGATAAAAGATTATTCAACTGAACGAGCTGATAAAGTTCAACGAATCAAACAGCAAATTGAAGCTGGCACGTATCAAGTAGATGCGAATCGATTAGCGAACGATGTAGCGACATTCTATCGCCTATAAGAAGGAGTTTTAGAACGATGTCAACTGAGCAAATTATTTCGATTATGGATAAATTGAACATGATGCATCGTAGTTTATTAAAATTGGCGTATCATAAGACCGAAATTTTAAAAACATCGAATGTAGAAGAACTAAGCGAAACGATGAAAAATGAGCAGTCACATATCGCAGCAATTAGTCAATTAGAGGAACAACGTCAAAAATTAGTTGTACAATTCTTTCAAGCGAATCAAATTGACTACAAAGAACCGACAATTAATGAGTTATTAAAATATGTAACAGGTGAAGAAGCAGCACAATTAGATACGAAGCGAAAAGAATTGCTTTTAACAATTGATACATTGCAAAAGCAAAATGACTTAAATCAAAAAATGTTGTTTCAGTCACTTCAATTCGTGAATCTCACATTAGACTTACTTCGTCCACAACCAGATCAGATTAATTATCAATCGAAAGCTGGTGGACGTTCTGCTATAAAAACAGGACAATTCGATTCACAAGCATAAAGAAATCATACAATGATGTGTGGTTTCTTTTTTATTTTTAAAAATATAAGATTCTCGAAAAGTATGTATTTTATATGAAATACTTAAAAAAATTCGATTCATGTCGATGAAAAGAACAGAATGAATATGCGTGATTTTTATTAAAAGGAGCGATTCGATGGGTTCAACATTTATGGGACTTGAGACGAGTAAACGTGGTTTAAGTGCTCAACAGTCCGGTTTATATACAACGGGTCATAATATTTCAAATGCCAACACAATCGGTTATTCACGTCAAACAGTGAATTTAAAGCCAACGAACGGATTCCCAGGATCAGGAATGAATGCGCCGCAAATTCCAGGGTATTTAGGAACAGGTGCGACTCCAGGTTCTATTCAACGTGTACGCGATCAATTTATAGATAATCAATTCCGTCAAGAGACGACGAAATTAGGTTACTGGGGTTCTCGTACAGAGGCGATTGGTCAATTAGAAGGTATTTTAAATGAACCGTCAACATATGGTATTGATACAGCATTTAATGATTTTTTCAAAGCGTTACAGGATTTAAGCGCTTCGCCTGAAAACAGTGCGGCACGTCAAGTAGCGATTGAAAAAGCGAAAACACTTGCTGAAAGCTTTAACTATACGAATAAACAATTAACAGAAGTACAAGAGAATTTAAAAAATCAAATTAATGTTGAAACGAAAAACGTCAATTCGATTTTAAAACAGATTGCACAACTGAATGATCAAATTGCGAATTCAGAACCAAATGGTTATTTACCAAATGATTTATATGATGAGCGCGATATTTTAGTTGACCAATTATCCCAATATTTACCGATTACGATTAAAAAAGAAGGTAATGGTGGTAATTCAAAAGAAGCTGCTGAAGGAACATATAATATTTTCTTGAAATTAGCAGATGGTTCAGAAGTTCAACTAGTAAATAAACGAGAAGTGGCAACATTAACACCACAAACAACAGTTGATGCAGGTGGAAATCTTGTGGATTCAAATTTTGACGATTCGAAAACATTTACTGCTTTCTCACAATTTAATATTGTAATGGGTTCTGGTGGCGGTGCTGGTGCCACTGTGAATATGGGGCAATTAAATAAAGGATCTGGTATTTTACAAGGAATCGTAGAAAGTTATGGTTACATTACAAAAGATGCTGGTGGCAACTTTTCACAACCAACTGGGGTTATTCAAGACAAATTAGCTGAGTTGGATCAACTAGCTGACGAGTTTGCAAAAGAATTCAATAAAATTCATGAAACAGGATATACTCTAGAGAAAAAAGATGCAGATGGTAAACTCATAGATGCTTCTGTAGCAGGCGGGAAATTTTTCGTAGGGAATGGCGCTGGTGGTATTAAAGTATCGGATGATATTTTAAAAGATTTTAATAAATTCGCTGTGTCCAGTGTTGCTAACGAAGTTGGTAATGGTAAAATTGCGATTGAATTATCAAATTTAAAAACAAAAGCATTGGTGGGACTTAATAATGCATCAGCTCAAACTTTCTTTCAAAGTATGATTGGAGATGTTGGTGTGTTAGGTGAACAAGCAGAAAGAATGTTTAAAAATTCATCTTCTCTGCAATTAAGTATCTCAAATAATCGTGCATCTGTTAGTTCAGTATCTTTAGATGAAGAAATGACCAATATGATTATGTATCAACAAGCATATAATGCATCAGCACGTATGTTAACAGTTATGGATGAAACATTAGAAAAGATTATTAACGGCATGGGTCGTGTAGGACTATAAATAAGGAGGTCACATAAATGCGTATTACACAAACAATGCTTTCAAATAACATGTTACGCAATTTAAATAGCAGTTATTTGAAAATGGGTAAACTACAAGAACAATTATCTTCTGGTTCTAAACTAACAAAGCCTTCAGATGACCCAGTAGCATCTGTAAAAGGTATGGGATATCGTACAACATTAGCGAAAAACGAACAGTACACTCGTAATATGAATGAGGTGAATAGCTGGCTGGATACAACCGATTCAACACTTTCGGAAGTGAATAAAGCACTTCAACGTGTAAAAGATCTTGTGACGCAAGCAGCGAATGATACGAATACACCAGAAGACCGCGAAGCGATGCAAAAAGAAGTAGATCAACTGCGTTTGCAAATTCGTGACTTAGCGAATACGCAACAAGGAAATAAATATTTATTCTCAGGTACTGCAACAGATCAGCCACTCTTTGCAAATTCATCTGCAAATGCTGGTGCAAATGATCCTTTACCTACTTTAGGTGGAAATGATAAGTCCGTTGATATTGAAATCTATGAAGGTATCACATTCCAAATTAATGAAAATGCTAGAAGTTTGTTTCATGGAATTGATGAAATGATGCAACAAGTACAACAAGGTCTAAAAAGAACGGGCTCTGATTTAAGTAATCTGATTGGTACGGTTTCAGCGCAAACAGATAGAGTACTTGAAATGCAAGCAGGTGTCGGTGCAAAACAAAATCGTATTGATGTCATGACAGACCGTTTAAGTTCTCAAAAAATCAATGTGACGAAACAAATCTCAAATAATGAAGACGTGGAATATGAGGATGCGATTACACAGTTGATTACAGAAGAATCGATTCATCGCGCAGCGTTATCAGTTGGCGCGAAAATTATTCAACCGACATTAGTTGATTTCTTATAAAAATATGAAGAGCGTTCAGCGAATGGTATCGTTTGAGCGCTTTTTTCGTAAGGAGGTTTTAATGTGAAACTCGATCAAATTAAATTGAATATACAAGATGCAAAAGTAGACTTAAATATTACAGAACCAAAGCAACATATTGAACAACCAAGAGCGCAACAACATATTGAACAACCTGCCGCAACATTAGAAATTCATCATACAGATGCTAAGTTACTTGTCGATTCTTCACAGGCTTATCGCGATTTAGGTTTAATCTCGAATGCAGAATCAATCCAAAACTTTGCTGCAAAAGGTCAGTCAGCTGTTATGGAAGGAATTGCAAGGCGTGCTTCAGAGGGCGATGCCATGATGGAGATTCGAAAAGATAATGGACGAGCCACTTTATCGAATATTGCAAAACAACATGATACCTTTGAACAACAACGACTAGGGATTACATGGAAGCCATCTATTGGTTCCGTAAAGATTAAATACCAAGAAGGTAGTCTTGATATTCGCATTCAAGCACAAAAACCAAAAATTGATGTACAATTAGGAAAAGTCGTGCATGACTATACACCTGGTGATGTAACAGGAATACTCGTTCAACGTGAAAAAGTCGAAACTACAGTAATTAAAGGAGAATAGTCTGTGAAAATTCAAACAAAATTTTTAGGTGAAGTTCAAATCGATCCCGCTTCAATTATTCAATTTCCACAAGGTATTCCAGCTTTTGAAGAAGAAAAAGAGTTTGTCGTGATTCCTTTAGGTGCTCAATCACCTTTTGTAACATTACAGTCGGTTCAAACACCATCTGTTGGCTTTATGGCAGCCTATCCATATGAGTTTAAGCAAGACTATGCGTTTGATTTAGAGGAAGATGATTTACAACAATTACAAGTGGAGCAGCCAGAAGATATTTTGGTTTATGGGATTCTAACCTTAAAAGATACGTTAGAGAATTCAACGATGAATTTATTAGCACCTATCGCAATTAATGCGAAGAAGCAATTAGGAAAACAAGTTGTTTTACACGAAAATGCGGCACATCCACTTCGTTATCCATTGAAGCCGAAGAAAGGAAGTGGACAGTCATGCTCGTACTGACACGTAAAGTCGGCGAATCGATTATGATTGGAGATGGTATTGAGGTAAAGGTCATTAGCATTGACGGTGATCAAGTGAAGCTAGGAATTGAAGCACCTCGTCATATTAAAGTACATCGTCAAGAAGTGTTTGAGGCGATTCAAGCAGAAAATAAAGCAGCGCTTGATGTCACAGAGCAGCTAATCAATCAATTAAAAAATTTTTAAAAGAAATGCTAAACATTTTAAAACCCACTTCGATATATATAGTGTAAGGTAGAAATACCGAGCAACTCCACAGGGACGTGGACATTAAAACAAATTCAAGGAGGAATCTCACAATGAGAATTCAACACAATATCGCAGCTTTAAACACACACCGTAACTTAGGTGCTAACCAAACAGCAGCATCTAAAAACTTAGAAAAATTATCTTCAGGTTTCAAAATCAACCGTGCTGGTGATGACGCAGCAGGTCTTGCAATTTCAGAAAAAATGCGCGGACAAATCTCTGGTCTAAACATGGCTTCTAAAAACGCACAAGACGGTATCTCTTTAATCCAAACAGCAGAGGGTGCTCTTAACGAAACACACTCAATCTTACAACGTATGCGTGAATTAGCAGTACAATCTTCAAACGATACAAACGTAGCAGAGGATCGTACAGCGATTCAAGCAGAAGTCGATCAATTAGCTTCAGAAATTACACGTATTGCTACAGATACAGAATTCAATACACAAAACCTTCTATCTGGTGGTTTCAGCGCTAAAGCATTCCATATCGGTGCAAATTCAGGTCAAACTATTAGTTTAAGTATTGATGCTATGGATGCAGATACTTTAGCTGTTTCAGCTTTAGATTTAAAAACACAGTCTGGTGCAGAAAAAGCTATTACAACAATTAATGATGCTATTGAAACGGTATCAACACAACGTTCTAACTTAGGTGCTGTTCAAAACCGTTTAGAACACACAATCAACAACTTGGGTGCAACATCAGAAAACTTAACAGCTGCAGAATCACGTATCCGTGATACAGATATGGCTGCTGAGATGATGGCGTTCACAAAGAATAATATCTTATCACAAGCTGCTCAATCAATGCTTGCACAAGCTAATCAACAACCACAAGGTGTACTTCAATTATTACAATAATAAATTGGTATTTTCCTTATTTTTGAATAATTTTCAAATGCAAATGTATTTAAAAGTAAAAAAGCTTCGGTATGCGAAAATACTGAAGCTTTTTTCTTTGTACGAGTAGATAATAGATATTAATAATTTAGTAGATTTGTTAACAAATTAGGTTGTGTACATATAAGTTTGAAGTTTAAAGACGATATAAAAATTGAGGTGTATTCATATGGAAAATATAATAGTAGAGGAATTAATATCTAAGTCGGGAGATCCAACTTTAAAAATAAATAATTATTTATTACACAGTAAGTATAATCCGAAAAAAGAGGCGAGATTGTTTGTAGAAAAACAATATAAAGTAGATAATATTGTAATCTTATTTGGATACGGTTTTGGTTATATTTTAGATGAATTTATTAAACAAAGCAACAAAGAGAAAATACTTGTCATTGACCCACATTTAATACCTATAAAAAAATATCCAGATCGCGTTTTTTTTATTAATGAAACGAACGAACAATATTTAGAGAAGGAAATAATGAAACATGTGGACATGCGAGAAAATTGTTATTTAGTGATTTCTCCAAATTATGATAAAATTTTTGGGGAAATATATATTAATATACTGCGAGCTATAAAAAATACACTTTTTATAAATAAAATACATGAAAATACAGTTGTAGGGTCTTCTGTCGATTGGTTTAGAAATCATATGAACAACTTGAAGCATGCAATTGAAGACAGTACGTTAATACAACTGAAACAAATAACTAATAAACCTGTTGTTGTAGCTTCAGGTGGTCCGTCATTAACAAAACAATTAGAATTAGTAAAACAACATCGCGATAAATTTATCTTAATTGCTTCTGGTTCCACTATAAGATCTTTAGCAAGAGAAAATATTGAACCAGATTATGTAGTATCTATAGATGGTTCTGAAGAAAATTTACAGCATTTTAAAGACATTGGATTAAAAAGCGCAAAATTTATTTATGCTATGCAAAGCAAATTTGAAGTACGTAAAGAATTTAATGATGCTTACTATTTTTTATCATCATCTTCTTTGAATCTACAGTCATATTTGGAAAATATTACACAGGAACCAGTTGCTGTTTTACTGGGTGGTGGTTCAGTTGCCCATTTTGCTTTAGCTATTGCAACTTACATTAGTACAGGAGAAATCGCTTTAATCGGACAAGATTTAGCCTATACGGACGGCTTATCACATGCTCAAGGTAACAAAAGACAAGAGAAGATTGATTTCGATAATAGCAAAACTTCATACATTAAAATGAAGGGGTATTATGGAGAAGACGTTTATACAGATTATCCATTTTTAAGTATGAAAAAGACTTTTGAGGTTATGAGAGCACAATTAAAAGACCGTGTAGGCATATTTAATTGTACAGAAGGTGGTATTTATTTAGAAGGATATGACCAAATTACTTTTAAAGAATTTATTGAGAAAAATGAAAAGGTTATACCTGAGACAAATCACGATAACAAACTAAATACAAAAAAAACATATCGTAATTTATTAAATAAGCTACAATTAGAAATGAAACAATTAAAAGAAGCGCAAATAGTAGTGGAAAAGAATCTTCAATTAATCAATAAAGCAAAAGACAAAGGTATATTTTCTCAAAAAAATTTAACAGTATTAAACAAAAATGATAAAAAATTAAAACGCACATTTAAAAATACAGCCATGTCTATTATAACAGCACCTATTGATTTACAAGTACAAAAGTATTTTTCAGAGCAAAATGTCAAAGAACAACAAAAAAAGAAATTTGAACGCGTTATTAAACAAAATTTAACTTTATATCAAGGATATATTTTAGCAATTGAAAATGCACAAAAAATCATAAGCGACTTAATAAAAGAATTGGAGAATTTATAACATGGATTCTAAAAAAGAATTAGTAATGAACGTAAAAAATATTATCGAGGCGATTCAAGAACAAAATAAAGATTTAGCTTTAATGAATATTATTCAATTTATTGATAATTTCTCAAGTGATGCATACAGTGAATTAAAAACAGCAGAATTGAATACAGCCTTAAATGAAATTGTACAAGGTTTGGAACAACAAGATTTTGTATTAGTTTCAGATATCTTTGAATATGAAATTTTACCTGTGTTAGAGGAGAATTAGCATGAAAAAAATATTAGTAACGGGAGCCAATGGATTCATTGGCTCACATCTAGCAGAAGAACTTGTTAGACAAGGGTATAATGTTAGAGCATTCGTTGAATATAATTCTTTTAATTCTTGGGGATGGTTAGATACAGCTCCAGAAGAAATAAAAAAAAATATCGAAGTATTTTCAGGAGATATTCGTGATCCTTTTGGTGTTAAAGAAGCTATGAAGGGATGTTCACACGTACTTAATTTAGCAGCTTTGATTGCAATCCCCTACTCATACCATTCTCCAGCTACATATATTGATACAAATATTAATGGTGCATTAAATATTGTACAAGCAGCTAGAGAATTAGATGTTGAAAAGGTTATTCAAACTTCTACAAGTGAAGTATATGGTACAGCTTTATATGTACCAATTGATGAGGAACATCCTTTGCAAGGACAGTCACCTTATTCAGCTTCTAAGATTGGCGCAGATCAAATCGCGATGTCTTATTACAAATCATTTGATACACCTGTTTCAATCATTAGACCATTTAATACATATGGTCCAAGGCAATCGGCTAGAGCTGTAATTCCTACAATCATTAGTCAATTAGCTAATGGTAAAGATACTATTAAATTAGGTGCAATTAGCCCAACACGTGATTTTAACTATGTAATGGATACAGTATCAGGATTCATATCTGTAATGAATTCAAATAATTCAATTGGTGAAGTTATTAATATTGGTTCTAATTATGAAGTTTCAATTGGTGAAACAGCAGAAATGATTGCAGATTTAATGCAAGTCAATTTAAAAATTGAAACAGATGAACAGCGCTTAAGACCAGAAAAAAGTGAAGTAAATCGTTTATGGGCGGGAAATAAAAAAGCAAAAGAACTTCTAAATTGGGAACCAAGTTATGGTGGTAAAGAAGGATTTAGAAGAGGATTAAAAGAAACCATTGATTGGTTTACGAATCCAATAAATTTAGCACAATATAAGGCAGATGTGTATAATATATGATTAATCCAGAATGGGAAAATCTCGTAAAGAATATTCATAATCATTATCATCAAGATTTTGTACCTTTACATGAACCAACTTTTGGCGAAAGTGAACTGAATTATGTAACAGCCTGTATAAAAACAGGTTGGGTATCTTCAGTCGGTTCTTATGTAGATGGTTTTGAAAAAGCACTTGCGGAAATGGTAGGAGTAAAAAGAGCTGTAGCAGTAGTAAACGGTACAGCTGCACTACAAATCGCTTTAAAAGTAGCTGGTGTAAAAGAAAATGATGAAGTAATCATGCCTTCTCTTACATTTATTGCTACTGCGAATGCAGTCACATATTTACAAGCAATACCACATTTTGTTGATGTAACAGAGCGAACATTAGGCTTAGATCCTTTAAAATTAGATATGTATTTATCTTCAGTCGGTTCTATGCAAAATGATGTACTTATTAATAAAGAGACAGGTAGAGTTATTCGAGCTGTTGTACCTATGCATACGTTTGGGCATCCTGTAGAATTAGATGAATTAATAGCAGTTTGCGAAAAGTATCATTTAATTTTGGTTGAAGATGCAGCAGAATCGTTAGGATCTTATTACAAAGGAAAACATACAGCGAGTTTCGGTAAAGTTAATGCAATGAGCTTCAATGGAAATAAAATTGTTACAACTGGTGGTGGTGGAGCGATTTTAACTGACGATGAGGCATTAGCAAATTATGCGAAACATTTAACGACAACAGCGAAAGTACCACATAAATGGGCTTATGTGCATGATGAAATTGGTTACAATTATCGTATGCCTAATTTAAATGCAGCTTTAGGGTGTGGACAGCTTGAAAAAGTAGAGAAATTTGTAGAAGCAAAGCGAGAATTGACAGTATTTTATGATGACATACTTAGCAAAATAAATGGTGTTACATTATTTAAAGAACCAATTCATACGAAAAGTAATTATTGGTTACAAACGATACTCTTGGATGATTCGATGAATCGAGACGAAGTACTTACGTATTTGAATGAACAAGGGGTTATGAGTCGTCCAATTTGGCAACCAATGCATACTCTATCCATGTATGAAAATTGTCCAAAAGGCGATTTGACTGTTGTTGAGAGTTTAAATAAACGTATTATCAATATACCGAGCACGCCATTAATTACGAGTAAATAATAATAGAAACAGAATAGCGTACCTCCGCTATTCTGTTTTATTTTGTAGAGATATCAAAAATATGAGGAGTGAATAATCATGAAGAAAATTTGTGTAGTAACGGGAACTAGAGCAGAGTATGGATTACTCTCTAATATTATGTTTGAAATTGAAAAAAGTGAAAAATTAATACTACAAACGATTGTAACAGGAGCACATCTTTCGGAGGAATTTGGGTTGACCTATAAGGAAATTGAAAAAGATGGTTTTAGAATTGACGAAAAAATTAATATTTTAACTAAAAATAATATACCTGTAAATACAGCAACTTCTTTAGGACTTGCTGTTATTGGATTTTCTACAGCTTTTGAAAAGCTACAGCCTGACTTGATTTTAGTTTTGGGCGATCGCTACGAAATTTTAGCTGCCGCTGAAACAGCATTGGTTATGCAAATACCAGTCGCGCATATTTCAGGAGGAGAGATTACAGAGGGAGCAATTGATGATTCTATTCGACACGCTATTACGAAGTTAAGTGCAATCCACTTTCCAGCAAATGAAGAATATAGACATAGAATTATTCAATTAGGAGAAAACCCTACATATGTATTTAATGTAGGTGACCCAGGAGTAGAAAATATTCATAAATTAAATTACCTCACTAAAGAAGAACTAGAAGAGTTTTTTGGATACAAACTTGAGAATACCTTTTTAACTACATTTCATCCTGTTACTACGGAGAAGAGTTCTATACAGCAATTAGAAAATTTATTTGCAGCTTTAGACCGTTTTCCAAAGCATCTCGTTATTTTTACAAAAGCAAATGCAGATAATGAAGGTAGAGAAATTAATGAATTAATTGATGCTTACGCAGAAAAAAATAAAGAACGCGTATTTGTTTATGACTCTTTAGGTAAAATTCGTTATCTAAGTACATTAAAATATTCAGTAGCTGTTGTGGGGAATTCTTCTAGTGGAATTGTAGAAGCACCTGTCTTGGGAATCCCTACAGTTAATATTGGTAATAGACAAAAGGGACGACTACAAGCTAATACGATTATTAATTGTGATGCTACAGAAGAAAGTATCTATAGGGCTTTACAACAT
>NZ_BJOB01000055.1 GCF_006539985.1 Kurthia gibsonii | reverse complement strand
GTTGTTTCGTCGTTTTCTTAGCGACTTCAATATCTTATCATCTTATCGATTTGTTTGTCAATAACTTTTTTAAAAAAGTTTTTTTCAACTTACCAATCAATGTTGATGTGTTGTTTTGTTGTCATGTCTTACTGACATTTAATATAATACAATAACTTCTTATTCGAAGTCAACACTTTTTATAAACTTTTTAAAAAACTTTATTCAACCTTATATAAACGGTGTTTTACATCATTCGACTTCGTCGGTAAAAGTTCTATCTTAATATAACCTTTATCAATTAAGTATTCAACAAATACCTCTAAGTTAATCGAGTAATTTTTCAATTCTTCATGCTCATGTAATTCTTGAATCGTCCATACATCTTTTTGTTTCATTACTTCAACAATATGACGACCACTCTCAACAACCTTCTGATCTATAAAACTTTCTATATAAACGATGACTTCTAAAATCTTTTGTTCAATAGGTCGTGGTTTTTCAATAAAGCCTTCATATAAATCATAAATTTCATTATTATATGTTTTTACTTGTTCCCACACTTTTAACTCTGGATAAACACCTACTTCAATAATAGAAAGTCTTGCTACATGATGTAGACATTCCATCATTTGAAAGAAACCATCTACATAATCACGTTGTTCAAAACTCACACGACCTTCTTGAAATCTTCTAAGTAGCTTTGAAAATTCAATACCAAGTTTTACATGTCGACCGTATCGTGGATTATTTCGCATCTCTTGTCGCAGTGAATAAATTGTTTCATTACGATCAAATACAACACGACCGTCCATAATCCAATTGATGATTTTTTTATTCGTGCCTAATAATAACCATTTACGCAATTGTTTGTTTGTCACAATATGCATAGCTGCATGATGTTCTTCATATGTATAGTGTTTTGTAAAAACAGGTAGCTCTGCTTCTGCTACTAATATAAGAAGAATCGCATCTATATTATCTGTTTCAGGACTTAAATCATCAATCTTTTCAACTAAGATAGCACCTAATGTGTTTGGATCACTTGCTCGCTCTTGATAAATTGGACGTAAAATATGTTCCACTTGAATTCCCCCTGCTTCTACTCATTAGAAAATCATGTTCGAAAACGCACAAAATGAAATCCAGACACATGCATAGATTCATCTCTATCTTTAATCATATTAAAACGAACGTCACTCGGCAAGAGTTAACAATAAAAAAAGGAATTGCGTTATGCAACTCCCTTTTGTTTTTACTGCGACTGCTCTTCTTGACATTCAGGACATACACCATAAATCTCTAAACGGTGTGAATTAATTTTAAAACCTGTTACGTGTGAAGCGAAATGTTCAATTTCGTCGAGCCCAGGATAATGGAAGTCTACAATCTTACCACATGACTGACAAATCGTATGATAGTGTTTACTTGTAACAAAATCAAAACGGCTTGCATTATCACCATATGTTAATTCTTGTACTAATCCGGATTCTTTAAATACACGTAAATTATTATAAACAGTGGCTACACTCATATTCGGAAATTTTGACTCTAATGATTTATAAATCTCATCAGCTGTTGGATGTGACATCGCTTCAATCAAATATTCTAAAATCGCATGACGCTGCGGTGTTATCCTAACGCCTGTTTTCTTGAGCGTGTCTAGCGCAGTTTCTAATTGCATTTCAGACATCGCCATGCACCCTCTTTCATAAGTATTCTTTAATTATAATCGTTATAATTAGTTTATCTAATATTAGTGGTTACTGTCAACTTCTTATACTCAAAATTAAAATACCACGCAGCTATTCTCAAATAGAAGCGTGGTATTGAAAATTAATAACCATTTTTTAAATTTACTTGGTTTGTGATTTGATTATGATCATCCTTACGATAGTGACGATAGTTTTCTTTAAAAATATCGAAACTTCTTTCAAGATAACGAGAAGACTGACTTGAAACATGTGGTGAAACTGTTAGATTCTCTAAGTCGTATAGTGGTGAGTCTGATGGTAAAGGTTCTTGTTCAAATACATCACACACTGCATAGGCAATCTCTTTTTGTTGTAGTGCTTCTATCAAGACTTCTGTCGCTACTAAATCGCCTCGTCCAAAATTCAAAAATAATGTGTCGGGGTTCATCGCTTTAAAATGATCTGCTGTTAATAAATATTTTGTTTCTTTTGTACTTGGCAAAACAGACAAAATAATCTCAGCTCGAGGTAATGTGTCTAATAATTGATTGAAAGCAATCATTTCATCCATATAATCTGCCTGTTTACCTGAACGATTACAACCAATTGTGTGTACACCGAAAGCTTGAAGTAAACGCCCCATCTCACTGCCAATTGCACCTGGTCCTAAAATAAGAGCTGTTGCACCATTTAACTCTTTGGAAGGTATTTTTCTTTTCCAATTATGTGCGCGTTGTTCTGCATAGATTGCCGGTAACGAACGATAATATGAAAGAATGTGTGCTAAAACGGATTCTGCCATCGGCTTTTTATGAATGCCTCTTACATTTGATACAATAATTTCGGTTTCGTCTAACTCTGCAAGCGGCATTTTCTCAATTCCAGCAGAAGCAACAAAAATCCATTTTAGATTTTTCATGGACTTCATATGCTCAGGCGTTAAATCTTCTCCATATGTCACAAGAATTTCTGCTTTTTCTAACTGAGTGTTATCCACTTTCGTATCATAAACGATTTGTTCTTCTGGCATGGACTGTTCTAAATCCTTTTTTAAATCTGGTCGTGGATCAAATGTGAAATAAATCATTCATTCTCACCTCTTAAAACTGCTGCTACTTTCGCAACATGATCTTTGACCCGAACATTACGCCACTCTTCTTGAACAATACCTTCTTTATTAATTAAAAACGTCGAGCGTACAATCCCCATGTATTCTTTACCAAAATTCTTTTTCAGTTGCCATACACCATAGGCTTCTGCTACTTTAACATCTGTATCAACTAATAAAGAGAATGGTAAGTTATGTTTTGCGATGAATTTTTCATGTAGTTCAGCTGGATCTGGACTTACACCAAGAATGACAGCATCTAAATCTGAAAAATCTTCGTAAGCCGCAGCAAAATCACAAGCTTCTGTTGTACAACCTGGTGTCATATCTTTTGGATAGAAGTATAAAATTACATTCTTTTTACCTAAGAAACTTTCTAGGGCTACTTGTTCCCCTTTTTCATTTGGTAATGTAAATAAAGGTGCTTTTTTATTTTTCAATGATTCCATCTAAATCCCTCCATGAATTGAATTATTTCTATTGTAACAATATATTTGGTAAATATCGTGAATTTTGTATACAATGAAAAAATAGTTGACCGTTTCTCCAATATGATATAAAGTTACGACGATAAAGAATGAAAGAGAGGTTACCCACTTTCACATGAAATTAGGTGCCCGGATATTAAAAACAGGTGTAGCAATTGTTTTCGCACTTTACTTAGCGAGCTGGTTTGAACTACCTGCTCCTATCTTCGCAGGAGTCGCGGCAATCTTTGCTTTACAACCTTCCATCTATCGGTCTTACAAAACCATTATTGAACAAGTTCAAGGGAATCTAATCGGCGCTGCTATCGCCGTTATTTTCGGTCTTACATTTGGTCATTCCTATGTAGTCGTTGGATTTGCTGTTGTGGTGACACTCATCATTATGATGAAGTTCAAATTAGAAGGGAGCATCTCACTTGCTCTCGTAACGATTATTGTGATTATGGAATTTCAAGAAGGCTCTTTCATCGCGTTCGCGATGTGGCGATTTGTCACAGTCATGACCGGTGTACTTGCAGCATTCATCATCAACTTAATTTTCTTACCGCCTAAATACGAAGAAAGATTATTCACTTCGATTAAGTATTTACAAACAGATATTATTAAGTGGATTCGTCTCGCTGTTCGTCAAGCATCTGAACATACATCAACAAAGCAATCTTTACGTCGACTTCGCAAGCAGTTCGAACGTGTAAATAATTTGTACAAATTATTTAAAGAAGAACGTGGTTATACAAAAAAAGCACGAAATATGAAACACCGTAAACTTGTCGTCTACCGTCAAATGTTAATTACGATGACCAAAAGCATTGAGGTATTAAATCGTCTTCACCTGCATGAAAATGAATTATCGCACCTTCCTGAAAAGTTCCATATTATGATTCAAGAACGTCTTGATTTCTTACTAACATATCACGAGCAACTATTGCTGAAATATACTGGTAAGTTAAAAGCAGAACATACAACATGGATTGGCGAAGAAGAATTTTTACAACGAAATGAAGTTATGGATATTTTCGCGCAACATATTGTACATGAACATGCGAGTGAAAGTGAAGAAGAGTTCTCAAGTTACCACTTGTTACACATTCTCTCACGCATTTTAGATTATGAAGAGAACTTAGAACATCTGAACACACTGATTACTTCGTTCATTCAACACCATGCATCTGAATCGTTCAAAGAAGAAAATGAAGAAGTTATTTAAAAAAACCGAAATCGCGCCTTATGATGCGATTTCGGTTTTTCTATTTCAATCTAATACTTGTACTTGGAATAAATCGTGATATGCTCCACCTGCTTGCATAAGCTGTTGGTGCGTTCCATGTTCTTTTACTTCACCATAATCGATGAGCATAATTTGATTGGCATGCGTAATTGTCGATAAACGATGCGCAACAATTAATGTTGTACGATTATGCGCTAAACGATCTAATGATTCTTGAATAAGTGCTTCGCTCTCTAAATCAAGCGCTGAAGTCGCTTCATCTAAAATTAAAATCGGTGGATTTTTTAAAAATACACGTGCAATAGCAACACGCTGTTTTTGACCGCCAGATAATTTCACGCCACGTTCCCCAACTAATGTGTCATAACCATCTGGGAATGACATAATAAAATCATGTGCATTCGCTGCTTTCGCTGCTGCATAGACTTCTTCATCTGTCGCCTGTGGATTCCCCATCAAAATATTTTCTTTAATTGAGTCACTAAATAATACATTATCTTGTTGAACAATCCCAATATTTCGACGTAAAGATTCAATCGTTAAATCACGTATATCTTGACCATCTATTTTAATCGATCCGCCTGTCACATCATAAAAACGTGGAATCAAACTAATGATTGTTGATTTTCCACCACCACTCATACCAACAAATGCAGCTGTTTGTCCTGGTTCAATCGTAAAGTTCAAATGATTCAAGACATTTCGACCATCATCATTATATCGGAATACGACATCATCAAACGTTACTTTACCTGCTACTTGTTGTAATTCTTTTGCGTTTTCGCGATTTGTAATATCGTACTTTTCATCCATTAATTCAAACATACGGTCCATTGAAGCAACAGATTGCGTTAAAGTAGTTGAAGAATTAACAAGTCGTCGAAGTGGATTATATAAACTATCAATATAGCCGATGAATGCTGCTAGTACACCCAGTGTTAAACTACCATTAATCACTTGATAACCTGCATAACCAATTACGGCTACTGGCGCCATACCTGTAACTGTATTAACAACCATGAATGTTTTCGCATTCCAACGAGTTTGGTCTAAAGCTTTTTCTAAAAAGTTCCCGTTTGCTTTTTTAAAAACACCTTGTTCGTGTTGTTCCAGTGTAAAGCTCGTAATGACACTCATTCCTTGAACACGTTCATGTAGATAACTCTGAACACCTGCTAATGCTTTTGAACGTTCACGCGTTAATGCACGCAATTTTGTAAAGAAGAACTTTACGCTAATAACATAGAATGGCAAAGCGATTAACGTTACAAGTGTTAATTTGAAATCCATGTATAACATGATACCAATCGCAATAACAACTGTCACAAGGTCAATCCAGACATTCATTAACCCCGTCACAATAAATTCCTTTGTCTGTTCTACATCATTAATGGTACGAGAGATAACATCTCCTACACGATTATTCGCATAGAATTTCTGACCTAATTTCTGCAAATGTCCATACATATTGGTTCGAATATCATAAAGCACACGGTTACTAATACGCTGTGCAAAATATTGACGGTAATATTCGATTGGTGGACGAACAATAAAGAATAAAAATGCCATGAAAATTATCCACATGAATAATTTTTTTGTCTTTTCATCCGGTGGTAAACCATCATTACTAATAACATCATCAATGATGACTTTAATTAATAATGGTATCGCTAAGGGAATCATGAATTTGATTACACCGAGGATAAAAGCAAATACAATATCCCATTTATACGGTTTTACAAATTTCATGTACCGTTTCATACTATCCATTTGGATCACGTCCTTTAAATTTCACACGACTTATTTTGTCGCAAAATTCATTATAAGTTTTATTTCGTAAATAGAAAAGGTTTAAAATTTTCCAGTCGAAATAAAAAAACGTTCTCAGAAACCAAATGGATTTCTAAGACCGTTCTCTCTTCTACGAGACTATGCGTTTTGTTCTTGTCCTTACTACTCTTCTTGCTGTTTAATCTGCTTATAAAATTCATAGCGATTCGTCCAAGCTTCAATAAAGTCTGGTGCAAAAGGTCCCCTTCTTTGTTGAATCCAGTTAATTAATTTGTTCACATTTGCTTTTAAAATACTATCGATAACTGGTGGATAATTCATCTCTTGTTTATGCTGTTCATACTCATCTTCATCTAATAATGTGTATGACATATCGGGAAAAATTTTCACATCCAAATCATAATCAATGTATTTAATCGCATTGTTATCAAATACGAATGGCGAACTCATATTGCAGTAATAATAGACACCATCTTCACGCAACATACAAATAATATTAAACCACAGCTCTGTATGGAAATAAGTGATGGAAGGTTCACGCGTCAACCATGTTCTTCCATCTGACTCTGTCACCAATGTGCGCTCGTTTGCACCGATTAAAATCTTCGGTGTACTTTTGAGGACCATTGTTTCCTGCCATACACGATGAATTTGACCGTTATGCTTGTAGCTATGAATTTGTACAATGTCCCCTTCTGCTGGAATTGTCATTTTTAGCCCACCTTTGTGAAACGTAGTCATTTAAAGAACTTCTTTGTAACATTATATCAATGTAGACATTAAACGTGTAGCAAAAAAGTCATGTTCCACTAAAAACTTCAAACCCCTTATTTTTCCAACATTTTAATTAAAGCTTTTTTGTATGCATGCGATACGATTGTAAAATCTTTTGCATCGGTACAGGTAATGGTAGATGTTCGATTTCATCTAATGTGAACCACTTACCCGACTTCGATTCGCCCTTAACATAGAAAGCTTTTAGATGCCAAACGATGTGTGAGAAGATATGTTTTAGTTCAACTAATTCTTCCTGACCATGTAATTCAATTTTATGTTCTTTTGCGTACTGTGCAATACCTGAATAGTCTGCCGTTTGTTCAACCATCGGGAATTGCCACATATTCGCAAGAAGTCCTGTAGCAGGTCTTTGTTCCATACAAATCTGTCCTGCTTTATTTTCAATGACATACACATCATAATGTAATTTTTTCACTTTTGTTTTTTTCACTTTTACAGGTAACTCTGCTGTTCTTCCTTCTGCAAACGCGCCACAATAATCACGCACAGGGCAAAGTAGACATTTCGGAGAAGTAGGCGTACAAACTAATGCCCCTAATTCCATTAATCCCTGATTAAAATCAGATGGATGATCTGGATCAATTAAATCCATTACAGCTTTTTCAAATACTTTTCTTGTTTTCGGTAACGCAATATCATCTTCAATTAATAGCACACGACTTAATACACGCATCACATTCCCATCAACAGCATGTTCAGGCACACCGTACGCGATACTTAAAACGGCACCTGCCGTATAAGGCCCGACACCTTTTAATTTCGAGATTTCATCACGTGTATTTGGTACAATGGATCCGTAAGATTCAACGACTTCACGTACACCTGCTTGTAAATTACGCGCGCGTGAATAATATCCTAATCCTTCCCACTGCTTTAATAAGAAGGATTCTTCCGCTTCAGCTAGTACTTCTGGAGTTGGGAACTTTTCTAAAAAATTTTCGTAATAAGGAATGACGGTGTCTACACGCGTTTGTTGTAACATCACCTCTGAAACCCAGATTTTATAAGGGTCCTTCGTTTTTCGCCAAGGTAAATCTCGCTTTTCACGTTGGAACCATTCGACTAAAAATTGTTGAAACTCTTTTTTGTATTGATATGACACAGGGGGCCTCCTTGAATTAAAATAAAGATAAATCGGGTATAGCAACTTTAAAAGGCGATTCGTATTGTAAGGAGTTGAAAAAATGGATACTGGGACTCACTTAGTTATGGGCATTACGATTAGTGGCCTGACATTTGCAGATCCAACCGTTGCAGCAAGTACTGCAACAGCGACAGCCGTTATTGCTGGCGTCATGTTAGGATCGCAAGCGCCTGATATTGATACGGTATTAAAGCTTCGCAATAATGCCGTCTACATTCGTCACCATCGAGGTATTACACACTCGATTCCGGCAGTCTTTATTTGGCCTACATTAATCACACTTGTCCTATTACTGTTACTACCAGATGCCAATGTGCTTCATCTCTGGTTATGGACTTTTTTTGCAGTCGCCTTACACGTATTTGTAGATATTTTCAATGCTTATGGTACTCAAGCTTTGCGGCCATTCACAAAAAAATGGATTGCGCTTGGGATTATTAATACGTTTGATCCGATTATTTTTGGATTGAATGTAATTGCCATTATGATTTGGGCATTCGGTGCTGATCCTGTCATCACGATGTCGATTTTATATGGCACACTCGTCATTTACTATATCATAAGAACTTGGCTACATCATGCTGTAAAGCAAGCTGTGCAAAATACCATTCCAGATGTAAAAGACATCTATTTATCGCCTACATGTTACTTCTTCCAATATCGTGTAGCAGCGAATTCCGATACACATCATTATGTTGCAAGAGCCTATGGACGTTCAATTACTTTGCTCGACAAATTTAAGATCGAGCCACTACCCGAAGAAGAACTTTTCGAAGTTGCTATTCAAGATGAAAATTTAAGAAGTTTTCTATCCTTTTCACCCATCTATCGTTTTGAAATTCGTAAAATCAAAAATAATTTAACCGAAGTGCGGCTAATCGATTTACGCTACCGTAGTAATAATCGTTATCCATTCGTTGCGGTAGCACAAATAGATGAACATTTAAAAGTCGTTAATTCTTATACGGGCTGGATTTTCTCAGAAGAAAAATTACGTTCGAAATTAGGTTAAAACTAAAAAAGCACAATGTAGATTAAATCTCATTGTGCTTTTTAACTATATAGAAAGAGGTGTTTTCAATCGACTTACTTCTTTTAGCAAAAGAACGTTTCCCTTTATTTGCTTTATTCCTTTTTCTATTTTTATTATTGTTGATTACACTCATTATTATTTTAAAAAATCAAAAGAAACTGTCCAAAGTGTTTGTCATTTGGACGGTCATCGTACTAAGTTTCTGTATCATCTTACTTTCCGTTCTTACACTTCTACTACTTTCTTTCGGTTATAATATGTAAAAAGTGAGATGGCGTATCGAATACGCTATCTCACTTTTTTAATTTAATAAATCTTTATATTTTGGATTACGCGCTACAAATTCATGTAGTGTCGAACCGTAACTTTCAATCCACTGACGTACCATTTTCTCTGTCATTTCTTCGCCCTTATATGAATAACCTGCTCGCGCATAAGTTGATTCAAAATCAGACCATAATAACTCAATCCATGTACGTGCCTTTTCTTCACTTAAATTCTCATTTGATTGTTGCAGTAACTCTGCCAACTCTTGAATTTTTGTTTTCAAGTTAAAAAGCCTCCTTCACATCTACTAACATCGAAATAGGAATCGCTTCGATTTGCTGTTCTCCGCCTAAACGATATCCCCATGCATATACTCCTTTTAAATAATCAATTTTAAAGAATACACCTGGGTCTCCTTGAATACGGTAGATTTCTCCGACTTTAAAATCTTCAGGGTTTAATAAAAAAGCTTGTGCTAAAATCGCTTTACGCTCGTATACTGCAAACTCATTTAGAATACCTAATTGTTCTGCACGACGCGCTTTTTCACGTAATGTCGCAATCAACTCGCGTAATTCAGTTGGTGTCATCTCACTATACTTTTTTTCCATTATTCCTGTTCCCTCTTCTCTATATACTGTTCAATCACTTCAGCTGGAAAGCCTTTTTGATACAAAGCTTGCTTAACACGCATACGAAGTTCATAGCCTTCATACTTCTGACTATATTTTCTCCAAACTTTCTCTCCTTGTAAATCAATCAGGCTCGTCCATTCATCTTCTTCTGGTTGAATGACAATCATTTCAAGTACTTGTTGTACGATTGAAAAACTATATCCTTTTCGCACTAAAAATTCCTGCACTTTTTGTTTAATTTGACTTGGTGTTTTGCGTTGCTCTTGTCGTACTTTTTTCTCCGCAAGCTCCATCGCCATACTCAATTGCTCTTCTTCAGAAAAAGCTTCCACAACTTCTTGTTGTAACTTCGGATTGATTCCTTTTTGTTTTAAATCTTGTAAAATCGCTTTTGGTCCTTTTTTAGATGTGCGTTTTTTCGTTTCTGCGAGGGCTGTCGCATACGTTTCATCATTTAAAAAACCAAGTCGTGTTAATTTCTGAATGGCTTCTTGAATAACTGCCTCACCAAACTCTGCTTTCAGCAACTTCTGATGTACTTCATGCTCACTACGCATTTGATACGCTAAAAAAGATAAGGCCCGATTATAGGCTCTTGATACTTCATCATCGAAGGAAATCTCTCCAACCGCCATCTCATCAAGAGACTTCCCCTTCGTTAGACCGTACTGAATGATAATGGCTTCGTCCACACTGAACGCATATTTTTCATCTAAATAAATATTATAGCGTTCTTCATTTCTTTTTTGTCGTGTAATTTTCGTAATCACGCGTGCCACATCATCACCTCCACCTTGCCTCTCATTATACATCTTTTCAACGTGACAACCCAGACCTTTTGATTGCATGTCTAAGTCAAATAAAGGGTACAATATAGGAAACTAGAAAAAGGAATGATGTATTTTATGAAAATCGTTATTGCAGGTGGTAGTGGATTCGTAGGACAAGGGTTAACTGACTTTTACACGCAACAAGGACATGAGGTCATTATTCTAACTCGTAAACAAAGTCATCGTGTTGGGAATGTACAATACTGTCAGTGGTTACAACCAGATGCAAAGCCGAATGAATTACTTGAAAATGCAGATGCCTTTATAAATTTAGCAGGCGTTTCGTTGAATGAAGGCCGCTGGACAGATGAACGCAAAGAAGCCATCTTTAAAAGTCGTATGCAAGCGACTACTGAAATCATCCGAATCATTGAAGACCTAGAAAATAAACCAAAAGTATTAGTCAATGCAAGTGCCATCGGGATTTATCCAACATCAAAAGCGGCTGTTTATACCGAGTCCTCTACACAAAAATCAGCCGACTTTTTAGGACGTACGGTAAAGAAATGGGAAGAAATCGCAAAACGTGCAGAGGTATATGGTGTACGAACTGTTTTCACACGTTTCGGTGTCATTCTAGGTTCAGGTGGTGGCGCATTAAAATTAATGGTCATGCCATATGATTTCTATATTGGCGGAAAACTCGGCTCAGGTATGCAGTGGGTATCATGGGTACACATTGATGATGTTGTCGGTGCAATTGATTTCGTTATTTCAGACGATACAATTTCAGGCCCAGTTAATGTAACCGCACCATATCCTGTTCGTATGGAACAATTCGGCAAAACAATCGCGGAAATTAAGCGGAAACCGCATTGGTTCCCGACACCAGCCCCTTTACTAAAAGCAGCGCTCGGTGAAAAAAGTAAGATGGTATTGGAAGGTCAAAATGTAAAACCAACTGTTTTATTAGAACATGGTTATACATTCCATTATCCAAAACTGTATGACGCCCTTTCAAATCTGCTATAATGGAGAAATGATTTTTGATTATGGCAAAAGGACGTGGCACGTATGGCACAAGAAACAATAATGGAAGTCGGCAAACGCATTCCATTGAATATAAAAAAATTAGGGATTAATGGCGAAGGAATTGGTTACTATAAGCGAAATATCGTCTTTATCCCCGGCGCGCTTGTTGGCGAAGAAGTTTACGCTGAAATTACGAAAGTGAGCCGAAACTTCTCAGAAGCAAAAGTATTAAAAGTACAAAAAAAATCCAAGCATCGTATGACACCACCCTGCCCTGTTTATGAAGCATGTGGTGGTTGTCAGTTGCAACACATGACGTACGACAGTCAACTTGTCGCAAAACGTCATGTAGTATTACAAGCACTTCAAAAATATGTACCGAATCAAGCGAAGAAAATTGATGTGAAATCAACAATTGGCATGGATGACCCGTGGCACTATCGTAATAAAAGTCAATTCCAAGTGAGAAAACCTGGGAAACATGTAATGGCTGGACTATTTGCTGAAAATAGTCATAAATTACTCGACTTAAATGATTGCCCTGTCCAACATGAAATGACGACATTTGTAACGAACAAAACGAAAAAAATCATCGAGGAGTTGGATATTCCAGTTTACGATGGCCGCTCAACAAAAGGTATTATTCGTACAATTGTGGTACGTGTCGGCGTTCGCACAGGTGAAGTTCAACTGGTCATTGTTACAACGCGTAAAAACTTCCCGCAAAAAGAGGAACTGATTGAAAAGTTACAACACATTGATGAGCGAGTTGTATCCATTGTTCAAAATATTAATTCTGAAGATACATCACTTATTTTTGGTGATGTTACTCGCGTTTTAGCAGGAAAAGAAACGATTCATGAGGAACTAGGTGAATTTGCATTTGATCTATCTGCACGTGCTTTCTTCCAATTGAACCCAACGCAAACAGTTCATCTATACAATCAAATTAAAAAAGCAGCGGCACTCACTGGTTCAGAAAAAGTTGTCGATGCTTACTGTGGTGTTGGAACAATTGGACTTTGGTTAGCGAAAGATGCGAGCGAAATTCGTGGAATGGATGTTATTCCTGAAAGTATCGATAACGCAAAACAAAACGCTGAAAATCATGGTATTCAACACGCTATCTATAAAACAGGAACTGCTGAAGATTGGTTAGCACGCTGGCAAAAAGAAGGTTTTGTACCGGATGTCTTAACAGTAGACCCACCACGTACAGGACTTGCACCAAGCTTCATTGATGCCGTTCTAAAAATTAAACCAAAGCGCTTTGTCTATACATCATGTAACCCCTCAACACTCGCAAAGGACTTAGCACAATTAACGAAAATCTATCACATTGAATACATTCAACCTGTAGATATGTTCCCGCAAACAGCACACGTGGAAAGCGTGACATTACTTACATTGAGAAAATAAAA
>NZ_BJOB01000054.1 GCF_006539985.1 Kurthia gibsonii | reverse complement strand
ATGCATTTGTCCCTTTCAAACCGATAGATTCCCTTTAATAAAAAAAAGCGAGCTACATTTCCTATAGGAAACATAACTCGCTCGAAAAAACTCGATTATTTTATTGTTCTACTTTTTCAAATGTATGTAGCGGTATTTTCTTTTCTAAACGCTTGTATTGCCATAGCATCGCTAAGCGCCATGGTAAAATCATTGAAAAGGCTAGAATCCAGAACAGACCACCTAATTCACCTAAGTGGAATTCGCCACCTAAATAGATTTTCGCAATTGTACGGAAAGCAAGTAATCCCATTAATACAAAGAAAAATGCTTTTGACGGTTTTAAAAAGATTTGCTCATCTAAAATATGAAAACGAGACGTCTTAATTAATAGAATGGAACAAAGCATACCGACTATAACAGATGTGATAGTATGATCCCATGAAACACGGAAATACGGGAAGATAAACATCAAAGCTCCTGTTGCCATACCAAGCGGCGGAATAATTATTTTTTTGACTGTTGCAGGTTTTTTGGCTGATTTTACTCGAATGAGCATCATCATCGTTCCCATGAATACGACTAAAACTGTTGAACCAATTAGTACATATTGAGAAGGAATCGAATTAAACATATGACCCTCTCCTTATCTTTACACTAAATTACAATCATTTGACGAATAATACGTTTAAATTGTTCATGATCAAATGGCTTCGTCAAAAAATCTTTTGCGCCATTTTCAAGTGCTTTAATGACGACTTTTTGTTGCCCTAGAGCTGTTACGACAATAATTTTAGCACTTGGAAATTCATTTACGATTTCTTTTGTAGCATCCAATCCTGATAATACGGGCATCGTTACGTCCATCGTAACAAGATCTGGCTGTAATGTACGATACAGTTCAATTGCTTGTTGACCATTCTCAGCCTCTCCGACAACTTGTAAACCACATTCAACCGCTAGTGATTTAACAGTTTCACGCATAAAAACGTTATCGTCTACTACTAATAAAGTTGTCAATCTGTCCACCCCTTTTATCGTTTTATAATATACTACTTTTCACTATTTTTAGCTAGTTAAAAACCAATAAAATCGCCAAAAATCGGTGACAATAAGCGATTAAAAATCGTCATCGCATTAAAGAAAATAATGATTCCAAGTACAATCATTATGTACCCACCAACTTTGACTAATTTTTGACCATTTCGCTGCATCCAACCTAGTCTTGTGACAAAGAATGATAAGAAGAAAAATGGTAGTGCGAAACCAATTACATATGCCAACATATACCAAATGGCTGCATCTGGATTCGATACGCCAAGCGCAAAGATTCCTGCTAAAATCGGTCCTGTACATGGTGTCCAACCCGCTGCGAACACAAGTCCAATAAGCGCTGAACCAATATAACCTGCTGGTCGACTCTTTAATTCAAACTTTCGTTCCTTCATTAAAAATTGTGGTGTGAAAATGCCTGCTGTGACTAAACCAACAATGACAAGTAAAATACCACCGAATTGACGAATAATTTCGTCATACTCTCTAAATAAAGAGGAAACAAATGTTGTACTAAAACCTAACGCAATAAAAATCAATGAAAAACCAAATAAAAAGAATAATGTATGTAAAATGGCTTTTTTTTGCATTAAGCCTTTTCCTTTTTTAATATCACCAAACGATACCCCTGTTATGTACGAAAGAAACGCAGGATACAATGGTAATGTGCAAGGTGAAATGAAACTTAAAAACCCTGCTCCAAACGCAATGAGCAAATTCAAATCTGTATTCATATTCCTCTCCCTTCAATTATAAAACAAATTCTCCAAAAATTATTGTATTTTCTTGATACTTTACAATTAAAAACTGCATATACCTCAATAATAAAGAGTTATACACAGTTTGGCTAGGAAATCGCTTTATTCCCATAGGTTCTTTTTATATTTTTCACATGTTCTAGCTTAGTTTCCTCTGTTGTCAGTTGCCATGGATCAAGTTGAGTTTGAAGTGCATGTACTGAAATCTGACTCGGAAGTACTAGTAAAATATCATATAAAAATACCAATTGTGTGACTTTACAAATATACACATCACTCGCTGGCATCGGATCAACATGCACAGCCGCATCACGTCCAAAGACAATGACAGAATAAATGGGTTTAACCGAACCGATTAATGCAGTTAACGCTCGAATATGCGTCGCGTTTTGACGTACAGGACTATAAAAGCGCTGATCGAACGTTTCACTAAAAGATTTTGTCCAATGGGAATCGTGAATTGTTCCATATATGTCCCCTGTATAATTTTTTGATTCAAATACAAAAATACCTTTTTCATGAACCATTAATACGTCAATTTCTGTCCATTTATTTTGTGGAAGTGGGATGTAAAAGTTTTTGTATAAAACAAATTGTCCAGGTAACTGTGAAAGAAAGTCGACGATTTCATTCTCTAGTTCTTCGCCTCTTTGCTCCGCTGTTACAACCTCTGCTTCATCTTCTTGAAAGATGGAGTCTAAAGGCTTTTGTCGATGGTACAGTATGATAAGACTACTAAAAGTGCAGAAGGTAAGTAAGATGATAAACATAGCTGTGTCCTCCTATATAAATTCATCATACCCCGAACATACGTACAGAATCAATCTTTTGAAATAATATTACTTTAATAAAAACGATAACGCTTTAAAGTCTGTTACAACTTCGTCTGCCATATGTAATTCCTGCTGCTGTGCAAAGTCAAATGCTACACCAATTGCTTTAAAGTGATTTTTGTGTGCCGCTTCAAAATCTGAAAGTCGATCCCCAATAACAGCTCCCTCTTCCAATTGCTGTTCTCGAATAATACGCGCTACTAAATCTGCTTTATTCCCTGATGACTCGACATCAATACTGTATACGGCTTGAAAATATCTTTGTAACTGATACGTATCAACAATAGCTTGTAAATAAGCTGTTTGACCGTTACTTGCAATAAATAGCGGATCTACTTTTGATAATTTACTCAACACATCTTCTACACCGTCATATAAAGCTCCTTGTCGATTCTGAATACAACGAATTAATACATGCTGAAAAAAATCATTACTCACTTGATGTTGTAATTCCGTATGTAATGGACAGAGCGTTCGCCACACTTCTGGTAAAGGCACACCCATTATCGCTTCATAAAGTTCTAATGGCGTCTCTCCTTCCCATAACCCTTTGTCACGCAACATTTGAAAAGTTTCTTCTAGTGCGGGTGCTAAAATTAAGTTCGTTTGAAACACTGTACCATCCATATCGAAAATATACCCTCTCATGTAACCACTCCTTTTCATTACACATATTTTACCATAATCAAAAAACAACTCCCCTCTGGAAGTTGCCTTTTCTGGAACATATGTATGTCCCGTTTGGAATTCATTCCCCTCTGTGAATTACCTTCCAATCTATTTCAAAACATTGTACACGTTGTAGCTAGCAAAAGTTTCTCCCTCTGGCATCCCTTTTGGTGAAATGGTGCGACATTTCCCATGAATCGCGTTCCCCTCTGTGAACAGACGCTCCATGTCTTACTTATAACAATGTTTTGGCATGTTGAATTTGTTTTGTTACTTGTTCAAAGCCTGTGCCGCCTAATGAATGACGACGTTTTACTGCGGCAACAGGTGCTAATACATCATAGACATCTGCTTCAAGCAATGTACTTTCTTTTTGCATCTCCTCTAATGGAAGATCCAGTAGATAAATGCCTTTTTGAATACATGTAAACACTAACTTTCCTGTTACTTCATGTGCTTCACGGAATGGCATCCCTTTCGTTGCTAGATAATCTGCTAATTCTGTCGCATTTGAGAAGTCATTATGAACTGCTTTATGTAGCACTTCTTCATTGACAACCATCGTACGAACCATACCTTCAAAGATTTTTAATGAGCCAACGACTGTATGAAGTGTATCAAACATACCTTCTTTGTCTTCTTGCATATCTTTGTTATATGCAAGTGGAATACCTTTTAATACGGTTAATAACCCCATTAGGTTACCGTATGTACGTCCTGCTTTACCACGAATCAATTCTGCCATATCTGGATTCTTCTTTTGTGGCATAATACTTGAACCAGTTGAGAACGCATCGTCTAATTCGATGAATTTAAACTCATCTGTCGACCAGATGATGATTTCTTCTGCAAAACGTGATAAATGCGCCATTAGCAGTGAACTATTTGATAAGAATTCTACGATGAAATCACGATCACTTACTGCATCAATTGAATTTTGATATACAGCTGAGAAACCCATTAATTCGGCACTTAATTCACGATCAATCGGGAAAGTTGTACCTGCTAATGCACCCGCACCAAGTGGCGATACGTCAATACGTTTCATTGATTCTGTAAAACGTTGTTGATCGCGCTCTAGCATCCAGAAATACGTCATCAAGTGATGTGCGAATGAGATCGGTTGTGCACGTTGTAAATGCGTGTAACCTGGCGCAATTGTATCAATATGCGCTTCTGCTTGTTCTATAATCGCTTGTTGCAACTTCTTAATCAGTGCAATCACTTCTGTGACACGCTTCTTTAAGAATAGATGCATATCTGTTGCAACTTGGTCATTTCGACTACGACCTGTATGGAGTTTACCTCCAACAGGACCGATTAAGTCGATGAGCATTTTTTCAAGATTTAAATGAATATCTTCGTGTTCCACTTTGAATTCAAGCTCTTGATTTTCTGCTTTTTCTTGTAATGTGTGTAGACCTTTTAAGATGGCATCTACTTCATCTGCTTGTAAAATACCGCATTTACCAAGCATCGTTACGTGAGCGATACTGCCTTCAAGATCCTCTGTAACTAGTTGTTGGTCGAAACCAATCGATGCACCAAATTCGTCTACCCATGCTTCAGCCGATTTTTGAAAACGACCGCCCCATGCTTTGCTACTCATTATGCTTTACCTACTTTTTTACCGTTAACGATTGCATTAACTTTTGTTGGAAGGCCCCATAATTCGATGAAACCAACTGCTGAATTGTGGTTGAACTCATCGTCTTTTGTATAAGTTGCAAGTTTTTCATCATATAGTGAGTTCGGTGATTTACGTCCTTCAACTACTGCATGACCTTTGAATAAACGCACACGAACTGTACCGTTTACATATTGTTGTGTATCTTTAATGAACGCTTGGATTGAGTTACGTAATGGTGAGAACCATAAACCATTATAAATTAGCTCTGTTAATTGTTTTTCAACAACTGGTTTGAAATGCGCTAATTCTTTTACAAGTGTTAAATCTTCTAATTCTTTGTGTGCAACAAGTAGTGTGTGCGCACCAGGAATTTCGTAAACTTCACGTGATTTAATCCCTACAAGACGGTTTTCAATGTGGTCGATACGTCCAACACCATGTTTACCAGCTAATTCATTTAATTTTAAAATCATATCTGATAATTTATATGATACGCCATCTAATTTTGTTGGTACACCTTGTTCAAACTCGATTTCGATTACGTCTGCTACGTCTGGTGCATCTTCAATTTCAACTGTTAAATCATATGCATCTTTTGGTGGTTTTGCCCATGGATCTTCTAAAATACCACATTCATTTGCGCGACCCCATAAATTTTGGTCGATTGAGAATGGTGAGTCTAAGTTGATTGGAATTGGAATATTGCGGTCTTTTGCATATTCGATTTCCTCTTCACGACTCCAGCCCCACTCACGAACAGGTGCTAATACTTCTAAATCTGGGTTTAAAGCGTTGAATGCAACTTCAAAACGAACTTGGTCATTCCCTTTACCAGTACAACCATGTGCCACTGCTGTTGCGCCTGTTTGTTCTGCGATTTCAACTAATTTTTTCGCGATTAACGGACGCGATAATGCTGATACTAATGGATATTTTTGCTCATACCATGTATGTGCTTGTAAAGACATTAATGCGAAATCTTCTGCAAATTCGTCTTTTGCATCGATTACGTATGATTCAACTGCACCAACTTTTAATGCTTTTTCTTGAATATGTTTTAAATCTTTTCCTTCACCTACGTCTAAGCAACAAGCAACTACTTCATAACCTTGTTCTTGTAACCATGTAATTGCAACAGATGTATCTAAACCGCCTGAATAAGCGAGTACGACTTTTTTCATTTTTATTTCCTCCGATTCGTGTTGTGTATGTTTATACGTTTTTATTTTATATTTATGCACTTATCATAGCATGGTATTTTTATGAACGCAAGTGTATTTTCATGTATTTTGTATTTGTTTTAAAAAAAGGTTTAAAAGCCTTTTAAACATTGACTTTTAAACCTTATTTACCTCTATTCTTTTTATGCATATTTTGTGTTTATTCATGCATATTTGCATTTTTCTATGCAAAATGACGTGATTCAATCACTTCTATTAAACTTTTTTCAAGCGAGCGTAATTCTTTATATAGAAAGTATAGCGATACATTCGGTAGTGGAAAGCTTTGAAAATCGTAAATATTCAACCTTCCCTCCATCATATCTTTTCGTAAGATGAGTTTTGGTAAAAAAGAAATCCCTAACCCATCGCGAATAAACTTCTTCACCGCATATGAATGCGATAACTGAATTTGTTTACACGATGGATAATGGCGCGCCACTTCTTTTTGAATGTAAGCAAAGTTCGTTGGATCATGCCCTGTGAAAAGAGGATATTGTTGAAACAATTCATGTTCTTCAATAAATACGCCCGTCTCATCGTCATATTGATCGAGTGGATAAGCGAGTTGTAATGGGCTCTCCACAAATAGATGACTACGCACACGTTTTGATCCAGGCTGTACTAAACCAATCGCCAGTTGAATATCTCCTGCTTCTATTAACTGTTCCATCTTCTCCGACTCTTCAATCGTAATCGAAATTTCATACTCAGGATGTGTACTAATAAATTCATATAAAATATTTGGCAAAATCGTTTCCACCATCATCGGTGTAATGGCAATCTGACACTTCTCAATAACACCCTTTTGTTGCAGAGCAAATGTTTGCAAACTCTCATCCCACTGCTGCTTCATCTTTTTCGCTTGCACTAAAAATAATTTCCCCGACTCTGTTAATGTTACGCGATTATTTTCGCGCTTGAATAATGTCGTATTCAAAGCATCTTCTAACTGTTTAATATGCACCGTAATACTCGGTTGCGATAAGTTTAATTGTTCCGATGCCATTCGGAAATTTTTATACTTAGCTGCAACTAGAAATGTTTCAATCCAACGATACTCCATCTCGCCACCTCTTTACTATTTTTAATTAAAACATTTAAATATATTTAATTTTATTAATCATTCTTTTATTTTACTATAAAAGTAGTAAAAATAATCGGAGGGAAGCTTATGACAAGAAATTTGAAAGGGATTTTTGAACAATTTGCCCAGCAAGAGTGTCACAATTCAAGTCCATTATATGAACAATTGTCTTATGCGATTGCACAAGATGAAGCGATTTTGCGCATTGCTGCCCAAATTCCAAAAGAACAACCCATTCCGAATTTGCTCTTTGCCTCTGTTCAATATTTATTGATGACACAAGAACATCCACTGCGTGCATTCTATCCACGTTTTACGGATTTTGTACAATCACCGATGGAAGCGTTCCCACATTTTAAAGATTTTGTCTTAACACATACACAAGAACTTGCTTATCTTTTTGCAACAAAGCGAGTTCAAACAAATGAAGTAAGACGTTGTGCTTACTTGTATCCAATGCTTTGTGATATTTTCGAACAACATAAAAAGCCGCTCGCACTCATTGAAGTTGGCACAAGCGCTGGTTTACAGCTCGGTATCGACCATTATCAATTCCGTTATGGCGATACAACAGTTGGCGATCAAACGAGTTCACTGACATTACAAAGTGATAATCGCGGAGAATCTTTACCAAAAAGTATTGCCAAACCTTTTGAAGTGGCGACACGAATTGGTATCGACTTACGTACGATGAATGTAAATGAGGAAGAAGATTTAGATTGGTTGAAAGCACTCATTTGGCCTGAACATACTGATCGTCTACAACTACTCAATCAAGCTGTACATATTACACGTGAATTACCGATTCAATTAGTGGATGGCGATGCAACGAAGAAATTACAACGCATTGCAACGCAAGTACCTGAAGAAGAAATGCTTGTCATATTCCACACATATGTCGCAAATCAATTCTCTCCTGAAGCGAAGATAAATTTGATGCAGTCACTTATTGCGATTAGTAAAACACGCCCTGTTTATCATATTTACAATAATTTATATGATGAACAATTACACCAAGATTTCTTACACGAACATCAAATCGAAGAAATTCGTCGTATCGACCAAGCGGAGAGTCACGCGCGCTGGTTCAAGTGGAAGAATTAAATATACTTAGTTAAAACATAGAAACCCCCGTATGATTTTGATATCATACGGGGGTTGTTTATGTTGGTTGGGTTCTGCTAACATTCATCCGGTTTTGTATAAAATGACTTTTCTTCATAACTTGTAACCTTATATTGACCAACTGTGTTATATTTTGAAGGTTTCATTTCCTTTTGCTTTATTGAGCCTTTGAAGTTATTAGTTAATGCATCTGTAATAATTCTTTGTAAATAAATAGCTTCTGGTTTTTCTTCAACTGCAGCCATAACGAGCGCATTTCGTAAATATCCTGCATTTTGTGACAGTAGTTCTGCGTTAAAATCTAGATTGTTTTTATCTGCAAATAGCTTCATAAAAATTGAAATTGTCCGTGTGTTACCTTCACGGAATGGATGAACACGCCATAAATCTGTCATGAACTTTGTGAATTGTAACGGAAGCTGTTGGTTTTTAGAAGTCCAATCTATTTGCATAACCCATTCAAAAATACAATCTAATGTGTCTTTAATATAATTTTTATCACAATACATCACAGATAAACCATTTAATACCCGTTCATTTTTATAAATATTAATCGTTCGAAATTCCCCAGCCCATGTATAGAGATTTTCAAATAAAAACCGATGAATGATTTGTAGAGACGTAGAATCTGTAAAATCTAAATCATCGATAATGGAGTATATATCGACGACACTAGCGATTATTAACTGTGCCTCTACATCAATTAACTTTTGTTCGTCCATAATATTTAGTTTATTGATTAAAACATTTGAATTCTGATATACATAGGGATCCATTAGTTTGTAACCTTTGCGTATTTCTTTAAAATAGCCTGTTTTAATTGACTAGATGAAACTTCACCATTCTCATACTGATTAAGTAGATGTTGTGTAAATTTAGTCGGTTTGCCACCATCTATTGCAGCCATACCCACTGCAAATTGAACTTGTTTTTGTCGTTCTAGGTGTGAATTATTTTTCATATAGTACACCTCTTTATCATTAAGTAGTATATACAGTATATCATATACTCTATACTTCAATCATTCCACACGTACATGAAACGCATACCAAGCGTCGCCGTCTGATGTGTTTTTTTCTTTTTGATTCGTCCAATCTGCTTGAAGAATATAGAAGTACGTACCTTTTTCTTTTGGAGCAGTAAAGCGTGAATCTTTAAAGTTTGAAACGGGTATTGGTTGATCTTTTTTCACTTGCTCAAGTGCTACTTCATCTGGCTGGCGTTTTAAGTCGATTTGAATCGCTAGTTCGGCTTCTGGTTGCACAACAATCGGCTGTTTTCCGTTCAATAGTTCTTCAGGACCTACTTTATCTGCACATTCGCCACTACCTGTTGCACCGCCTTGCCAGCAATATGAACCAAGTTCTGTTTCATAGTTTTCTCCGTCTACTTCTACTGTCACTTTCGGTGGATTACTGCCGAGCTCTGTATTGTTCGAACAAGCAACAAGTAATAAAATCAGCAAACATAACATCCCATACTTTTTCATCTATACACCTCTTTTGTTTAATATTACCAAAAAGAGTATAAAAAGCAATGTAGCTTATTTTTTATTAAAAAAAGGTTTGCCAATCGTTTCGACAATAGACGGTGCAAGTGCATAGAGTTTACTCGAGATCCCCATATACCACGGGATATTACATTCTCTTTTTTTCGTACCAATCGTTTGAATCGTCTTTTTTGCGACTTCTTCAGCTGATAATAGCACGCTCCCCATCTTTTGTCGGTATGTATTCGTCGCATCTGCATGGTCTAAAAACGGACTATCAATCGGACCTGGGTGAATAACCGTAATCACTTTATTCGGTTGTTCCAGTCGTAGTGCATTCGTGTAACCAATGAGTGCAAATTTTGTCGCTGCATAGACAGAAGCTTTCGGTGTTGCAACCTTCCCTGCTTGCGAACCGATAAAGATGAACTGCTCTTTTACAATCGGTAGAAGTTCCTTCGTTAACTTCATCGGTGCTGTGACATTGAGTGCAATCATCGCATCTATGTCTTCATCTTTAATCTCGTGTGCATATGAGAATGTACCAACACCTGCATTTAAAATCGCTACATCTACTTCTGGTACATTTTGAATGAGGTGCTTACGTTGGTGGTCATCTGTTAAATCTGCCGGAATAATATGCGCTCCTTGTTGTTGCCATTCATTTAAAATCGCTTCATTTCGCCCTGTCAGCCATAATTCATGCGATGTATGAATTAATTGTTTTACGATTTCATAACCTACACCAGACGTTGCACCTGTAATAAAAATTCGTTTAGGCGCGGACATAATGTAATACTCCTCGTTCATCGCTCGTTTCAACAATATGACCGAGTGATTGTAAATAATCCACCTGTCCAACTGTATGCGACAATGTTAGGCCGAGTTCTGTTTCATATTTTGTTGGGAAAATTTTCGCAGACAATTCATAAACTGTAATCGGACCTAATTCCTCAATGATTTGTAATACTTTTAGCGCGCGTCGATGTTGACGTTCCAATCGTTCTTCAATCAGTGCATGTGCATCTAAAATCGGCGCACCATGCCCACTGTGTACAATTTCTACAGGTAAATCTAATACTTTTTTCAGTGATGCATTATATTGAAGAAGCGATTTCGCACGTGGATTATTCGGCATTAATGGTGGTTCAATGAGTGGATTCGATACCGTATGCGAAATCAACAAGTCGCCACCTAACAATTGTTTTGTATCTTCATGCCAATAAGCTAGATGTGACTGCGCATGTCCTAATGTTTCAATCGCATACAACCCTTTATGACCAGGTACTTCGTCGCCTTCTTTTAAAATGCGTGTTAGCGGTCTTGTCCCCATCATATGCGGTCGTCTCGTCATACGCTTTGGCCACTCAAAAAATTTTTCAGGCACACCTTCAATTTGTAGTTGATGCATATAAAAATCATAGTGCGAATCGATAAAGACAGGATCACGACGCAACCAGGCATCATTATAAATATGCCCCATAATTTCAGCATTTGGAAAAGCATCCGTCCATCCGATATGGTCAGGATGATGATGCGTTAAAATTACTTGTTCAATATCTTCTAAACGATAGCCCTCTTGCTTTAACCCTGCTCGAATCGCCTCAAGTGCTTCGTCTGTTTTTGTACCTACGTCTACAATGGATAATGCATCACCCTTTAATAAATGGCAATTCACACTTCCAACGGCGAAGGGTGTTGGTGTTTCAATTCTTTTTATCATGTGACAATCCCCTCTCACTTCATACTGAATGGTTATTCATATGATTATACTGAAATCTTGAATGGTTGTCATCTACCAATGACAGTTGACAACCTGTTGTAAAGAAACTATAATCACTTTTATATACTAATGCATTGATGAAGAATAGTATAGCAGTCATCCCTTGCGAAAAGAGAGTGTGATCACCGGCTGAGAGTCACATGGCAAAATGAGCTAGAACCTACTTCTAAGCAGTTCTGAAAACAGAACCGTATACTCTGCGATAAAGAGTCTGAGCGTACTCTATTTTTAGAGTAAAACAAGGTGGTACCGCGGAATCCAAGCATTTTCGTCCTTTTTTCATAGAAGGATGGAGAATGCTTTTTTATTTTTATTATTTTAGAGGAGGCGACATGTATGCAAACAATTGTATTCGCAGGTGCAGGTTCAATGGCAGAAGCAATTATTCAAGGATGGGTTAAAGAGGAGGTTGTAGTCCCGCCAGCCATTCATGTAATGAACAAGTCGAATGAAGAAAAACTCGCGAAGCTCGCGAACAGCTATGGTGTACAAGTTGTTTCAGACCGTCGCGCGATTTTAACCAAAGCAGATTGTGTTATTTTAGCAATGAAACCAAAAGATGTGATGGCAGGGATGAACGATTTAGCCCCGTATTTACGAGAAGATACAGCCGTATTATCCGTTGTCGCAGGTACGAGTATTGAGACGATTCAAAGTGTTTTAGGTAACCGCCCTGTTGTACGCGTCATGCCAAATACATCGGCAACAATCGGTATGAGTGCGAGCGGTATGGCTTTTAGCGAAGAAGTATCGGATGAGTTGAAAGCTACGTTTAAAACGATGTTAGAAGCGATTGGACTCGTAATTGAGGTGAAAGAGGAAGAACTTCATGCGATTACAGCACTATCAGGTAGCGGCCCTGCTTATTTATATTACTTAGTCGAGGCATTTGAACAAGCAGGAATGAAATACGGTCTAGAGCAAGGCACAATTCGATCACTCGCTGTTCAAACGATTGCAGGTGCTGCTGAAATGCTGAAACAATCAAACGAAGAACCTACGGAACTACGTCGTAAAGTGACAAGCCCAGGCGGCACAACAGCAGCTGGTATTCAAGCACTTGAAAACCACCACTTCAAACAAGCCATTGAAGCTTGTATTGATGAAGCTACAAAACGCTCGATTGAATTAGCAGCGGAATAAGAAAAGGACTTTAGCAGATTAATTTGTGCTAAAGTCCTCTTTATTAGGCTCTACAATAAATAACGTTGGTAAAGAGCTAGAAATCCTCGTATTTTTAAACATCGTACATTTTATTTATAAATACTATAACAAGTAACTTCTATACTTTTTAATCTAGTTCAGCAAGCTTTTTGAAAGTGTTTTATCTCCTATACCTTTACCCTCTGTTAAGAAAATAACTTTAAACAATCCAACCTTTCTATCTAGCGAAAACATTCTATAGCAAAAAGAAACGATAATAACAACTTAAGTTCACATAGCTACTTTTTACATTAGATGGACGTGTGGATATGACTTCTGCGGGAACAGCACGAGCTTCATCTCATATTGGCGATTCATCGCCAATATGAGATGAAGCCGTGCCCGCGAAAAGCATCGCCCAAAACGAACATCCTAATACAACTTAAAAAGCCTCAGCATATAAAATACTGAAGCTTTCTTATTTTTATTTATCCTTCTTTTTGCTCTGCCACATAGCTATTCAATACGTCTTCCACAAACTGAAGATGTGTTGTCATCGCTTCGTTTGCTTGGTCAATATTTTGTGATTCAATCGCATTAAAGATATGTAAATGTTGCGCATTCAATGTTTCAAATGTCGCTTGCTCATCATATAAACAGATGAGACGTGTATCATGAATGACTTCGCTCATCACATCATTCACTGTTTTAAAAAGAGATTGTAACATCTCATTATGTGTTGCTTTCGCAATTGTATAGTGGAACGCTAAATCAGCTTGTTCGGCAAT
>NZ_BJOB01000053.1 GCF_006539985.1 Kurthia gibsonii | reverse complement strand
CTTTTAGGGAAAAGAAATTTCATCGCTCTCATGTATGTCGACTTAAGAAGCTTCAATAGATAAAAGCATTGTTACATGACCAATCTCATCCATTGAGATTGGCAAAGTGAATGTTTGTGTAGATATTGGTAAATGTGTCTCACTTACCATGACAGTTGGGGTAGTAATGTCTAACTGAATATTGTGTTCAGCACTATAAATACATAATTTACCAGCAACCATATTTCCAAATTCTCCAACGAACGATTCTAAAAGTTCGCCATCAATCTGAAACCCATATAATGACTCACATAGTTTTTGAAATGAATTGTGATTGCTATCAATAATCATACGTGCTTTTACATCACCAATTACATCAATCAAAACACTATATTCTAGATGCATATTAGGTGCAGTAAATGAAGAGGGAGACTGAATTGTAACTTGTTTTGGTGAAATTTCTTTGAAAGCGTGAATGATGCCGTTAAATAGTACTTGGTATTGAGCCGAAATACTCATACATACTCCCCTTTCTTCATGACTTTTAATCTATGATACACCGTTAGTTTAAAGAATACAATAAGAGAATTAATTGAGAAACTATTTCAATTAGATTGACAAAATAAAAAAAACTCGTTATGATAATGATAATCAATGACAATTAGAATTTAAAAATAAAAAATTATATTATCAAAAAGGGAGCGGTCATCATGCTTTTCGCACTTGTTGGAATGACAATCGTCGCTTGTGGTGTCACAGTTAAATACGTTTTATCAGAAACAACCGCACATTTGAAATAAATAAAATGATACTTTTGTTGCCGAATAGCTCACTTAGAGTTATTCGGTTTTTATATTTTTAAATAAATTTAATTTTTTCACGTAAAAAAATAACATAGAAGAAACGTAAAAATAAATAACTAAAATCTTCTGATTTGGAGCAATTTTTGTTTTTCCTTTTACAGACACATGATAGAATGGGATGAGTAACTACATATAGAAAAAGGAGATCGAGCCTTTCATGACTGTTTTTGAAGAAAAAATCCAATTATTATTGAAGAAAACTGCGTTACAGTACATGGTTTATAAAAAAAACGAAGACCATGAACGACTAGCAAAAACACAGCTTTTTGCTGAGAAGTTAATTAAGAAAGAATATGCAATTGGTTTTGCAGGTCATTTTTCTGCTGGTAAGTCGAGTATGATTAATGCGCTTACAGGTGACCAACTACTACCATCTAGCCCAATTCCGACAAGTGCTAATGTAGTTAAAGTGCATAAGTCAGAAGAAGATTATGCAATTGCTTATTTAGTAGGAGAAGATCCTGTTCGCTTTAACTCAGATTATGATATTAAAACTGTAAAAGAATTTGCAAAGAATGGTGCGTTAGTATCACAAATTGAGATTGGACATAGCCAGTCTGTATTACCGATGGGTGTTACAGTGATGGATACACCTGGAGTCGATTCCACAGATGACGCACACCGTATGTCAACAGAATCAGCACTTCACTTAGCGGATATTGTTTTTTACGTGATGGATTATAATCATGTGCAATCAGAATTGAACTTCCAATTTACGAAAACATTAATGAAGCATAACCCGAATGTGTATTTAATCGTGAACCAAGTAGATAAACATAAAGAACAAGAATTATCATTTGAAGAATTCAAACAGTCGGTTGCAGATTCATTTGCAAACTGGGGTGTTTATCCAAAAGGTATTTTCTTTACATCATTAAAAGCGAAAGATTTAGCTTATAACGATTTTGACCATGTAAAAGAAATTGTTATGAACAGTATGGATGGTTGGCAAGAGCAATTAATAGAAAATGCCGAAAATACATTAGCACAAATGCATGATGAACATGGACAATTTTTAGAACAAAATAAACAAAGTATTATGGAAAGCAATGAAGATTTACTATCTCAAAATGATTGGGCACGTAAGTTAGATATTTTAGATGAGTATCAATCTGTAGAGCGTCAACTTGAGTTATATTCAGTTGAAAAATGGGAAATGTCTTTCAATAATCAACGTGATGAATTACTTGAAAACGCTGTCTTAATGCCATTTGAATTACGTGATCGTTTAGCAAGCTATGCGGAATGTATGCAAAAAGACTTTAAAGTAGGTATGTTCTTTGCGGCGAAAAAGACGGAAGCAGAGCGCGCTCGTAGACGTGAAGACCTATATGATCGCTATAAATCAGTTGTTCAAAACCAAATTACAGGTCATATGTTGAACTTAATGAAGAGCTCTTTAAGAGAAGTTGGTGCTTTAACAGATGAATTATCACTTGAAATTGATGAATTCAAATTAGATATCCCATTCTCTGTTATTGAAGATGAGATGCGCATTGATGCAGTAGCAGGAGACGCTTTACTGAACTTCGCAAATCGTGTTGTTTCGGCTACACGTATGTGGTTCAAACGTGCAACAGATGACTGGAAGCGTGAGAAAATGGCGTATATTCAAGAATTATCGCTTGTAAAAGTAGAACCTCTGAAAAAGAAAAAAGCAGCGATGACTGAAAAAGTAGCAATCATCAATGATGTACTTCATATTGAAGAACAACAAAAATACTTTGAAGTTCAGAAAAATGTCGATGTACGTACACTGAATAAAGAAGCAGATGGTTATATGGAGCGCTGGATTAAAGGGGAAAAAGAAGCGCGTAAACATATGCGTGTATTCGATCCATCTATGATTGCTGTGGAAGAAAAACAAGAAGAGGAACAAGCGGATGACGATGCATCACAATCTACTTATAATGTTCAGCTAGACCAAGCAATTCAAAAAGCATTAAAAACAGCACATGCAGTAGAACCGATTGCTGGTTTCCAGGAAGTATCAAACTACTTGAAAAATAAAGTCGCACGTTTAGAAGAAAAAGACTTTACAATTGCTTTATTCGGTGCATTTAGTGCGGGGAAATCTTCTTTCTCAAATGCTTTAATGGGTCAAAAAGTGTTACCTGTATCACCGAACCCAACAACAGCAGCGATTAATAAGATTCGTCCTGTATCACCTGACCATCCACATGAAACAGCAGATGTAAAATTAAAAACAGTCGAACAAATGACAGAAGATATTGTGGCCTCTTATGGTGCAATTGGTGTTCACGTTACATCTTTAGATGATGCCTATGCAAAAGCACAAAAAGCACTTGATGTGGAATTAACAGATGAGCGCTTACATGTTCATAAATCATTTGTACGTGCATTTGCACAAAGTTATGAAGAATTTAAAGACGTATTAGGCACAACAATTCGTACAGAGCGCGAAGAATTCGAACGCTTTGTTGCACAAGAAAATCGTAGTTGTTTCGTTGATTCAATTGATTTCTACTTCGACTGTGAATTAACACGTCTAGGCGTTACGTTAGTTGATACACCAGGAGCAGACTCAATTAACGCGCGTCACACAGGTGTTGCTTTTGAATACATTCGTAATGCGGATGCGATTCTATTCATTACGTACTATAATCATGCTTTCGCAAAAGCTGACCGTGAATTCTTAATTCAATTAGGGCGTGTAAAAGATGCCTTCGAATTAGATAAGATGTTCTTCGTCGTAAATGCGATTGACTTAGCAGCAGATGAAGAAGAAGCAGAAGATGTAAAAGCGTATGTACGCAACGAATTATTACGTTTTGGTATCCGTAAACCACGTCTATTTGGTGTGAGTAGTCTACTTGCTTTACAAGAAAAAGTGGAACAGACAGAACTTGCTTCTGGTATGCCTGCTTTTGAGGAAAGTTTCCATCATTTCTTATCAGAAGAATTAATGGCTCTTGCAGTTCAAGCTTTAGTAGAGGAAACAGATAAGACGATAGAGCGTTTATCATCACTGATTCGTCAAACAGAGGAAAACTTATCGCGTAAAGATGAGCGTCTAAAAGAATTAGACCAAATTGAACAATTTGTTCGCTCGTCTATGGAAAAAACGGCAGCTGCTGTAATTGAACGTGATGTGGCACAAGAGCAAAAAGAGTTACTATACTATGTATTACAACGTGTATATTTCCGTTATACAGATTTCTTTAAAGAATCGTATAACCCAACGGTATTTAATACAAAATCAACATCAGATGCACTTGAGTTTGCACTCACTGAATTAATGCAAAGTCTAGGCTTCGACTTTGAACAAGAGATGCGTGTAACAAACTTCCGAATTTCAAAAATGATTGTGACAAAAATTTCAGAACGTTATACAGCAGATGTTCGTCGCCTACGTGATGTCAATGAGAGCTTCAGCTTCACACCATTTGAAGTAGAAGACCCAGCTATTTTAGATTATACAGGTCCATTTAAAGACCCATTCAAATATAAAGCTGTCAATAAATATTATAAAAATCAAAAAGCCTTCTTTGAGAATAATGATCGTATTTTATTACGTGATGCACTTGAAGAGATGTCAAAACCAGATGCACAAGCTTATTTAGATGAGCAGTCTGCACGTATGACTACGTGGGCAGAAGAACAGATTCAAGCGATTGCGGAGCAATTGAAACAACATATTGAAAATCAAGCACTTGAACAGCTTGATACAGAACGTTCGCTGCTTCAAGAAGATAGTAAACTAGCGGAATGGAAATCAATCTTTGAAGAGCTTGTAGAAGCAACAGTATAAATAAAAGAAGAACGCATGCGACTATAAAGCATCCATTGATTCCACAATTTCGTCTAATGATAATAGATTGAGGTGATCAAATGAGAAAATTATTCGCATGGGTTCTCTTTTTTGTCTTAATTTTAGGTTCCTATCAAGCTATTCAATATGCGCTTGATCGACCTGAATTGTCGAGAATGTTTTCAGAAGTAAAAGAAACAGTGGATCAATCTATTGATACTTTCTCAGATAAAAAAGAGGAAAAAGCGAAAAATATTGTATTGAAAGATACAACAGGTAAACAAAAAGGAACATTTACCAATGAATACGGTGAGCAATGGCAAATGATGCACAATGGTTATGAGCAATTCACACTTGAATCATCGAATGGTAAGGGCGGTTATATTGCAGGACAGGGGCGTACATTATTTAACACAACAATTGGTGAGACGACATATGGAGAGGTACAAAAACAGTACGGTGCACCTTTAGATGAAATTCGTAAAGGCACTAAGATCTTTAAAATGAATGATGATAATAAAAAAGAGATGTTATTATATGAAATAGATGGATACTACGTGACGTTTTTCTTTGATGTTCATAATGCAAATCGCTTACGCGCAATTCAATATATTCCATATAATGTGGAACAGAAAAAAGAAGGATTTTATGGTCCTTCATCGAATGCTTTACGTACGGGGTTTGAACAGTTGATGATTGAACTGATGAATCAAGCACGTGTAGAACATGGATTAAAGCCACTTATTTATGACAAGGGATTAACAGCTCAAGCACGCGCACATAGTCAAGATATGATTGACCAAAACTATTTTTCACACACAGGAAGTAATGGAAGCACACCTGAATCACGTATGAAAAATGCGGGTTATTTGAACGAGCATTTCTATGCAGAGAATTTAGCTTATGGGCAGTACAGTAGTATTTTTGCTCATGAAGGTTTGATGAATAGTTTAGGACATCGTAAAAATATCTTAAACAAAGATCTGACACATGCAGGTGTGGGTGTTGCATTTGATGCTGAAAATGTGCCGTACTACACGATTAATTTTTATACACCATTTTAAGGGGGACTCTGTATGGGACACGTATTTATTCAAGCAAAGGATATACCAGCAAATGAACAAGCTGTATGGATTGACGCACGCTATGACTTAGCAGATAGCGTATATGGTCGTGCGCAATATGATATAGAACATATTGTTAGTGCGGTACACTGGGATTTAACGAAAGATTTATCTGACATGACAAAAGAAAAAAGTGGACGTCATCCGATGCCAACTAAAGAACAATTACACGACCTATTTGAAAAAGCCGGTATCACATATGAAACACCTATTTACATCTATGATGGTGGTGGTGAACCGTTTGCTACGAGAGCGTATTGGTTATTACAATATGGTGGTTTTACAAATGCGCGCGTCATTGCAGATGGTCTAGAAGGCTTAAAGCAAGCAGGTTTTGAGACAACAACCGTTGAACCGAATCCAGTGCGTTCTAATTTAAATATTGATTGGCAAGATCAAATTTATGTAGATCGTTCCTATGTTAAAGAAGTAACAGAAGGTAAGCACGATAAAGTGTTAATTGATGCGCGTGCTCATCGTCGCTATATTGGTGAAATCGAGCCACTTGATCCTATTGCAGGACACATTCCAACTGCACGAAATTTTGATTGGGAACAGCTAAAAAAGGGGAATACGTTATTTATAAATGACGAAATAAAAAAAGTTGCTTCCAAAGATGAAAATATTATTGTGTATTGTGGTAGTGGTGTATCTGCGTCGCCACTTTACGCTGTATTAAAAGAATTAGGATACGAACATGTTCAACTTTATACAGGGAGTTATAGTGATTGGGTGATGCATTATCCAATTGCGACAGGAGAAGAATAGTCGATTTTTTCCTTTTTAAAACGCTAAAAGAGGCGTACAATAAAGGAAGTAACTGTAGAAAGAAGGAACAACATGGATATCGAATTTCTATCCAAAATTTTATCCATCATCTTACTTGATTTAGTATTAAGTGGAGATAATGCGGTTGTTATTGCGCTCGCAACTCGAAAGTTGAAGCCTGAACAACGGAAAAAAGCAATATTGATTGGTACAGGTGGAGCAATTGCTTTACGTGTTATTTTAACAGTCATTGCTGTTCAATTATTAGCGATTCCATTTGTTAAAGTGGTCGGTGGTTTATTACTATTCTATATTGCATGGGATTTACTGAAGTCAAACGGAGAAGATGCAGATGTAGAGAGTGGTAGTACGTTATTCGCAGCTGTACGTACAATTATCGTCGCTGACTTCGTTATGAGTTTAGATAATGTTCTTGCGATTGCAGGTGTAGCAGATGGGCATGTTGGTTTAGCAGCACTTGGACTATTAATTAGTATTCCGATTATCATTTTTGGTAGCCAATTAATCATTAAACTGATGAATAAATTCCCGCTACTTATTTGGCTGGGGGCGCTCTTGATTGCCTACACAGCAGGCAGTATGGTAGTTAGCGATCGTTATGGTAAGTATCTAGTTGACTGGACATTCCCGGCGATGACACAATTAATCCCAATTATTTTCTGTATTTTATTAGTATTAATTGGTGTTTGGACAAAACGTGTACAAACAAGAAAATTCCGTTCATAAAAAAACTTGAGTCACTTATATGTGGCTCAAGTTTTTTTATGCAATTACTTATAAATGGTAATCTATCAACCAATGAATTCCGTGCATAGTTAAACATTCAACCGCAATTGATAAATTTTGCGTGGTCGTCCTGTTTGACGGGGGAATTCTTCTACAACCACTTTTGCAAGCCCTGTCATTTCAAGTTCATTTAAAATACGGCGCGTACTACGCGGTGTCATTTGTAAGTATTGTGCGAGTTCATTAGCAGAGAATTGTTCTGTACCATGCTTATGAATAATCGATGATAATTTTTGCACAGTAAAGTGAGAGACTATATATAAATTGAAAGAAGGGGATTACTACTATGCAGTCCTCTTTCATTTTACATAAAATTAAATATTAAGAGATAATTACTTCTTTTCGTATGATTTGATGGTTGTTATAGTTTTTTTCTTGCAATAAGTTCAAAAGAGAAGGAGGATATAGATGAAAAGGATACAACATCTATTTTAATGAATTAAGAAAGAGGTATGAAAATGGCTGTTTATCATAATTTTGAATTTGTTAATGAAAGAAATGATTGTATGATTGCAAAAATTAATATAGAAGATATTTTTTTAGATTATGTAATAGAACAACAAGCATATGAGGTTGATCGTCTTTATAATTTGATCCCATCAATTAATCCTAGCTATGTTAAAGAACCTTATAGAAGTAAAGTCCCGAGTGATAAGGGGCTCAATTATTGTGGGATATCTGTTATTAATCATTATAGTTTTGATTACTTGAAAAAAATATTTCTAGAATGGATAGATGTATTAGAAGAACTAGATAATGAATATTATTATCCTTATTTAGTTAATTTGAATGAAGATGAATTAGCTGAGATTTCTTTTGAAGAAATGAAGGAATTAAAAGAAGCATTTTTTGTTAAGTCTGAAGCTCTGAAAAAACTAAATACATGTATGCATTATCTAGAAATAATGAATTCTGCTGATATTGTAATTTATTATTATGGAATTTAATGTGAATGTACTTTTTTATTCATGCATATGTAAGACGCCGACCACTTCTGAAACATATGCTTTTTTAGTAGCTACGCATTTTTTCTGATGAAAGACGTAGGCATAGACCTCATCAAAAAAGTTTTTAGCACTTTCTTGTGAATACGTTCTAAAAATTAACATTGCTTGCGGGACATTGCACATCTTTTTGACATGTTGAAGTAATTTTTCAATGCGTTGATCGTTTCGAACATTTAAAATGCCGATTGCATACATGGGTGAAAGTTCACGTTTATAAAATAATTTTTCCAATGTTTCCATATCTTTTTTAAAATAATTTTCACGTTCTAAATGTAAAATAAAATCGTGCCAATATGTACCGTCAAAACCATCCCACCAAGTTAAATCCATCGGGCGATTTAAACCATTGCACGTATCTTCCGTATAGGCATGGTATCCGAGCATCGAACCAAGTCGTGAAAAATATGCTATTTCTGTCATTGTAAAAGAGTGTTTACCGTGGTCGACTGTTAAATGGAATGTATGATAATTTCCCACATACCCATCAAATAATTTCATTAAATCAAATTGCATTCATGTTCCTCATTTCATAAGAAAAAAATCGTGCGATGATTGCACGATTTTTTCTGTCTATTAATCACCAATTTGTTCAGTTAGTTCTTCTAATTGTGTAATTAATTCACCAATAAAGGCGATTGTATCTTGTAGTGGTTGGTCTGTTGTTAAGTCAATACCAGCCATTTTTGCTAAATCAACAGGTGATTTTGTACCGCCTGCTTCTAATGTGCGAATCCAATCTTGTACCGCAGTATCACCTTCTTTTAGAATACGTTGTGATACTTGTGTTGAGATTGTTAAGCCAGCGCTATATGTGTAAGGGTATAAGCCCATGTAATAGTGTGGTTGGCGCATCCATGTAAGTTCGGCACCGTCATTAATATCAACCGCATCACCCCAGAATTCTTCTAAAACCGAGCGTTTTAAGTCATTTAAAATCGAAGCAGATAGCGATTGACCTGCATCAATTTTTTCATACACTTTGCGCTGGAATGCAGCTTCTAGTAAATGCGTTACAAAATTATGATAGTATGTGCGTGCAACAATTGTTGAGATTACCCAGCGTTTGAAACGTGGATCTTCTGAGTTTTGTAGCAGGTGATTCGCCATTAACATTTCGTTCATAGTTGATGGTGCTTCGACAAAGTAAGTCGATGATTCACTATTTAATAGTGATTGTTCACGCTGTGCATATCGGAAGTGTCCAGCATGACCTAATTCATGTGCTAGAACGAATACTTCATTCATACGACTTGTCCAAGAGATTAAAATGTATGAATGTGAACCATATGGACTTGCACAGAATGCACCTGTTGATTTTCCTTCATTTTGCGCAAAGTCAATCCAGCGCTGCTCGAAAGAATCGTCAATCATTTGAAGATAATCTTCACCCATTACACCAAGTGCCTTCTTCAAGTATTCTTTTGATTCTGGAATCGTAATACTTGGTTCATAAGATGGATCTAATGAAATTTTTAGGTCAGCGAATGTCATGTTTTCTAAACCATGTACTTTTTGAAGTAACTTTGCATAACGGCGCATATGCGGTGCAAGTTCTTTCATTGTTACATCAATTTGACGGTTATAAAGTGTGCGGTCAACTTCCTGCTCATCAAGTAAATAATCAATAACTGAATCGTAACCACGTAAATCAGCCATCGTTTTTTCAGTTTGTACATGTGTTTGATACGTTTTGGCAGTCGTGTGTAAGTAATGACGCAGTTGTTTTGAAAAAGCATCAAATGCTGCACGACGAACCGGAGTATTACTCTCTAATTCCCAATCGCCTTCAAATAAATTATAATTTAGCGGATAATTTTCACCATCTACTGTGAAGTCAGGGAATTTTAAATCGACTAATTTCGTTGTGTTGTATAGACCGTAAGCTGCTTGGAATGTACCTGACAGAGAAGCTAGAACACGCTCTGTTTCAGGGCTAAGTTGATGTGCTTTTTGGTCGATTAAACGTTTAATATAATGCGCATAAGTAGGTGCAAGTTGTTTTGCTTCTTCTAAAACTTCATTTGATAAAGCAAGTAAATCACTCATCACAAATGATAATTTTGCATCGATTTTTGCCGCCATTGTTGAAAAATCACTTGCACGAATTGCAGCAGCTTCGTTTGTTTGATCTGTTTCAACATCTAACTCGGCATAAGAGCCAATGATATATAAATCAGCTAAAACTTTTTCATAATCAACAAATAATGTTGATAAATCTTCTGCTTTTTGAATATGATTTGTCCATTTTGCTACAAAAGCATCAACATCTTGTTGGATTTTTGTAATGGCAGCATCATATGCAGCATCATCTTGGATTAAATAACGTAAGTCCCATTTTTCTTGTTCTGGAACATCTTGACGAAGTGGAAAACTTTCGTACATAAAAAAACCCCCTTGATTCTTCGGTATTCGAAGTAATAACTTTAGTATATAATACTTCGAATAATTCGACAATTATTGTTCGAAAAAAAAAGACCCTATCTCTGAGTTGAGACAGGGCAATGCGTATTATTCAGGAGCTAACATAATTTTTTCAAGTTCAAGAGGCTCGATATATTCAGTTCCGCGGAACGCACGCATGTTACCACCTGAAATTTCATCAATTAATAAAATTTCATTTGTTTTCGCATCGCGACCAAATTCAAGTTTAATATCATATAACTCAAGATCTTTTTTCGCTAGTTCATCTTTAACGAAAGACGCAATTTTTTGTGTAGCTTCTTTTAGCGTCGCGTACTCATCTTTTGTTAAGATAGCAAGTTGTGCAAGTGCATCTTCTGAAATGGGTGGGTCTAAACGGTCATCATCTTTAATCGTTACTTCTACAAAAGCATCAAGAGGTTGACCTTCTTCAACATATGCACCGTAACGTTTTAAGAAACTACCAACTGCGCGGAAACGACAGATCACTTCAAGACCTTTACCAAAAACAGTTGCAGGTTTTACCGTCATTGTTGCCTCATCCATATTTGAAGAAACGAAGTGTGTTGGTACACCTATCTCATTTAATTTTTCATAGAAAAATGTTGTTAAACGTAACCCAGCAAGACCTACACCATCAATTGTTAAACCAACTGTATTAGCGCCTGGATCGAATACACCGTTTTCACCTGTAACATCATCTTTGAATTTTAATAAAAAGTGACCATCTTCTAATTCGAAAACATTCTTTGTTTTACCTTCGTACTTCAAAAACATGATAAATCCCCCTAATGTTCGTTTATTATCTCTAAAAATCTTTTTAAAATACATTTAGTTCGTTTTTAACGCTTTTAAAACGATTATTTATAGTTATATTATAATTTATAATTCGTATTTTGTGAAGGGTGCATACCCATTTATTTCCGAATGTCCCGATTGGATGAGCGAGTGACCCAAATAGATGGGTGAATGACCCGATTGTTAGAGCGAATGCCCCAATCACTTCGACGAGTGGCCCGTTTCGCCACCCGAATGTTCGATTTCACCCAATCATAGTGAAATGAAGTCCTCTTGAATTACTCAAAAGCCTTGAAGAAAGTACAAAAGTGAGTAATTAAGGTTTTTTAGGCGAGTGACCCGTTTTCGCCCTCGAATGTCCCGTTTGAACGGGTGAATGACCCGAACCGAGGAACGAATGCCTCATTTGGAAATACGAATGCCCCGTTTTGCTACTCGAATGTTCGAATTCACACAATCATAGTGAAATGAAGTCCTCTTGAATTACTCAAAAACCTTGAAGAAAGTGCAGAAAGTGAGTAATTAAAGTCTTTTAGGCGAGTGACCCATTTTCGTCCTCGAATGACCCAGATAGACGAGTGAATGTTCCAAACTAACATCCGAGTGACCCAATCACTCAATCGAGTGACCCGTTTCGTCGCCCAAATGTTTGATTTCGTCCTAGACAAGGTAACTTAAGACGCCCGAAACCATAAAAAAGCAGAAATCGTTCATACCGATTTCTGCTTTTTTTCTTTATAATTAGATGATGCCTTGTGCGATCATTGCATCGGCAACTTTTAGGAAACCAGCGATATTTGCGCCGATTAAAAGGTTGTTTTCGTGACCGAATTCTTTTGCAGCTTCACGACTATTTTTATAAATGTTACGCATAATTTCATGTAATTTTGCATCAACTTCTTCAAATGTCCAGAACATGCGCATGCTGTTTTGTGCCATTTCAAGAGCAGATACAGCTACACCACCAGCATTTGCAGCTTTTGCAGGTGCGAATAATACGTTATTTTCAAAATATAAATCAATTGCTTCCAATGTTGAAGGCATATTGGCACCTTCGCCGACAGCTTTAACACCGTTTGCGATTAATGTTTTCGCAGCATCTGCATCAATTTCATTTTGCGTTGCACATGGAAGTGCGATATCACAAGGAATTGACCAAATGTTTTCGCATCCTTCTACATAAGTTGCTTCTGGATGTGCGTCGATATATTCTTTAATACGACCACCGCGAACTTCTTTAATATCTTTCACTGTATCTAACTTGATGCCAGAAGGGTCATGAATGTAACCATCTGAATCTGAGCAGGCTACCACAAGTGCACCGAGTTGTTGCGCTTTTTCAATTGCGTATGTTGATACATTACCTGAACCAGATACGACAACTGTTTGGTTTTCAAATGTTGCATTGATTTCTTTTAACATTTCTTGTACAAAGTAAACTGTACCGTAACCTGTTGCTTCTTTACGTGCAAGAGAACCACCAAAACGTGGTAACTTACCTGTAATTACGCCTGGTAAATAAGAAGCTTTAATACGATTGTATTGTCCAAATAAGAAACCAATTTCGCGTGCACCAACACCAATATCGCCGGCAGGAACATCTTCGTGTGGTCCAATATACTTGTGTAATTCCGTCATGAACGCTTGGCAGAATCGCATGATTTCTGAATCAGATTTTCCTTTTGGATCGAAGTCTGATCCCCCCTTAGCACCGCCAATCGGTTGGCCTGTTAAAGAGTTCTTGAAAATTTGTTCGAAACCTAGGAATTTAATGATGCTTTCGTTTACCGAAGGGTGGAAACGTAATCCACCTTTGTAAGGGCCGATTGCTGAACTGTATTGTACACGGAAACCGCGGTTTACTTGTACTTTACCGTTATCATCTTCCCAAGCAACACGGAATTTTACAACACGTTCTGGTTCGATAATCCGCTCAAGTAAACTTGCTTCCATATATTCTGGACGCTTTGCGAAAACAGGTGCTAGAGAATAGATGATTTCTTTCACTGCTTGTAAAAATTCTGGCTCATGTGCATGTGTTGCTTCTAAGTTTTTATAAACTTCATCGATATAATGCATTGCTACTTGTTCTGAATTCATTGTTACCATAAATTTAAAACCCCCATGTGTTATTCTTGTATTGGCATAACTATAACGAAATTTTTTAAATTTTTCAATTGTCCGATTTTTATAATCATGCAATATTAATGTATTTTTATTCATGTAAGCGTTACCGAATGAATATGCCAAAAAGAGATTGATTTCATCTCTTTTTGTAATTTAAAAGGAAAGGAAGGATTTTTTTGTTAAAAGTGCATATCGACGCAGATGGTTGTCCAGTTGTTTTATCGACAGTCAACATCGCTCAAAAATCTCAAATAACTCCTATCATTTATTGTGATACATCGCATGAAATTCGTGTGGAAGGAGTGGAAACGAAAATCGTGTCAAAAGGCATGGATGCTGTAGATTTCGCTATTTTAAATACCGTTTCAAAAGGCGATATTGTCGTAACACAAGACTATGGTTTAGCGGCAATGGTACTGGCTAAAGGTGCTTATTGTATCGATCAAAACGGACGTGAATTCACGAACGAAAACATCGATCAATTATTATTTACACGTCATGTTGGACAAAAGATTCGACAAGCGGGAGGACGTACAAAAGGACCGAAAAAACGTCAAAAGGATGCAAATGAAATATACGAAAAAAAATTTAAACAACTTTGTGAACGAGCAAAAATACAGGCTGAGAAAGCATAATTGATATCAAAAAGAGATAAGAATAATCGAAAGGGAATATATATTTATGCATTTTCACCTCTAAAAATATATTCGGTCAAAAGACGAAGAGGTGTTGAATAGGAATCTTGGCGTTTGAAA
>NZ_BJOB01000052.1 GCF_006539985.1 Kurthia gibsonii | reverse complement strand
AACAAGCGGTTCTTTATAAACAGGATAGTTCAAGAGAAATTGATTTAAAATATAATGGTATGAATACTTCAACCGATATTATACATGTACTAGAGAATTTAGAGTTTAAGGATTTAGTTATTAAAAAATTTTTTGATCAATAAGGATGTGAAATGATGCGAATAGGTGGCGATTTTGAAATCACAATGGATACGTTATATCAACCATCCTTGAATAGTATGTTACTTTCGAATAATGATTACTATGTCTGGACGGACTTGGGAAGAAGTGCCATTTATTTAGCTATAATAGATTTAATTAAAAAAGGTGTGAAAAGAAAAGCTTATTTGCCTTTTTATGCTTGTCATTCTATATTAAAAGCCTTTGATGAGTTAGACTTTCAGATTGAATTCTATAGTCAAGAAGCTAAATTAAATCATCAAATTGATTTGTCATTTATTGAAGAAAATAGTGTTTTTTTTTATATCAATTATTTTGGGATGGAGAATAGAATTAGTGAAAGTATAAAATATGCTAAAAAGAAGCGTTCTTTTTATGTGATTGAGGACTGTGTCCAATCTGCATTTAGTATTTTTGCACATCATTTATCCGACTATAAAATTTATAGTTTCAGAAAATTTTTAGCACAAGCAGATGGTGCACTTCTAATTTCTAAAAAACCACTATATTTGAACAGTTCATTAGCTCAAATCAATTCAACTTTTTTGAAAGAACAAACATACGGAAAGATATTAAGAAACGAAGAAAGTTTGACAAATCTTTATTTAAATTTACTTAAAAAGTCTGAATATAACATGGATCACCAAAAAATCATTCCAAAAGAAATGTCAGCCTTTTCAAAGTTTTTAATGAATCAAGAAAACATTCAACAAACTTCCGAAAGAAGACGTGAAAATTGGTATTTGCTGTTACACAATATTAATCAAAATCATTTTTTAAGAAGCTGTGTTGAGCCACTATTTCAACGTTTAGAAAACTGCGAAGTTCCTTTAGGATTTCCAATTCGAGTGAATCAACAAAAAAGAGATATTATACTAAAAGAGTTACGAAATAAAGAGATTTTTTGTCCAGTGCATTGGGATTTAAGTGAACAAACAAATAGAATAAATAAAACAGAATTTGAAAAAGATTATAATTTAAGTAAATCAATGATTACATTACCAATTGACCAAAGATTGAGTCAGGTACACATATATTATTTAATCGAAAGTTTAGATGAAATAGTAAGGAGAATATAAATGTCGACATATATTATCGCAGAAGCAGGAGTAAATCATAATGGTGATTTACAACTGGCTAAAAATCTAGTAGATATTGCTAAAAATGCAGAAGCAAATGCAGTAAAGTTTCAAACATGGAAAACAGAAAAAGTAATGAAAAGAAATGCGCCAAAAGCAGAATATCAAATTACAAATACTGGGAATAAAGAGACGCAGTATGAAATGGAAAAAAAATTAGAATTGACTTATGAAGAGTTTATTATATTAAAAGAATACTGTGATCAGAAAAAAATTGATTTTTTATCTACACCTTTTGATATTCCAAGCGCTCAATTTTTAATAGAAGATTTATCTTTAAAAACAATTAAGATTCCGTCGGGTGAAATTACGAATGGTCCTCTTCTATATGAAATCGCTAAACATAAAGTGCAAATTATTTTATCAACAGGTATGGCAACTGTAGCTGATATTCAATTAGCGTTAGGAGTTATTGCTTTTGGTTTATTAAATGATGCGAACAAAAAACCTTGTATAGAATCATTTGAACAAGCATATATTTCTAACGAGGGACAAGAAATTTTAAAACAATATGTCACACTTTTACATTGTACTACTGAATATCCGGCACCTTATGATTCGGTTAATTTACATGTCATTCCTTCTTTAAAACAAACATTTGGTTTAGAAGTGGGCTATTCAGATCATACAGAAGGAAACCATGTATCCTTAGCAGCTGTAACATTAGGAGCTACAGTTATTGAAAAGCATATCACATATGATAAAAACGCAGTGGGGCCAGACCATCGTGCTTCAATTGAACCAAAAGAATTAATAGAATTGATTAAAAATGTAAAAGAAATCGAAGTAGCTTTAGGAAAGTCGGTTAAGGTTCCAGATTTAACAGAAATAAAAAATCGTTCCATTGCTAGAAAGAGTTTAGTAGCAGCTAAAGATATTAAAGTAGGAACATACTTTAATGATGATAATTTGGATATGAAACGCCCAGGAACAGGGTTATCGCCTATGTATTATTGGGATATTCAAAAAATAAAAGCAACAAAAGATTTTGTGTTTGACGAGGAGATACAAATTCATGATTGTAACAATTGATGAAGCAATTCATGCATATGAACGATTACCAAAAGAAAAAAAATCATTTTGCTATCATCCTTTATTTTTAATTGAAGATATTAAAAATAAAGAAAATGTGGAACTTTGTTTCTTTCTAATAAAAGAAAATGAATCTGTTTTTTATTATGCTTTTTATAAAGGACGTATTCCAAATACAGTCTTTTATGATATTGAATCACCTTCTAATTATGGGGGACCAATTATATTAGGGAACGAAGATTTTCGTGAACAATCTACGCAAACATTTTTAAAATGGTGTAAAGATGCCAAAGTGATGGTTGAATTTACAAAGTTTCATCCAGTTTTAGAAAATCATAATACCTATTACGGAGAAAGAATTTTTAATCGTGAAACAGTTATAATTGACTTAGTGAAAGAAGATATTATTCGTCATTTTAGTACGCGTATTCGCACAGCAATTAAAAAGGCTATAAAGGAAAAAGTAAAAATAGTTATTTCAAAAGAAAGAAAATATATTCAAGAATTTATAAAAATATATAATTCTTTAATGAGTGAAAAAAATACATCGCAACATTATTTTTTTTCAACGGATTATTATGAATCACTATTAAAAAATGAAAAGACTATATTGGTGAGCGCTATAAATGAAAATGAAGAAGTAATAGCTAGTTCTATCTTTTTTTTAGAATCAGAAATTACAGAGTATCATCTTTCAGCGGCTACAGAGGAAGGAAGATATACAAGTGCAACACACTTAATTATCTATGAATTTATCAGATATGCTCAACAAAACGGAGCTAAATTACTCTATTTAGGTGGGGGAAATTCAACAGAGCCGACGAATAGTTTGTTGTTTTTCAAAAAAGGTTTTTCAAAACGAGTAATGCCTTTTTATATAGGTTATCAAATTCATTTTAAGGAAGAATATGAGGCGTTGAAAGCATTATATAGCAATCCGAAAACTATTCTTTTTTACAGATAGGAGAAAATGATGAGTATCAATAATGTATGGGAAGAGTTATTTAAAAGTAAGGCATGGGGAAAATATCCTTCAGAAGATTTAATTCGCTTTATAGCACGTAATTTTTATGCTGTACCTAATAGAAAAGAAATCAAAATTTTAGAGATTGGATCAGGTACAGAAGCCAATGTATGGTATTTATTAAATGAAGGTTTTACAGTATATGCTGTAGAAGGATCGTCTACAGGAATTGAATTAATGAAATCTAGAATTCAAAAAGATGCAAATTTAGATATTCACAATTTGCATGCTGTACAAGGTGATATAGAAAAATTACCTTTTGAATCAAACTTTTTTGATGCAGTCATTGATATTCAAGCTATTTATAGCAATGATTGGAAAAAATCTAAAAATATTATTCAAGAAGTAGCAAGAGTATTAAAAGATGATGGTAAATTTTATTCACGTCATTTTGCAATTAATTCATCAGGCTATGGTACGGGAGAAAAAATTGAGAATAATACGTACATTCCGACAGAAGGTGTATTAGTTGGAACAGGTCAAGCAAGATTTGCTAGTAAAGACGATGTATATCAATTATATGGAGATTATTTCAATCTGAATGAGTTAGAACAAGGGATTCGAACAGTAGATAATTTAGAGAATAAAGTGATTGAATGGCATATTAGTATGATTAAAAAAGGTGATTAAATGACAAAATCAAAATTTACAATAATTTCTGACGATACCAAGTTAATTGAAACAATGAAAATGATTGAAAAATCCTATCATAAAATTGCCTTCATTATAAACAATCAACAAGAGTTAGTCGGTACGGTCACAGATGGAGATATTCGAAGAGCTTTATTAAGAGAAAATAGTCTACAAGTACCTATCCATGATGTAATGAATCGAAACCCAATTGTAGGGAATGAGCATCAAACAGAGGTTGTATATCAAGAAGTATTAAAAAAATATAAAATACAATATTTACCTATATTAAATGAAGATAATGAAATTGTTGAAATCGTACAAGTAGACAAAATTGAAAAAAATATTTTTTCTAATAAAGTTGTTTTAATGGTTGGCGGTTTAGGCTCTAGACTTCGCCCACTTACAAATCATTTTCCTAAACCAATGTTGAAAATTGGTAATAAACCGATTTTACAAATTATTATAGAGGGTTTTAAAAATAATGGCTTTATAAATTTTGTGTTATGTGTGAATTATAAAAAAGAAATTATTCAAAGTTATTTTCAGGATGGTAAAGCTTTCGGTGTTCATATTGAATATATCGAAGAAAATAAACGACTTGGAACTGCTGGGGCATTATCACTTATTAAAGAGAAATTAGATGAGCCTTTTTTTGTAATGAATGGAGATTTACTAACACAGGTGGATTTTTCGAAACTTCTAGAATTCCATTCTGAAACAAATTCGATTGGTACGATGTGTGTAAGAGAATATGAATATCAAATTCCTTTTGGCGTTATTGATACATCTGAACATAAATTAATATCAATTCAAGAAAAGCCTTTAAAAAGAGAGTATGTGAATGCAGGGATTTATATGTTAGATCCTCAAGCTTTAATGCATATTCCATATGATACTTTTTATGATATGCCAGAATTATTTAATCAATTAATTCAACAAGGATTAAATGCTTCTGTATTTCCTATTCACGAATATTGGATGGATATTGGTCAATTAGCAGATTATGAACAAGCAAACAAAGATTATGAAAGAGTGAGTAGCGATGAATAAACCATCTGTATTGGCAATTATACCTGCAAGAGGTGGCTCTAAAGGAATACCTAAAAAAAATATTAAGGAGTTAGCTGGTAAACCACTAATTGCTTGGACAATTGAAGAAGCTAAGAAGTCTAAGTATATTACACGTCTAATATTATCATCTGATAATGATGAAATTATAGAGGTAGCTAAAACATATGGATGTGAAGTTCCCTTTAAACGTCCAAGTGAATTAGCACAAGATGGTACTTCAGGGATTGCCCCAGTTTTACACGCGCTTGATGAGTGTAAAGGATATGACTATGTCGTTTTATTACAACCAACGTCACCTTTAAGAACAGTCGAAGATATTGATACCTGCTTAGAGCAGGTGTTTGAAAGTGAAAGTACTTTTTGTGTGTCTGTGACAGAGGCTTCTGAAGCACCTCAATGGATGTATCGTATAGAAAAAAATCATTTACATGCAATATTAGATGATGATTCACTAACAAGACAAGAGTTACCTAAGAGCTATATTTTAAATGGTGCACTGTATATTGCAAGAGTGGAAGAATTTTTACAAGAACAAAATTTTCTGAATAAAGATACTGTACCTTTTGTTATGAAGAAAGAGAATTCATATGACATTGATGAACCTATTGATTTTAAGATTTGTCATTTTTTAATGGAAGAACGTATTTGAAATAGAATGAATTAAGTTAGCAATTCTTTAAATTTCTAAAATATTACCGATACCATGTGTAATAAATTTTTGTATAAAGGAGAAGCGGAGCATGAAAATCTCATCTGATAAAATAGTAGAAAGCACTTTGTATACACAAAAGAATCAAGAAAATCCTGTTTCAAACGTTACGTCAAGTAATGTAGTGTCAAATCCAGTTATTTCTGAAATGACAGATGAACAAGGACAACCAACAAAAGAGGCTTTTCAAATTGCGGTAAATAAGTTGAATGAATTTATGGAACACGCACAGAAAAACTCGAAATTTATTTTTCATGAAGGTTTAGGTAAATATTATGTTGAAGTGGTCGATGCTAAGACAGAAGAAGTAATTAAAGAGATTCCACCTAAAGAGCTGTTGAATGCGTATTACGAAATGCAGAAAATGTTAGGGAATATTGTCGATCGCTCAATTTAGATGGATTACTATTATGAACATCTTAACTTATATAACTATATAAATAAGGAGAGTGAATAGCTTTATGGTAAATAATATTAATAATTCAAATGCATCAACATCGTCGTACTCATATTTACAGTATAAAAATAAAGTAACAGGTCTTGCATCAGGTATGGATATTGATTCGTTAATGGAAAAATTAATGAAAGCTGAAAGTGCTCAAATGGAGAAACTTCAGCAACAAAAGCAAAAATATGAATGGAAACGCGATGCGTATCGTGAAGTTAATACATCACTTGATAAATTTCAAAAAGATTTATTTGATAAGTATGGTTTAAAAAGTAGCTGGAATTCAAAAACAGCAAATGTATCAGCGAATAATGCAATTGATGTTAAAGCAGGAGCAAATGCCTCTGGTAACCTTTCTGTTAGCGAAATTACAGTAGCAAAAGCAGCACAAAAAAGATTTGACTCACAAGCGCTTAGTACACAAAGAATTAGTGAAACGACTAAAATTAGTGATATACAAGGGTTAAGTGACAAAACAGCATTAGAAACTTTCGCTGGTGGAGACGGTTCTGTTAAATCGTTGATGGACCGGTTCGAAAGTGAAGGTTTTAAAATGACTTTAACGAATGGTCAATTAAAAGTAACAGAACAAAATAACACAACAGAGATGAGCGAGACAACAAAAGAAGCTTTTACCAAACTAGGCTTTCAATTTAATACAGCATCCCAACAATCCACTACAATAAAAGATAGCGCTGGAGAAATTGCTAAAACAGATTCAAAGCTATCAGATTTAAATTTGACAAGTGGTAAATTAACAATAGGTTCAAAAGAGATTGATCTAAGCGAGTTTGCTTCAAATCCAGATGCGACAATGTCAGATTTAATGAAAAAAATTAAAGAAGAAGGGTATAATGCATCGTTAACAAATGGAAAGTTAACAGTGACGAGTCCAAATAGTAGCGAAACTTTACAAGTGACAAGTGACAATGCCGTTTTAGACAAGTCGTTTTCACCGACATTTAAAACAACAACGAGTGCTACTTATGTAACAAGCGGTGGTAGTGGTACTTTAACAGGTAAAAATACCATTCAAGATTTATTAGGTGGTAGTGATTCAGAGTCTGGTGAGTTCACTTTAAATGTAATTCAAGCGGACGGTACAATGAAAGAAACTACTATACAGTATAAAAACAGTGACACGATTGATTCACTTATGTCTAAAATGAATAGCTCTGGTGCAGGTGTTACAGCCATATTTAATAATGGGCAGTTCAGTATTTCAGCAAATAATACTGGGCATAATGCAAATGGTGCTGAGATTAGTTTAGTGTCACCATCTCCGTTATTTGAAAAATTAACAGGGCAATCTGCAAATGATTTAGCTAGTAATGGTAGTAACGCTTCCATGACAGTAAATGGTGTAGAATATAAGCAATCGTCCAATGTATTTAATATAGCAGGTTATACTATTACAGCAAATGAAGATTTAAAAACGGGTACACCAATTAAAATTTCCTCTACAAACGATACAGATAAAGCAGTAGATAAAGTAAAAGAATTTGTTAATATGTATAACAGTCTAATCGAAGACTTAAATAAACGTGTTTCAGAAAAGAAAAATCTTTCTTATCAGCCATTAACTGATGCTCAAAAAGCTGAGCTAAAAGAAGACGAAATTAAAAAATGGGAAGAGAAGGCAAAGGCAGGATTATTAAAAGGTGATACTAATATTAATAAGGCTCTTTCCGATATGCGAAGTACACTAACAAACTTTGGTAGTGGTACAGATAATATGTTGTCTAAAATTGGTATTACAACGTCTAAAACATGGTCAGACAACGGGAAATTAGAAATTGATGAAGATAAATTACGTAAAGCTATTGAAAAAGATCCTGAAGCGTTATCACGCATATTTACAGGTGATGATTCTACAGATAATAAAGGTATTGCCTCATCACTTCGTACAACTGCGCAAAATGCAGTGAAAAATATCGAGAAAACAGCTGGGAAAGCTTCTTCGACAGAAGAGACTTATACGCTAGGAAGAAACTTAAAAGACGTTAATACAAAAATCGATGATTGGAAAGATCGTCTGAAAACAATTGAAGAACGCTATTGGAAGCAGTTTGCGGCGATGGAGTCAGCAATTCAAAAAGCTAATACACAATCATCTATTTTTACACAATAAATTATACGTATTAAGGAACTAATAAAGAGGAGTTGTTTAGTGTGCCCGTACAAAACGCATACAATGCATATAAACAAAATAGTGTAACAACTGCATCACCAGGTGAACTGACATTGATGCTTTATAATGGATGTTTAAAGTTTTTGACACAGAGTAAAAAAGCAATTGAAAAGAAAAATTATGAACAAAAAAATATGTACATTCAAAAATCACAAGCAATCATTGCAGAATTGATGACGACATTAAATATGGACTTAGAAGTGTCAAAAAATATGATGGCTCTTTATGAATATATGTATGCTCGTTTATCTGAAGCCAATATGAAGATGGATGTAGCGATTGTTGAAGAAGTAGAGGGGCTTGTAACAGAGTTTCGTGATACGTGGAAACAAGTGATTCAAATTAATCGCAAACAACAATTTGCATCTGGGGATTCTGTATAATGGACTTAGTTCAACAACTTCTTCTTTTATCTGAAAAGTTGTATCAAACGCTTGAATTTGTTGAAGAAGATAAAGATGAAAAACGCAATGAACAGATTGAATTAATTAATAAATTACTAGATGCCCGTGGACAAACCATCGAAAAATTACAAGCAGTAAGTGAACATCCGTTGCGTGGACACGAGCAAGAAGTATATTTGCGTGATTTAAATCATAGAATTATCGAACGTCTTCATAACTATAAAGGACGTATTCGCGAAGACATGCAACAACTTCAAGTTTCTATGAAGTCAGAAACGCGCTATGTTAATCCATATAGTCATCTTCAAAATTTAGATGGCACATATTTTGATAAGAGAGAATAAAATGAGAGGGAGAGATGATAAAATCTCTCTCTTTTTTATATTGAAATTCTTCATGCGATAGTTTTTCATTTTATTACAAAAGTTACAAAAATCTTTTTTCCTCAATAATGTATTCCTACGGACGATATAAAAATTATAGATTGATTCAATAATTATATAGTATGAACAACTTAGTTTAACAAAATTATTATAGGGAGGGTCCTTCATGAAAAAGCAATTAATCGCATTTGGTTTAGCTTCCATGCTGACAGTACCGACATGGCTTGCAGCAGCACAACCAATGGATGTAAGTGCCAAGAAAAAAGTGACCGTATCGAAAAAAACAAAAGCTGTCATCTCAAAAATTAAAGCACTCAACTCAAAAAAATCAAATTATGTTAAAAACACATTAGCTGCTCAAACAGCTTATAAAAAGTTATCTAAAACAGAACGCAAAAAAGTTTCCAACTATAAAACACTTCAAAAGCATATGAAAGCTGTTCAACCAATGGTGAATCAAGTGAATTCGCTAAAAAAACAAACAGCTAAACTATCTTCTAAAAACTATAAAACACAAGCCGCAAAAGTTTCTGTCCAATACAATAAATTAAAAAAAGCAGCAAAGGAATATGTACCTGCTTCCGTTAAGAAGAAGATTACATATTACAATAATTTAAATTCTGCTAACGTGAGTATGCGTAAGCTGAATAAATTAGCGCTTGGCGATGATTTTTCAAAAATTGATGCGTCTAAAACGCAAGATGTTTTAGCTTTCTTAAAAGCCTATAATCAATTGTCTGCGAATCAGAAATTAATTTTAGGCGGTTCACAGTCGATGATTGATTATCTTTTAAGTATTCAATCGATTGTACAACAGGCTTCTAATTATGATGCTACATATGCAAAATTAGATCCAACGAATAAATCTTATTTAAAACAAGCATACGATTTGCATGAGAAGTATAAAACAGAACAAAATAACTCAGTGACGGTTAATGGTGTCATGAAGAAAGTTTCAGATTTCACAAAGCAACATGACAAACTGAATAAATTAGATGAAGAGATTAAAATAGAAGTAAAGTTAAAACAGGATTTTGAAGACGCAGTTAATAACTTACCAGGTAAAACACCTTCAGTTGGGACCGAACGTCTTGAATTAGTTAAAAAAGCTGTCGATTTTTATAAAAATATAACATCAACAACTTATGAGGGTAACAAGCTAAAAGGGAAACCAATTGACATTGTTGATAAAAAAGTACTTGCTGAGTACAAAAAATATGAAACAATTCCATCAGTTTTTGAAGGTTTCAAAGAGGCGCCACTTTATGATTCGACGAATGTGCTATCTGAGAAACAAATCATCGGAATTGATACGACCATTAAAAATTATGCGAAACTAGGTACAGACCAAAAATCGATTGTGGATGAGGCAGTAGACGAGGCAGTAGGCACTACTCAAAAAAAATATGCGAATGATAGCGCAGCGATTAAAAAGGGTCAGGCGATGACAAAAGCTTTCAATGATGGTATTGCGAAAAATGATTTAGCAGCCATTATGAAACAGTCTGACTTGTATCAAAAGGCTGTAAAAGAAAAGGATCCGAGTCTGCGCTATGTATCTGTTTCAAATCAGTTAAGTGCTGCACCAATCACGTATAAGACACAGTTAGATCATGTGGAAAAATTTGAAACAGATGCTGGAAAATATGCGACAAAAGCAGATATTCAAAATTTAGTAAAGTTATATCAAACAGTTGAAAAAGATAAGCCTTCAGGTCTGAAAATGATTGATGCAAAAGTAGCGAAAGATTATACGTTGGCAAAATCAATCTTAGAAATTGATACATTGATGGCAAAATCAAAACCAAGCTATACAACAGCGAAATTGAATAATATTTTAGCTGCAACAAAATTGTATAGTAAATTGGATGCACCGAAAAAATTAATTGTGGACGGTCTGGGTTATAATGTAGACGATTATTTAGCAGACGAAAAATATATTAAAGAGGCAATGGCTATTGATAAAAAATATTTGGATTTGAAGCCATCGAAAAAATCTTATACAAAAGATGCGAAATCCGTTTTAAATAATTATTTAGATGCCAGTGAAGCAGCTAAAAAATATATTTTAAACGGCGCAAAAATTTCAAACTTAGAAACTACATTAAAAAAACCACAAGATCAAGTGGATTTATTCGAAGAAAAGATTAATATTGTATATAAAGAAGTGTATTCAGACGATATAGTAAATAAAACAACAATTTTCAATATTAAAGAGGCTATAAACATTTATGAAAACGAAATTAAGCCCTATGCTAAATATAATAATTTAGTAGAAAGTGATGTATTAAAAAAATATAAAAAATTGACACCGATTGTTGATGTGTATAATCAACTATTTAATTTAAAAGCAACACCAACCACTGAATTACAACGAGAAAATATTTTAACTGCTAAAAAGGCATTTAATAAACTAGATAAATTCGGTCAATATGTATTGCAAATTGAAGATAAATTGCAGAATAAGTTGCGTTTAATGGATGATGAAAAACAAATTCAAGAAGCTAAGAAGATTGATGGCATGTATAAATTATTAAATGTGAATGATACAAAATACCCGAATAAGTTATACAATGTGTACAAGGAGTACATGAAAGCTACAGATGATGTGAAAAACTATGTCATTAACAAAGGGATTATTACTGCGGTTCCTGCAAAATACGATAAAGCCATCAAAGCAGCTATTGTATTTGAGGAAAGTGTACAATCAATTAATCGAACAAGTAAAATTATTAATGTACACCAGTTAAAGGCGATTTATGATCAAAATAAAAAAGTCGCGCCTGAATTTGTCCAATTTGTTGATCCAGCAATTATGAAGAAATATGATGAATATATTCAATTATTATTCCTTCAAGATGTGGCTCAAAATTTATATGAATATCAGCGTATTAACGGTAACTGGGTAAAATATGATGCATGGTTCTATGCATTTAGTCAAACGGCAGATAATTTAAAAGACGTTTTAAATATGCGTAAAGCCTTACTTTATTTTAAAGAATTCAATCCCATTCAAATGTCGATTTTAAATAACTCACCGAACTATACAAGTTATAAAGGCTTAGCAGAAGATCCGAAGGGGAATAACATTCCTATTTATGATAATGACAAACAAATTATTGGTTATAAACCGGAACTTGGATTTCCAAGTGAGTTTGCACCAGATGAAGTTATTTATAACCCGATTGACTGGCTGAATGCTACACAGGTTCAGAATTTATTAGATGCGATGAAGTATGAAGAGCGCTATAAAGCATTAAATAATAGCGGTAAAAACAATGCACGCGATGCGATAAAATTAGTACGTGATTTTGAAAAAGAATCTTTAGGCGTACGTGGTTATTTCTTGTATCGCCCAGAATTAGAACAATTAAAATTAACTTTTGAAGTTCCTGTAGCAAATGCAGATGCATTCGAAGCAGCAGTAAAAGCATATGATCCAAATACAGGCAATGTAACGGGCTTAGAACCGATGCGCTTAGCATATAATAAACTGGATTCAACTGCTTTAAGTATCGTGAGTGCATCATTATTAAAACAATACAAAGATTACATGTTGTCGAAAGACTTATATAGTCAGTATCAGCAAATTAATCCAACAGCTCCAACAGCTAAAACAATGAGTAATATTGAAAATATGGACTTGTTTTTAACAGCCTATACAAAATTACCAGCAGGTTCTAAAAAAATTGTACGCAATTCGATTGCAGACCCGACTTTCTTCAATCGTCTATTGACGGATGAAAAAGATATTCGCGCTGCACATGCGGTTGATAAAAAGTATGAAAAATTAGATACACAAGGCGACTCATATGAAGTAGAAGCTCTAAAATTATACAAAGAGTATGCAAAGTTAACAACGAATGCTCAAAATAATTACTCAGTATATGGTCAAATACTAGTTGATTTACATGCGAAATATGGTGATTCATTGAGCTTTAGAAAGAAAGAAGATAATGCAAAAGCGACAGCAGATGAATTCACACGTTTAGTAACAGCTTTAAATGCAGATTCGACATATGCAGATGTAGTTAAAGCAGCTGAATTTTATGATTTTTTATCTGTACCACAGCAATATACAGATAGCAGTAAAAAAGTTATTGGATTGACATTTGTTGATAAACCAATTGTGACCAAATATAAATTGTATGAAGGACTTATCACAATTAAAAAACAACTCGATAAAGTAACCTATCCAAAAGCAGCTCCAGCAAAATATACAGTAACGGAAAAAGAAGCAATTAAAACAGCGATTGCTGCGTATAAAAAGCTGTCGAAAGATCCGAAAAATATTTTAGAGCAAGATGCGGCATTTGGTTCAGATCCAAACCCAAACCCAAACCCTGAAAATGAGAAGCGTTATTTATTGCTAATTGAAGAAGATATTAAAAAAGCAGAAGCAGCAGATGCGAACTTCTTAAAGGTGAAGAAAGGCGACAAAACATTTGTTAAAAATATTATTGTAGCGATGAAATCGTATAATGTATTAACAGATTTACAAAAACAGTTCTTTACACAAACGAAATTGTATACAACATATAAAAAATACGATATGGCAACATCAATTGATGGCAAAGTCGATACAATTCCAGAAGCGATTAAAGTGATTGTAGATTTTGAAAAAACGATTCAAGAAACACAAGAACTACATGATGACATTAATCAAACACCACCACCACACACTGTGCCGCAAGAGAAATACACAGCAATTCGAGATAAAATGGTTAAAGCGAATGAGGCATATAACTTCATTAACCGAGATTTCAATATTGAAGGACAGGTCATTCGCCCACTGTCATTAGCAGATAAAGTAGCTGTACAACGCTATAAATACTTTATGACTGTTTATAAAGTACAGGAATATTTGGATAATCTAAAAAAATAAGTGTAATTTTTAAAACACCTCATATGTTGAAGTATGGGGTGTTTTTTTATAGGCTACAAAAGTGTTTCATTTATTAAAAAAACAGGAATTATTCAAAAAATCGACAAAAACATCGTTTATCCTATAACAATGGTCGTATTATATATAATCTATGTGGTATAAAAGTATTTTATATTTGGTATAATTAAAATAATATTAAAAAGATAGGAAGGTAGTAAAAATGGAATATAAGCGTTCTGAATCTTTCAGGCATATTTTAATTAAGCCTGTTGATGTTCAATATAGTTGTAATGTGGACCAGCAAGTAGCCTTAACACGTACGGGTAAAATATTAGATATTAGTCCGAGTGGTATGAACTTGTTAGTGACAAAACAGCTAACAGATGAAGAGAAAGAATATCCACTCTTGCTATCTTTTTGTTTATATAAACAAACGATTGAATCGCAAGGAGCGATTAGGTGGGAGAGGCTTCATCCAGAAGGTTATCAATATGGCATTGAGATGGTGGAAAGTACACAGTTAGAGAATATAATTGTTTCTGAGTTGAAACAACGTCGTCGACAAGAAGTATTAGATGCTAAAAAAGGCACTTTCTAAAATTTCTTTTATATTTCTATAATTTTTTCGTCGTTTAAAGAAGGAGTTACAGGGTAAATGTAT
>NZ_BJOB01000051.1 GCF_006539985.1 Kurthia gibsonii | reverse complement strand
GGGAATCGAATCTTCCAAATTAGATACGGAAAATAATAAATGATTGATTGATTCCTTGTATATGCATCAAATTCCTCCTTCATAGGAAACAGTATAACAAATACAACAACTCGACATCATAAACAAAGAAAATTAAATATTTTCTGAAAATTTGTTGACTTTGCTTTTTTAATGGTATATTATTCTAAATAATCAGATAATTCAAAAAAGCAAAGATTGAAAGTAGTAGAGAAGTGTCCATCTTTAGAGAGCTAACGGTTGGTGAAAGTTAGTGATGTACATTCTTGAACTCGTTCATGAGCACATAACCTGAACAATCGAGTAGGGTTATACGGATTCCTCCGTTATCAGGATTAAGATGAAAATCTTAAATAAGTGGGATTGTGTGATGCAATCCAAGTAGAGTGGTACCGCGAGTAATGTCTCGTCTCTAGTAGCTAGCGATAGCTATATAGAGGCGGGACTTTTTTATTATACAGAAAAGAGGGAAAATTTATGTCGAAAAAAATCTGGCTATTTGATACAACACTACGTGATGGAGAACAAGTTCCAGGAGCGAAATTGAACTTATACGAAAAATTAGAAGTAGCACATCAATTAAAAAAATTACAAGTAGATATTATCGAAGCAGGATTCCCAGCTTCATCAGAAGGCGATTTCAATGCAGTAAAGCAAATTGCACAAAAAGTTGGTAACACAGACGATATTATGATTACGGCATTAGCGCGTGCAGTCAAAGCGGATATTGATTCGGTTTACAATGCTGTAAAATACGCAGAAAACCCAATGATTCACATGGTACTTGGTACATCGGATATTCACGTAGAGAAAAAATTCTCAAAATCAAAAGATCAAATTCTACAAATTGGTGTAGATGCAGTAAAATACGCAAAAACACTTTTACCACAAGTCCAATATTCAACAGAAGATGCATCGCGTTCTGATTTTGAATATTTATGGAAAACAATTGAAGCCGTAATGAAAGCTGGCGCAACGATGATTAATGTACCAGATACTGTTGGATACGCAGTGCCAGAAGAATTCGGTGAAATGATTGGTAAATTAAATGACCGTATGAAAAACTTAGATGATTCTGTATTACTAAGTGTTCACTGTCATAACGACTTAGGTATGGCAACAGCGAATACACTTGCGGCAATTAAAAATGGCGCGGATAAAGTAGAGTGTACAATTAACGGAATCGGTGAGCGTGCGGGTAACGCAGCACTTGAAGAAGTCGTGATGGCACTATCAACACGTTCAAATTATTTCAATGCACATACCCGAGTCAACAAGAAAGAAATTATGAACACATCACGTATTGTTTCGAGCTTAATGGGACTTGATGTACAAGTAAATAAAGCCATCACAGGCGACAATGCTTTTGCGCATTCATCTGGTATTCACCAAGATGGTCTATTAAAATCACGTGATGCTTATGAAATCGTGAGCCCAACAGAGGTTGGTTTAGACGATATGGAATTAGTATTAACAGCTCGTTCTGGTCGTCATGCGGTGAAGAATGCACTTGAAAACTTAGCGTTAGGCAACTTAACACCAGATCAATTTGAAGAAGTCTTTGCGGATTTCTTAAAGTTGGCTGATACGAAAAAAGAAGTGTATAACCATGACCTATTCATTTTAGTAGAAAATTATTTCAAACGTACAAATGAAGATGCAAAAGTTGCGCTTCATAGTGACGAATTCTATCATTTGGAAGATATTCAAGTCATTTCGAATCAAATCTTCCCATCTGCGAGCGTGAAGGTACGTCGCGGTGAGGAAGTACTGAAAGCAGCGACAGTTGGCTCAGGTTCAATTGATGCATTGTATTCAGCGCTACAAGAAGTAACAGCATTCGAAGTAAAGCTACTTGAATATAAAATTTCAAGTGTGACACGCGGTAAAGAAGCCATCGGTAAAGTGAAGTTACAAGTTGAATATGAAGGCGAGACATATATTGCAAAAGCTTCTGATACAGATGTCATTAAAGCGAGTGCACTTGCTTATATCAATGCGATTAATACGATTGTTGTCGATCAGTTCATCTCGATTCCAGAACCTGTTTAAAAAATCACTTGACTTTCCAATTGTTGTCATAGATGATAGGTGTGTACTAACAATTAAATACACAAACAATCACTACTAGGGGTGCCATATAGAATTGGCTGAGAGAGCAGTAGCTTAACCCTCTAACTTGATACAGTTCGCACTGTCGTAAGGAAGAAGTGACATTTTTAGCATATTATTTGCAGGTCATTCTCCGTATTTTACGATTTTCGTAATGCGGTGAGTGGCCTTTTTGTTTCCTTCGTGTTTGTGAAAAGGGAGAGAAAAAAGATGAAGTTTTCAGAGCAATTAATTGAGGAAATTCGACCGATTTGGCGTGCAAATCACGCACATCCATTCGTACAAGGAATTGGTCACGGAACATTAGAACCAGAGAAATTCCGTCACTACATGATTCAAGATTATTTATATTTAATTCAATATGCAAAAGTATTTGCGATTGGGATTCAAAAAGCACGCGATTTAGATGTTATGACACGCTTGTCAGCTTCAGTCCATCATACGCTATCAATTGAGATGGCCTTACATCGTAAATATGCAGAGCGTTTTGGGATTTCAGAGCAAGAGATGCGTGAAGCAAAAGAAGCGCCGACAACGATAGCTTATACTCGTTATATGTTATCAGAAGCGCAGAATGGCTCACTTGCGCATGTGATCGCAGCTATCTTACCATGTGCTTGGAGCTATTTAGAGATTGGACGTGAACTCGCACAAATTCCTGGAGCTGTCGATCATCCACTTTACGGTGACTGGGTGCGTATGTATAGTGAACCGGCATTTGAACATAGCGCACAAGATATGATTGATTTGATGGATGAGTTAGCAGCTGATTTAACAGGTGATGAACTGGCACATGTTAAAGAAATTTTCTTACAAACAACTCGCTTTGAATATTTGTTCTGGGAGATGGGGAACACAATTTCTCACTGGCCTCAGGAACTTCAAGCTGACAAAATCAGTTCTATATAATAGAATGAACACCCACTGAAACTTATCCGGTGGGTGTTTTTTTGATAAATAAGTAGTAATTTTATAAGAAAAAGGGAATAACTAACGGAGGTAAAGGAGGAGCGTAAATGAAAAAATGGTTTGTATCACTTTTATCATTCTGTATACTTTTTATGACGTACGCTCCGATGAGTTTTGCTACCACAATGACAACACATGATTTTCGTCATTCAAATTACGATACTTTTTATGAAAATTTAAATGGAAACTGGAACTTTATACGTGGTGAATTATTTGATCCACAAGACATGAAAGAAGAAATTAAGCTTGGAAACAGCGATATTGTCAAAGTACCTTATATGCTAAATCAGCGTTTAAATATTGACTCTGATCGTGCGACTTATAGTACAACGATTAAAGTTCCTGAATCTTTTGTTGGCCGCTATTTAAAATTTTATATACCTTTTCAATATAGTAGTTATAACTTATATGTAAATAATGTACTCATTAAAGAGAATGGAAGTCTTTTAAAAAGTAATAAGACAGCTGTACAACAAATGAAGCCACAAATACCTGGTTTTCGCGTAGAACAAACGACGTTGCAAATTACGTTTCAGGTGATTAGTTTTGAGAATGTAAGTGGTGGTTTGAGGAAAAGTATATCTATCGGTAATGAACAAATTATCGTAAAAAAACAACAGCAACATGAGTTTTGGCAAGTCTTTTTAATTGGCTATATTACATTAACCGCATGTATTTCATTGCTTTTTTATGCATTTAGAAGAAAACAAAAGGAATTTTTAGCTTATGGCATATTTTGTGCAGCAACAAGTCTATGGGGTTTTTTTACAGACTATTATTTATATACAGCCTTTTTAAACCAACTAGACTGGAGTCTGGCTCTTCGTCTGACATTCATTATGCCTGAAATTGTTATGTTGTTCTATGTAGGTTATGTATCTAAAATGTTTAGCGAAGCGATCCCGAAAAAATTGATTACTTTTTATAACGATATAATGATTGTAATTATTTTCTTTACGGCATTTTCTTCTACGGTCATGTATCAAAAATTATTTAATATTATTTTGATTTTTATGTATGTTTTTTATCTCTTTTTACTTGTAAGTGTTATTAGAAAAATAAATTGGCATGATTTGACACAAGTGATTACACTTGTGGGGATACTATTAGTATTTGTAGGGGCCATACATGACATGATTCGCATTTCGGCAGCTGGAAATTCAATTCATCTTACTTTTATCATGTTAGGCATTTTTATTAGTATCCAATGTATACTATTTTGTCGGAAATTTGCTCTACAATGGTTACAAGTTGAACAATTAAATAAAGAATTGATTTCTCTCAATGAATCTTTGGATGAAAAAATTCGTATCCGAACGAAACAATTGGAAGAAAGTAATGAAAAATTACGTGAACTAGCTTTATTAGATAGTCTTACAGGAGTTTTTAATCGTCATTATTTAAGTAGCAGTTTAGAAAAATTATATAAACACTATACAGAAACGAACATACCTTTTGCTATTTTAATTTTAGATGTCGATGAGTTTAAAAAATATAATGACTATTATGGTCATATTTTAGGTGATCAATTATTAAAAAATCTTGTAAAAATTTTAACAGATGCGTTACCTGATCGTGCGGAATTAACGCGTTATGGTGGAGAAGAATTCGTTGTGTTGTTAGATGCTACGACTTATAGTGAAGCTTTCGATATTGCAGAGTATATGAGAAATGCAGTTGAAAAAGCAGAGCTAGAACATTTAGGACGTGAATGTAAAATTGTAACAATTAGTGTAGGAGGAGTTGCGTTGACAGAAGCGCGATTTACTAATACAACTGAATTTTTAAAAATAGCAGACCAACAGTTATATGAAGCAAAAAATGCAGGGCGCAACTGTGTTCGAGTAAAAAATTTACATTAGCAAACACAACTTATAGTGTGAGAATTCATGCTGTAAGTTGTGTCTTTTTTAATTGACAGTATTTTTAATCCATGTTATCTTTAATTCAAGATATTTTAATTCGAGATAAAAGGAGTGGATAAAATGTCAAAAGAATTATCGCTAAAAGCATTGACGGTTCTACTTCGAGCATCTCAGACAGTTGAAGAAGTCTTGCGAAAGGACATGCAACGTTATCAACTGAACTTAACTGAATTTGCGGTATTAGAACTACTTTATCATAAAGGAGATCAACCGATTCAACGCATTGGTGAGAAGATTTTAATTACGAGTGGCAGTATCACATATGTTGTTGATAAATTACAACAAAAAGGCTATGTCGAGCGCGTAGCCTGTCCAACCGATCGACGCGTCACATTTGCAGCACTTACAGAAGAAGGACGCTCATTTATTGAACGTATTTTTCCACAACATGAAGCATTAGTGGAAAAACTATTTGATGTGGTAGATGAACATGACAAACAGCAACTCATTACAGCTTTAAAAACAGTAGGATTACACGCCAAAAATATGTAATTAACGGAGGAAATAATCATGAATCAACAATTAAAAGGTATCCATCACGTCACAGCTATTACAAGTAGCGCAGAAAAAAACTATGAATTTTTTACGAATGTATTAGGTATGCGTTTAGTGAAAAAAACAGTCAATCAAGATGATATTCAAACATACCATACATTCTTTGCGGATGACCGTGGTTCAGCTGGAACGGATATGACATTCTTCGACTTCCCAGGCATTCCGAAAGGAACACATGGCACAAACGAGATTTCACGTACAGGTTTCCGTGTGCCAAACGACGCAGCACTTGAATATTGGGAAAAACGCTTTACACGTTTAAATGTTCAACATGACGGTATTCAAACACAATTCGGTGTCAAAGTATTACCATTTACTGATTTTGATGATCAACGATACCAACTTGTATCAGATGAACATAATGAAGGGATTAAAAGTGGTACACCATGGCAAAACGGTCCAATCCCACTTGAATATGCGATTACTGGCTTAGGACCAATCGAAATTACCATTGCTGATTTTAAATATTTTAAAATGATGCTAGAACAAGCACTATTATTTAAAGAAATCGCACAAGAAGGAGATTTTCATCTATTTGAAGTAGGAACAGGCGGAAATGGTGCGCGTGTTATTGTGAAACACGATGAAACATCACCAAATGGTCGACAAGGTTTTGGAACTGTTCACCATGCGGCGTTCCGAGTAGAGGACCGTGAAGTTTTAGACTACTGGACAAAACGAATGGAAGAAATCGGATTTAATACATCGGGTTATGTGAATCGTCACTTCTTTGAATCACTTTATGTACGTGTAGCACAAGGTATTCTATTTGAGTTCGCAACGGACGGTCCAGGATTTATGGGAGATGAACCTTATGAAACATTGGGTGAAAAATTATCACTTCCACCATTCTTAGAACCAAAACGTGATTATATCGAAAGTGTTGTTCGTCATTTTGATACAGTGCGCTCAACAAAAACATTTGAAAAAGAATACGAATAATGAACAAGCGAGGATCATCTTTATAGGTGATTCTCTTTTTTTATATTAAATTTCTTCTGAAAGGGTAAAGGTATAGCAGTTATAACCAAATAGCGTTTTAATCCCGAATCCAATCGGGTAAAAGGTTATAGATTAGAGTATTAAAAAAGAGATGGAGGGGGGATTCGATGATTTACACTGTTACATTTGCACCGTCAATTGACTACATTCCATATGTCGATGATTTTCAAACGAATACGTTAAATCGTGCCAAAGAAGTAAGTTATTATCCTGGTGGTAAAGGCATTAATATTTCACGTGTATTAAAACGAATGGAAGTAGGCGCTACAGCACTCGGTTTTGTCGGAGGCTTTACAGGTGATTATATTCAACAGTTTTTACAAAGAGAACAAGTACCTTCTGCATTCATTCAAGTAGATAGTGTAACGCGGATTAATGTCAAAATTAAATCACAGCAAGAGACGGAACTGAATGGCCCAGCACCCACACTGCAAAGTCAAGAAATAGAGCAACTACTACATTTTCTACAATTACACGCAAAAGAAGATGATTGGGTTGTAGTATCAGGAAGTATTCCAGAAACGGTGACGGATGAGTTCTTTGAACAACTTCAAAAAAGTTGTACATTAACTGGTGCAAAGTGGGTACTCGATACGTCAGGACCACGCTTAAAACAACTTTTACAATATCAACCGTACTTTATTAAACCGAATCAGCATGAGTTAGGTGAATTAGTAGGAGATACAATCGACACATTGGAACAAGCTGTAGCACATGCAAAAAAATTAACAGAACAAGATGTATCACTTGTAATTGTATCGCTTGGTGGTGAAGGTGCAGTATGTGTGAGTAGTGACACACAATTTCTGGCAAAAGCTCCTAAAGGACAAGTTGTCAATACAGTAGGAGCTGGCGATTCACTTGTGGCAGGTATGGTTGCTCAATTAGCACAACAGCAAAGTTTACAAGATGCATTCCGTTACGGCGTTGCTTCAGGTAGTGCTACAGCTTTTAAAGAAGATTTATGCCATAAAGAAGAAGTAGAAAAACTCGTTCCACAAGTCGAAATTCAAACAATTTAAGAGGTGAAACGCATGAAAATTACAGAATTGATGCCTCTCGATACGATACAATTATCGCTGTCAGGTGGCACAAAAGGAGAAGTACTTGCAGAATTAGCAGATGTACTCGATCACGCAGGAAGGCTAAATAATCGAGATGACTTTTTAGCCGCAATTTTAAAGCGTGAAGAAGAAAGTACAACTGGTGTTGGTGATGGTATTGCGATTCCACATGCGAAAACAGCCGCTGTAAAAACTCCGACAATTGCTTTTGGGCGTAGTGAAAAAGGTGTGGATTATGCTTCGTTAGATGGTAAAAATACGGACTTATTCTTTATGATTGCAGCGACAGACGGTGCAGGGCAATTTCATTTAGAAGCATTATCTCGCTTAGCAGGGTTTTTAATGGATGCTAACTTTACAACTCGTCTACGTGAAGCGAAAACGAAGGAAGAAGTTTTATCGATTATTGAAGAAAAAGAAACAAATGAAGAAAAGCCCAAGCAAGCGACTACTACTTCAAGTGAACAACAATCAACAGGGAAGAAGGTTAAAATTCTTGCTGTAACAGCTTGTCCAACAGGTATTGCGCATACCTATATGGCAGCTGAAAAATTAGAAAATGTCGCAAAAGAAAAAGGAATCGACATTAAAGTTGAAACAAACGGTTCAAGTGGTGCACAAAATGTACTTACAAAAGCCGAAATTGAAGAAGCAGATGCGATTATTGTAGCCGCTGATACAAAAGTCGAAATGGCTCGTTTTGACGGTAAAAAAGTAATTCAAGTACCTGTTTCAAAAGCGATTTATGAAGCAGATCAATTACTAGAGCGTGCAGTAGAAGGAAATGCTTCTATCTTCCATTCCGACTCAGGAAAATCAACAGATGAACAAGACGGCGATGAGAAAAAAGGAATTGGATCTCAAATTTATAAACACTTAATGAATGGTGTATCGAACATGTTGCCATTCGTTGTCGGTGGCGGTATTTTAATTGCTTTATCTTTCTTCTGGGGTGTTAATTCTGCAGATAAAGATAGCTCACAATTTAACCAATTCGCCTATATGCTAAAAACTATTGGTGGCGATAATGCCTTCTATTTAATCGTTCCAGTCTTAGCAGGATTTATCGCAATGAGTATTGCAGACAGGCCAGGTTTTGCACCAGGTATGGTAGCAGGTTTACTTGCTATCACAGTTCAAAATAGCGAAGGAGCCAACTCAGGTTTCTTAGGTGGTTTGATCGCCGGTTTCTTAGCTGGTTATGTAGTAGAAGGCTTGAAAATTGTATTCAAAAAATTACCGAAATCTTTTGATGGATTAAAGCCAATTTTGCTATATCCAGTGTTTGGTATCGCAATATCCGGTATAGTCATGATGTTACTAAATCCACAATTAACGAAATTATATACCGCATTCTCGTCATTGCTTAATTCGTTGAATGGTTCAAACGCGATTATTTTAGGAATGGTTTTAGGTGCGATGATGGCATTTGACTTAGGTGGTCCACTTAATAAGGCAGCTTATACATTTGGTATTGCTATGCTTGAGGCAGGGAACTATGAGATTATGGCAGCTGTAATGGCTGGTGGTATGGTTCCGCCACTTGGCGTCGCTTTAGCAACAACAATCTTTAAAAATAAATTTACAAAAGCGGAACGTGAAACAGGTAAAACAAGTTATATTTTAGGTGCTTGTTTCATATCAGAAGGTGCGATTCCTTTCGCAGCGAGCGACCCACTACGTATGATTCCATCGTTCGTTGTCGGTGCAGCGATTACAGGTGGTTTATCGATGGCATTTAATATTGGATTACCTGTACCACATGGTGGGATTTTCGTTATTCCACTCGTTGAAAATGGTGTCGGCCAAATGTTGTTATATGTAACAAGTATCATTATTGGTGCAGTTGTATCTGCAATGATGATTGGACTATTAAAGAAAAAAGCAAAAACAGCTTAATAAAAAAGAGTGGAATCATAAGGGTTACCCCTATCTGATTTCACTCTTTTTTAATTCTTGTCGCCACAGTGTCCCTGTTCCCAATGGTTGAAAAAAAGCGATATTCTTATGAAAATCTTCTTCATTTTTTTCATGTAAACAATGAGCAAGTGTCTCTAAATAAGGGGTCGTCTGATCGACTAAAGAAGCCACTTCTAATAATTCATCAATCAAATAAGCATCTTGATTGGAAGGTATTTTTTGATAGGGAAGTAATAACTTTTCAATAATTGGCATCATTTCGGTTTTTTTGGTATCAGAATCAATCATTAATGCGGCATAATCCAGTTCGGGTGTCTGTGCTAAAGGAATGTTGTATTTTTTAGCTATCCGTACAATTTCATTTACTAAATGAATGGAGGATTGTAAAGCGATAGGATGATGTAAAATATCGCCATATAAACAATTTAAAGCACTGGCTAATCGGTCAATTGCTCCAGAGAAGATAGCTTGTGTCCATTTAATATCAAAAGCAGTACGTACAATTTGTGTACAGCCTATGGTATCTAATACACTTTTTACTTCTTCTGCATAATAAAAGTAAGATGGATGACTATCGTATAAGTCAAAAGCAACTTGGTTGAGAGAAGCGTGCGGTGAAGTGACGACAACTTGGTGATGCTGTTTGACATACGTTTCAAATTTACAAACAGCTGAAAATAATGGAAATTTTCAGGATGATTGAATTAACTCCCAATCCGAAAGATTTTCTTGAAATGATACGATAAAGCAGCTTTCATGTAACGTAGACTTTAGAATAGGTAAAATATTTTTATTATAAAAAGGATGGACAAATAAAAATACGAAATCATAATCAGAGGCACATGATTCAATGGGTTTTACAACGAAATTTGTAAGAAAAGTTGTACTTGAGTAAATCGTAACTCTACGTGACTGAATTTGCTCAAGCGGTTCCATTGGTACGTCGAGAATTGTCACGTCTGGATAAATTTTTTGTAAATAGGCTGCAACAGTTAAACCTTTTCCTGTAGCGCCAATGATCACAATTTCCATCTAAAATCTCCTTTATCGCTTCATTAATTAGAGAAAAGAAAAACTGTCTGAGCTATCAGTGCTGCAGGCAGTTCTTTAGAGCGGTGGGTTATCGTTGAGTACATCTTCACTAACGCCTTCGTATTCCGCTTCTACATTATCTTCCGAATCGTCGTCATTTACGACGTCATCGAGCACTGTATCATATAGTTCCGTATCTTTATCATATACGCGTTGTGGATTTTCTTTTAAAAGCGGTTCGTCTGGTAAAATATCTTTATCTTTTTTCATGATGAAAACTCCTTTCATATAGAGTAATTCCCCAAAAATTTAAAGATAAGCCCTGTATTTGTTGTTTTCCTTTGATATAATATAAGAACAAACATTCGGAAAGGTTGGCGTATATGCAAGTAGAAGAATTATTAAATGATTTAACGATGCGCGCGATGAATAATCAACAGCAGCGTGTCTCCATTAAATGCCGTACATTTATGAAAAAGCTCGGCTACCAAACACGTTCGAAAAAGCGAGTGGAAGAAGTAGAACAGGCAATTCGTGCTTCTAAGTTGACATTACGTTTACCAGAAGAAGTAGAGAGTTGGTTAGCCATTTCTCCAGATGATTCACTTCATTTTTACATAGAAAAACAAGTACAAATGATGCGAAAAGCGCAGCACACACCACCACTTCCATATGCTTTTCAGGCGGAAGCTATTCACCGTTTACATCAAATGCGAAAAAAGACTTCTTTTAAGGGGCTTGTTGTACTACCAACAGGTGGAGGAAAAACGACGACTGCGGTTCGCTGGCTATGGGAAGCTGCATTAGTAAGAGGGAAAAAGGTATTGTGGCTTGCGCATCGCCATGAATTATTAAATCAAGCTTATGCGACATTTTGTCAATACGCTCAAAATGATCTAACATATCGCATAATATCGGGTGTTCATGATGCTGCACGTCTCATTCAGCAAGAACAATTACTCATTGCGAGTAAAGATAGTTTAGTACATCATGAAGCAATTTTAAGTCGTTGGTTAGCCGACGAACAAGAGGTTTATGTCGTAGTCGATGAGGCACATCATGCGACCTCTACAACATATAAAACATTACTCTCACATATAGAACGTCAAGGTGCTCGTATGTATCTACTCGGGCTTACAGCGACACCATTTCGAACAGCCGAAAGTGAACAAGGTGCATTACGTGCTTTATTTACAGATGGTATTTTTTATAAAAAAGATTTGAAGTATTTAATTGCCAATGGTATTTTAGCAGCACCACATTTTCATTCATTGCAAACAGATGTGACAGTTCAAACAGTATTGAACGAAGAACAATGGCGAACGCTTCAACAACTAGATCAACTACCTGACTCAATTATGCAGCGACTTGTAGCGAATCAACCACGAAATCACATGATTGTACAACAATATGTTCAGCGCCAAAAACAATATGGTAAAACCATTCTATTTGCGATGAATCGATTGCATGCTTTAACTCTTGCACAAGTTTTTAAACAATATGGCGTAGATGCACGTGTCGTCATTTCAAATCATGAAACATCCGCAGAAAACCAACAGACAATTCAAGCATTTCGGGAAAACGTATTTCCTGTTTTAATTAATGTGGCGATTTTAACAGAAGGAGCAGATTTCCCAGATGTTCAGACTGTCTTTTTAACACGTCCTACTGTATCTGCAATTCTGATGACACAGATGGTTGGAAGAGCGTTACGAGGTGTTGCAGCAGGTGGAACAAGAGAAGCGTATATCGTTAGTTTTATTGATGAATGGGCTGAGAAAATTGCATAGTCCAATCCGCGCGTATTACTAGCTGGCGAAAATTTAGAGCCAATTCCATCTGAACAGCTACCACTTCAAATGACACAAATGATTTCAGCAAAAATGGTAGAACAAGTGGCGCAGAGACTACAAGATCAAGCCCCAATTGAAGAAAGGACATTTGAACAAAGTGTGCCAAAAGGTATTTATTCATTACGTTATATTCATGAAGAGCGCGCGATTTCAGAAGATATTTTAGTTTATGAAAGTGATGTAGAAGACTACGAAGCGATGTTTCGATTTTTACCTACGTATTGTGTGCAGCAGGGACTACATGCAAATTTAGACCGCCGCACATTACGTGCGTATGCTGAAGAATTAGAAATGCAATTTTTCATTCAAGACCAATTAAGTCCGATGTATGATATTTGGGATCTTGTCACGCTCATCCATTACTATTTAGTAACAGGTGAATGTCCGAAACTACTAGCGTTTAAAGAGCGACAACAAATTAATGTGACAGATTTAGCTAAAAAAATTATGAAACAAAATATGAGCTACCGCGAACAGCAAGATTATGTTCTTGATCAATGGGAAAAGTATCCGTTCCTACGTATCTTTTTTGATGATCAATTTTTATACTATAAAAAATGTATTCAAACCGAGCTTATTTTATTAGAACATACCCAACAAAACATAGATGAAGAAGCCTTTCAATACACACCACTTACCCAATTAAAACGACAGTATCATGCCATTTGGCGTAAAATAATCTATCGCGTTTTTGAAGAAAATCAAAAACAATATGGTCAATATACATGTGTGAAAACAGGTTATGCAAGCAATGAAAAAATCGATTTTCATATTGCATATAAAGTTTCATTAAAAAGAGGCGGCACAACAACCGTTGATAATTTAACGCTCGTTCATAAAAAATATATACAAGAAAAAGGTTCGAGCCGCACGTGAAAACGTTGCTCGACCTTTTTTTATTTGGCGAATGATCTGTTTGAGTGGGCGAGTGACCCGTTTTTGTGCTCGAATGTCCTCTTTTGACGAGTGAATGACCCGTTTCGAGCAGCGAGTGACCCAACACCTTCTCAAAATGTTCCGTTTCGCCAGTCGAATGTTCGAATTCACACAAACCAAGTCAAATCAAGTCCTTAATTTTTCAAAGCCATGTGAAAAATTCTTTTTCCGAGATAATCTGAATGGGGAATCCTTGTTGTTGTAAGTGAATGGCTTTTGTCCATTTGGAACTTTGTTTTTGTGTGGCGTCATACTGTTGTTGGCTTCGTTCACTCACAACGAGTACATCTACTTTTTTTGTCATCGTATTACTAAAGAATCCACCTGCTTGCATGACTTTTCTAGCAGCTTCTGATCTTGTCATTTGTTCTAAAGCGCCTGTGAAAACGACTGTTTTTTGAACAAGAGATTTGGTTGCAACTATTTCAAGGTGCGTGAGAGCTTGTTTGTTTTCGAGAGCCTGCGCAATTTGTACAATGCGTTCTGCATCATTTAGTGCCTCTTTCGTCTGTACTTTTACATGAACATCATAGAGGGTATAGGAAGAAAGGGTAGGCCACTGCGCTTTCATATCGCTCAATAAATTTTTATGTGTAAAGAGCGGCATTAATTTTCCGCAAGCCTCAAAACTTTCTTGTAAGCAGAGGTGATCGTACGGTGCGAAATAAGAGATGACAGTTTGATGTTGAAGCCATCGTTCAAGTATGGGAATCAGTGATTCAAATGTAGGAGCTAATTGTACATCATTTGCTTCAATTCCATGGATACTTGTATAAAAAGGGTCAAACGTTTGTAGCGTTTGGACATATGTACTAAAAGAATCAACAATTGTATTTTCTTCCATTCTTATTAATTCAATTGCACAAATACTATCAGGCCATTGATTGGCTGCTTTCACTGATAATGTCACGTAATTCATGTGAATCAACTCCTTGTTCTTCCATTAGTGTAAGGGAATAGAGAGAAAAAGTACAAACGTATAAATGGGTAAAATAGTCGTTGTATGGTAAAATAAACAAATCAACCATTAGGAGGGTTTTTTATGATTTCAGAAAAACTTCATGCAGCATTAAATGATCAATTAAACTTTGAATTTTATTCAGCACATGCGTATTTAGCAATGGCAGCTTATTGCACAGATCAAGATTATGATGGATTTGCAAATTTCTTTTTAGTACAAGCAGAAGAAGAGCGTTTCCATGCGATGAAATTTTATAATTTCCTAAGTGATCTAGGTCAACGCGTTACAATTAGCGAATTCCCAAGTGTTAAAAATGATTTCACATCGCTTTTAGATGCTTTTGAAACAGCATTAAAACACGAAAAAGAAGTGACACGCCGCATCTACGAATTAGCAGATATCGCACTTGATGAACGTGAACATGCGACAATGGCATTCTTAAAATGGTTCATTGATGAACAAATTGAAGAAGAATCAACATTTGATACGTTAATCACAAAGATTGCACGTATCCAAAACGATGCAAATGCTATTTTCATGTTAGATGCAGAGCTTGCGACACGTTCTTTCAAAGCACCAGCAGAATAGTAAAGTAGTGATGCAGGAGTTGTTTTATAAACAATTCCTGCATCTTATTTTTATTTTAAAAAATATTTTAAAAAAGTAGTTGACCGTATTCGATATTCTATGATAATATATTTTTTGTCAGTAAGAGATG
>NZ_BJOB01000050.1 GCF_006539985.1 Kurthia gibsonii | reverse complement strand
AATTTCGACAATCGAAAGTAGAATACTCTCACACACAAAAAAAGAACCGCATCTCAGCGGTTCTTGCATACATCAGTTATTCAGCTTTTGGTCCAATTGCAAATAGGATGTCTGCTTCACATACTAACTCATCGCCAACAGTCACTCGACCATGACCTTTACCCATTGTGCCACGTAACTTCACAAATTCAACTTCCATTGTTAGTACGTCTCCTGGTATTACTTGGCGTTTAAAGCGTGCATTATCGACACCTGTTAGGAATACGATACGACCTTTAAAATCATCTGAACTTAATAGCGCTACGCCACCTACTTGTGCCATTGCTTCAATGATTAAAACACCCGGCATAACAGAGTATCCTGGGAAGTGTCCTTGGAAGAATTCTTCATTCACTGTTACGTTTTTGAAGCCTTTTGCACGCTTTCCTACTTCTAATTCTGTAATGCGATCCACTAATAAAAATGGATAACGATGTGGTAAAATTTCTTGAATTTGATTCGCTGTTAACATATTAAATCCCCCTATTTCTCTGTACCATCCATAATATCGAATACATGCGTCCATGTCGATGGTTTAAATACATCTAACATATCACCATCGCCAATTACGCCATAACCAATCATTAATCCAACGAAGGTTGCGATGAATAGGAGGACGATGATTACTAATAAGCGTAATAGCATAAATTTAATAGATTTTTTCGCGTAACTTTTACTCGAAAGTTCCTCTACTATCTCTTGTTGCTCTTTACGTGCCTGTCTTGATACCGTAGGCGTTACCTTCTTTTCAGCTCGTCTATCTTCCATCGATTGTTCTCCTTCTAGTGTTTATTAACGCATACCATTAATAAGGCCTAACATTTGGTCAGCCATTGTAATAGTACGTGCATTCATTTGATAAGAACGCTGTGTATTAATTAACTCAGACATTTCTTTAGATAAGTCTACATTAGAAGATTCCAATGCGCCACCTTCAACTGAAATTTGCGCACGATCATTACCAACAATCAAGTTTGCAATATCACCCTCATTTGGATATTGCGCTGCGATATCATCTGAGTAGCGTAAGTATTTATCTTCATCTTGTTTTAGCAAGTTGGGTTTACTTACTTGTGCAATCCCAAGCTCTACATTTTCTCGACCACCATCTGCAAAGGTTACGTTCATTGTACCATCTGGTGTTACAGTAATGTCCGATACATCTTTATCGAATCGAATTGAACGCCCATTTGAATCTGCTACGTCATAACCATCCGAGTTCACTAAACTCGTACTGCCATTCGCATTCGGTGATAAGTAAAAATTCCCTTGACGCGATAATACAAGTCGATCAGAAGAAGGTGATAAAAACGTGAAATATTGATTCTCTTTCGTTAGGGCAAAGTCTAATTTACGATTCGTCTGGGTAACATTTCCGACTTTCGTATTTAATTTTGTTTGCGCAATTTGAGCACCTACACCGATTCGAATACCAGCCGGTGATTGACGTGGTGCGCGGTCTCCTGTGTCATTATTAAATTGTTGATACAGCATTTCGCCAAATGTCGCGTTACGTGCTTTATAACCTACCGTATTGCTATTCGCAATATTACTCGATACAGTATCGAGTTTTTGTTGTAGTTGCGACATCGTGTTTGTTGCGGTTAGCATTGTGCGTAACATTTAAAAATCCTCCTATACCTTACCGATTTCATTTACTGCTTTATCCATACTACGGTCATAAGCTTGCAAGACTTTTTGATTCGCTTCAAAGACACGGTACGCTTCCATCATCGTTGTCATCGTCTGTGCTGAGTCCACATTTGAACTCTCTGTAAATCCTTGCTGTATCGTAAATGTAACACCATTTGCATTATAAGCATTCGGTAAATCTTGATTATCGGTTGTAAAGTATAAACCATTATCCTGCTTTTCAAGTGCATCTGGTTGATTAGAATATGCAACACCTAAACGCCCTACTTGTTGTCCGTTTACAGTAATCTCACCTGTTGACTTCAATGTGAAATCATTATTTTGTAACACAATACGGTTGTTGTTTTCATCGAGGACATATTCACCACGTGCAGTTGTTAAAAAACCTTGTCCATCAATTGTGAAGTTACCGTTACGTGTATAAGCTTGTCGATTATCGGCTGTTTGTACTTTAAAGAATACTGCTCCTTGTTTACCTGTCTGTGGATTCACTGGTAGATCTCCATCTAATAGCGCCACATCCGTATTACTCTCTGTTTCCACAATCGAACCTTGCAAAAAGTTCGGCAATGTTTCTTGCATATAAACGCCTGTTCCCAAATCACCGATTTGCTGCATATTACTAGGATTAAAGCCGTTCTGAAGCGAGGATGCCCCCGTTTTTTGAATGCTAGACATCAGCATATTTGGAAATGATCGAATCGTCGATTGGTCCGCTTTATATCCTGGTGTATTCGCATTGGCAATGTTATTTGAAAGCATCTCTGTACGACGTTGCTGCGCAATCATACCTGTAGCTGCTGTATAAAACCCTCTAAACACAAGCACTCATCCCTTCTTAAAAAAATTCACTAGTTTATTTATCGGCTAAAAGTTACTTTTTTGAAATGTTATTCAGGTTATCTAAAATCATACCTGTTCCAAGAACGACACAATCCATTGGGTTTTCAGCTACATATACTGGCACAAATAATTCTTCTGTTAAACGACGGTCTAAACCACTAATTAATGCGCCACCACCCGTCAGCATAATTCCACGATCAATAATATCCGCTGAAAGCTCTGGTGGTGTTTTTTCAAGCACATTCTTTGCAGCTTTAATAATCATCTCAATAGAATCTGAAATCGCTTCTAACAGCTCCTCAGAAGTAAAAGAAATCACTTTTGGTAAACCTGTCACCATATCGCGTCCTCGAATGTCCATTGTATCATTTTTATCTGCTAATATCATGGACCCAATCGACATTTTTAAGGACTCTGCTGTACGTTCTCCTACTAATAGTTTGTACTTCTTTTTTATGTAAGCCGCAATGTCTTGATCAAATTGATCACCTGCTACACGTAGTGACTGTGCTGTGACAACTTCACCCATGGATAGAACCGCGACATCCGTCGTGCCACCACCGATGTCGATGACCATATTACCTGAAGGTTGGAAGATATCCATACCCGCTCCAATCGCCGCTACTTTCGGTTCTTCTTCTAAATAGACTTCACCACCACCTGCACGAATTACCGCATCGCGAATCGCTTTTTGCTCTACTGGTGTAATATTGGAAGGACAACACACAAGGACACGTGGCTTCGACATAAATCCTCGTAATTTTAATTTTTGAATGAAGTATTTTAACATGGCTTCCGTAATATCGAAATCATGAATGACACCATCTTTTAATGGTCGAATCGCAACAATATTTTCTGGAGTACGTCCAATCATTTGACGCGCTTCTTCTCCAACAGCTAGTATCTTTTTCGTATTTCGATCAATCGCTACAACAGAAGGTTCGTTTAAAATAACCCCTTTTCCTTTTAAATATATGAGGACGTTCGCCGTACCTAAATCAATGCCTACGTCTTTTGAAAACATCATGAGTGCCCCTCTCAGTGTATCTTATTTTTTCCTATTATTAGGTACTATTTTATCATAGCTGTCTACTAATTACATTAAGGCTCTTATAAATTAATTAAGGCGATCTTTTTATTTAAATATAAAAAGTCCATTTTTCACAGACAATTCATGTCTAGAGAAATGGACTTCTTCATTTTGAAATTAATTTACTTGGAATTCTCTTTCGACAACTTCTTCTGTGTTTGATACACGCTCGATGTCAGCACCAAGAGAAGCAAGTTTTTTATGGAAATCAACGTAACCGCGGTCTAGGTGTTTTAATTCAGAAACACGCGTAATACCGTCTGCTACAAGACCTGCTAAAATAAGTGCTGCTGCTGCACGTAAATCCGTTGCTGCTACTTCTGCACCTTGTAAAGATGAAGGGCCTTCGATAATTACTGAACGACCATCAATTTTTGCTGTCGCATTCATACGACGGAATTCTTCAACGTGCATGAAGCGATTTTCGAATACAGTCTCTGTAATGACACTCGTACCTTGTGTCACTAACATTAATGCCATCATTTGCGATTGCATATCTGTTGGGAAACCAGGATGAGGAATCGTTTTCACGTCTACTGCTTTCAATGGATGTGTAGCGCGTACACGAAGTCCTGAAGCCTCTTCAGTGATTTCTACGCCCATTTCAACCATTTTCGAAATTAACGCTGTCATATGCTCTGCTTCGGCGTTTTCAATGACAACATCGCCACCAGTAATCGCTGCAGCTACCATAAATGTACCTGCTTCAATACGATCTGGAATAATATGATGTGTTGTTCCTGTTAGTCGTTCCACACCTTCGATACGAATTTTATCTGTACCTGCACCGACAACACGGCCACCCATTTCGTTAATAAAGTTTGCTAAGTCTACGATTTCAGGTTCTTTTGCTGCATTTTCGATGATTGTTGTACCTTCCGCAAGTGCTGCAGCAGTTAAAATATTTTCTGTTGCGCCCACACTTGGGAAATCTAAATAGATTGTTGCACCTTTTAAACGTCCTTCTGTTCTTGCTTCAACATAACCATGTCCGTTCGAGATTGTCGCACCCATTAATTCAAAACCTTTTAGATGTTGGTCAATTGGACGTGAACCGATTGCACATCCACCTGGCATTGCAACTCGTGCATAACCGTTACGTGCTAATAATGGCCCCATAACAAGAATTGAGGCACGCATTTTACGAACGTATTCAAACTGCGCTTCTGATGAAAGTGTTTTAGAAGCATCAATTTCAACTGTATTTGTTTCAGGTGAAAAAGATACGTCAACATTTAAACTTTTTAATACTTCATCAATTGTATATACATCTGCTAAGTTCGGAACGTTTTTAATTGTATTCTTTCCTTCTGATGCTAAAAGCGTAGCGGCTAATACAGGTAAAACGGCATTTTTGGCACCCTCTACACGTACATTTCCTTTTAATACACGACCGCCTTTGACGATAATTTTATCCATTAATCTGTCCCTCCGAACTCATATTCTGTCATCTCAGTATTTATTTTATCTATTATTCGTTCATAAAATTCTAAATGTATGATGTCATTTATTAGTAACAAAACAAGTACAATATTACCTTTTTTCAAGATGTATTTCAAGCACCCTTTAAACTATTTTCAAAATGTATTTTGTATTACTATAGATACTGAGAAGACGCTAGAACACAGACTTTCATCTCTTTATAGGTAAATGAACCACTGTAAGAACAGTACCCTCGAAATCAGGACATAAAACGCAAAACATCTATGTATTACCTGACTATTTCCCAGGCAATTATTTCTCTCTCTCATTTCAATAGCAATATAATATTGGATGCTTTATGTGCAAACCCTTTAAATTTACGCCTTTAACAATTAAAACAAATATTGTAATTGACGCGACCAGTTTAAAAACTGTAAAAAGAAATTCGATACAGCTGTTCCTAGTGCAATACTCACTAAAATCAATAGAAGTTGGATTTGAAATACTCTCCCTTTTTTGAAGATTTGCTCATACATCAAACTCTGCAATGAGTAAAATGCGATACCAATAAAAAAGATATGCGAGATCAATCCTAAAAGTGCACTCGTTCCAATTGTTGCATTAATCGAATCCAAATTCCATTTCCCCTTTCAGTAAAAATACACATAGGTTCATTATCTCAATAAATGAAGCATATTGCTACAAAAAAGTGAAGTATAGGTTAAAAATCGTCCCATTTACCAGTCAAATTTTTATCATATTTCCAAAAGAAAATCGAGTGAATACATTTTTTATGCAACCCACTCTCTATTAAAACATACAGATGATTTATTTAAAAGGAAAATAAAGGTTTTTCATGATTTGAAATGGGTATTTTTTATGTATAAACAAAAAACTGTCTTAACAAGCCAACAAAAGTTGGTCATTAAGACAGTCTTTTATTAAATTAGATGTTACCCTCTTTAACGTTGATACGATTCATTGCGCGTTTTAGCGCTGCTTCAGCACGCTTGAAATCTGTGTTTTTGTCTTGTTTTGCTGCTAAGCGCTTTTCCGCACGTTGAAGTGCTTCTTTCGCACGAGCAAGATCAATTGAATCAGCAGGTTCAGCAGAAGGAGATAAAATCGAAACTTTATCGCCACGGATTTCAACGAAACCGCCGCTTACTGCTACAAAATCAGTTGTTTTATCTTTTTTCAGACGAACAACCCCAACTTCAAGTGGCGCAACAGTTGGAATGTGACCTGGTAAGATCCCCATTTCCCCGCCTGTTGTACGCACACTTACCATTGAGACTTCAGAATCGTATACTGGGCCGTCGGGAGTGACAATGTTGACTACAGTGGTCTTCATATTTTTTCCTCCTCGTCCCTAATATTAAAGTGTTACGCCTAAACTTTTTGCTTTAGCAATAACATCATCGATGCCGCCCACTAAGTGGAATGCTTCTTCAGGGAATTTATCGTATTTACCTTCAAGGATTTCAGAGAAACCTTTAATAGTATCTTTTACGTGTACGAATGATCCTGGTTGACCAGTGAACTGTTCCGCAACGTGGAAGTTTTGAGATAAGAAGAACTGAATACGACGAGCGCGGTTTACAGTTAATTTATCTTCATCAGATAATTCATCCATACCTAAGATAGCGATGATATCTTGTAATTCGTTGTTACGTTGTAAAGTTGATTGTACACGACGAGCGACATCGTAGTGCTCTTGTCCAACGATTTCAGGTGCTAATGCACGAGAAGTTGAAGCAAGTGGATCAACCGCTGGGTAGATACCCATCTCAGATAATTTACGTTCAAGGTTAGTTGTTGAGTCTAAGTGAGCGAATGTTGTAGCTGGAGCCGGGTCAGTGTAGTCATCGGCTGGTACATACACCGCTTGGATAGAAGTAACAGAACCTTTTTTAGTAGAAGTGATACGTTCTTGTAATTTACCCATTTCAGTAGCAAGAGTTGGTTGGTAACCTACAGCAGAAGGCATACGACCTAATAATGCAGAAACCTCAGAACCTGCTTGAGTGAAACGGAAGATGTTATCAATGAATAATAGAACGTCTTGTCCCATTTCATCACGGAAGTATTCTGCCATTGTAAGACCAGAAAGTGCTACACGCATACGTGCGCCTGGTGGCTCGTTCATTTGACCGAATACCATCGCAGTTTTAGTGATAACGCCTGCGTCAGTCATTTCGTAGTAAAGGTCATTACCTTCACGAGTACGCTCACCAACACCAGCGAATACTGAGATACCGCCGTGGCCTTTTGCGATGTTGTTGATTAATTCTTGGATTAATACCGTTTTACCTACACCGGCACCACCGAATAAACCAACTTTACCACCTTTGATGTAAGGTGCTAATAAGTCTACTACTTTAATTCCTGTTTCAAGAACTTCAACTGAAGTTGAAAGCTCATCGAATGTTGGAGCTTCACGGTGAATTGGATCACGACGATCAGAAGCTGGAATTTCTGGTTTACCGATTTCTAAGTCGATTGGTTCACCAAGTACGTTGAATACACGACCTAAAGTGTTTTCACCGACTGGTACTGAGATTGCCATACCTTTGTCAGTTACTACTGCTCCACGTTGTAAGCCATCAGTAGATGACATAGCGATTGTACGAACAGTATTGTCGCCTAAATGAAGCGCAACTTCAAGTGTAAGAACTTGAGGCTCTTGATTAGGCTTTTTAATTTCTACAGTTAAAGCGTTATAAATTTCAGGTAATGCGTTGTTTTCGAACTTAACGTCGACAACAGCACCCATTACTTGAAGAACGTGTCCTGTGTTCATATACTTTTTCCCTCCTATCAAACTATTACAGTTTGAGATGAAGCTTTAGCCTATTCTAAGGCTGCTGCTCCACCTACGATTTCTGTAATTTCCTGTGTAATAGCCGCTTGACGTGCACGGTTATACAAGACTGTTAAGTCATCAATTAATTCTTTAGCGTTATCTGTAGCGTTTTTCATTGCTGTCATACGTGCAGCATGTTCACTAGCTTTAGCATCTAGTAACGCACCATATACTAAACTTTCTGCGTATTGTGGAAGCAATACTTCTAGAATTTCGTCACCTGATGGTTCGAATTCATAAGATGCAGTAGAAGTAGCTGGCGCGATATCAGTGATTGGAAGTAACTTTTTCTCAACTAATTCGCTAGAAATAGCACTTACAAAATGGCTATAACACATGTAGATTTCATCATATGTGCCATCTGTGAACATACCAACAGCTTTACGAGCAATCGCTTTAATATCTGCAAATGCAGGTTGATCTGGAAGACCAATCTCCGCGTCCACAACTGTGTAGCCTGTTTTCTTAAAGAAATCAGCTACTGTACGACCTATTGCAAAGATGACTACATCTTCTTTCTTTTGGCCACGTTTTTCCATACCGTTTAATGCAGTACGGATTACATTCGTGTTGTAAGCACCTGCTAAACCACGGTCAGAAGCGATAATTAAATATGCGCTTTTCTTAACTGGGCGTTCAACTAGCATCGGGTGAGAAGCATTCGATGTTCCTTGAGCGATTGCAGCTACTACTTCTTGAATTTTAGCCATATAAGGTACGTACTTTTTCGCATTTCGCTCTGCACGTGACATCTTAGAAGATGATACTAAGTGCATCGCTGATGTGATTTTACTTGTAGATTTTGTAGAGTTAATACGTTGTTTTACCTCACGTAATGTTGCCACTGGTATTTCACCACCTTACCGTTTTTTTAAAAGTTCGTTTTCACTAAATTAAGCTTCTTCTGAGATTGCGAAAGTTTTCTTGAATGCTTCAATAGTTGATTTCATATCTTCATCAGCTGGAAGGCCTTTAGTTTCACGAATTGTACCTAAAACGTTTTTGTGGTTTGCATCGTTAGCATCTAACCATAAGTTAAATTCGTTTTCGAAACGTACGATGTCATGTACAGGGATATCATCTAAGAAACCTTTTGTTAAAGCGTAGATGATTGCAACTTGACGCTCAACTTTCAATGGTTTGTTTAGATCTTGTTTTAGAACTTCTACTGTACGTTTACCACGCTCAAGTTTAGCAGTTGTAGCTGCATCTAGGTCTGAACCGAATTGAGCGAATGACTCAAGTTCACGGAATGTCGCTAAGTCAAGACGTAGCGTACCGGCAACTTTTTTCATTGCTTTAATTTGTGCAGAACCACCAACACGAGATACTGATAAACCTGGGTTAATCGCAGGACGTACACCAGAGTTGAATAAGTTAGCTTGTAAGAAGATTTGTCCATCCGTAATTGAGATTACGTTTGTTGGGATGTACGCACCGATATCACCAGCTTGAGTTTCAACGAATGGTAATGCAGTAATTGAACCACCGCCGTATCTTTCGTTAAGACGAGCTGCACGTTCTAATAAACGACTGTGTAGGTAGAATACATCACCAGGGTAAGCTTCACGACCTGGAGGACGACGTAATAATAATGAAAGCTCACGGTAAGCTGCTGCTTGCTTAGAAAGATCATCATATACGATTAATACGTCTTTACCTTGTAGCATTAATTCTTCAGCCATTGAAACACCAGCATAAGGAGCTAGGTATAACATTGGAGATGGAGAAGATGCTGACGCAGTAAGTACGATAGTGTAATCTAATGCACCGTGTGCGCGTAGAGTCTCTACAACGTTACGTACAGTAGATTCTTTTTGACCAATTGCAACGTAGATACAAATCATATCTTGGTCCGCTTGGTTTAAAATTGTATCGATTGCGATTGAAGTTTTACCAACTTGACGGTCACCGATGATTAACTCACGTTGACCACGACCGATTGGAACAAGTGCGTCAATCGCTTTGATTCCTGTTTGTAAAGGTTGGTCTACTGATTTACGAGCCATTACACCGAAAGCTGGGCTTTCGATTGGACGAGTTTTAGTAGTGTTGATTGGACCTAACCCATCAACTGGTAAACCTAATGTATTTACTACACGACCAATTAGTTCTTCACCAACTGGTACTTCCATAATACGACCTGTACGACGAACTTCGTCGCCTTCTGTAATGCCTTGTGTTGGACCTAAAATAACGATACCTACGTTATTTTCTTCTAGGTTTTGAGCCAACCCAAGAACACCATTAGAGAATTCTAATAATTCCCCAGACATGGCATTGTCAAGACCATGAGCACGAGCGATACCATCACCGACACTGATGACTGTACCAACTTCGCTAACTTGCATCTCAGATTGGAAATTTTCCATCTGCTGTTTAATAAGAACACTGATTTCTTCAGCTTTGATGCCCACGTTTGTCACCTCTACCTCTCACAATAATTTTGGATTAACCTAGTAATGCACGACGTAAACCGTTCACTTTGCTTACGATTGTATTATCGTAAATTCGGTTTCCAATGATTAATTTGATTCCACCAATTAATGATGAATCAATTTCGTTTGTAATATTTAATGAATCTTTACCAACTTGCTTAGCAAAAGTTGTTGAGATTCGTTCAAGTTGATCTTCAGTAAGCGCTTCTGTAGAATACACAATTGCATCTTCTACACCTGACTCATCATTCGCAATGCGGATAAACGAATCAATCACACTTACAGTTTCGTCGATTCGGTTATTAACTAAGATAACTTTTAGTGCATCGACAATAATTGGTTGTACAGATGAAAAAATTGAATCAATTAGTTCAAACTTTTTCTCTGTTGTTAGGTTAGGAGATACTAAAAGATTGAATAAATCTTTAGACTCTGTAAAAACGATTCTTACTTCACGTAAGTCAGCTACTGTTTCAGCAACTACGTTTTTTTCCTTTGCCAATTCATATAAGGCTTTAGCATAGCGATTCGCTGCAATGGATTGACTCATCGAGCTTCCCCTGCCTTCGCAATCGTTTCTTCGATAAGCGTACGATTATCTTCTGTAGAAACTTCTTTGTTAAGAACTTTAGTTGCTGCCAGTACAGATAGTGAAACCACTTCTTCACGAACAGCTGCGATAGCTTTTTCTTTTTCGCTCTCAATATCACGTTTCGCTGATTCTTGTAAACGAACTGCTTCAGCTTTAGCTGATGAAACAATTTCTTCTTTTTGAAGAATTGCTTGTTGTTTAGCGTTCTCCACAATCGCTTGCGCTTCTGTACGAGCTTCTTTAAGAAGGCTACGTTGTTCTTCTAATAATTCATGTGCTTCTTTACGACTTTTTTCAGCTGATTCGATTTCGTTTGCAACTAATTCTTCACGTTGTTGCATAATTCCCATAAGTGGACCCCATGCGAATTTTTTAAGAAGAAGCATTAATACTACGAATACTACTAAAGTTGCTAAAATTGTACCGTATTGGTTTTGGCCCGCTGCGGAACCTAGCACTAAATAATCTAATAACACGATTGTTTCACTCCCTTCAAGAGCTTAGAGTCAATTGAAATTTTTTTATAATTGAATCTTGTTTAAGATTTGTAGTCTAAAGGAATTTATATCGGTAATGAAACCGATATAAATGAAAGGCGAAGTGACTCAACTAATTAAGACTTCGCCAAGAAACATTGAAGACAAATTATTTGTTCATTACGATGAACGCGATAACTACTGCGATGATTGGTAATGCCTCTACTAAAGCGACACCGATGAACATTGTTGTTTGTAATACTCCACGTAATTCTGGTTGACGAGCGATCCCTTCAACTGTACGACCTACGATAAGACCGTTACCAATACCTGCACCTAGTGCACCTAGACCAACTGCGATTGCTGCTGCGATTAAACCTAAACCCATTGTAAATTTTCCTCCTTGGAAATATGATATTTTTTGTTGTTTAGCTAATCCCTAATGAATACGAATTAACTGGTTTATAATTAATTAATGGTCTTTGCTCACTTTGTGAGACATGTAAACCATTGTTAACATAACGAAGATGAATGATTGGATTGCTCCAATAAATACTGAGAATGCTTGCCATGCCATCATTGGAATGAAAGCTGCTAAGAAACCAGCACCTGACCATGCTGTAGCCAGACCTGCCAATAATCCTAATAATACCTCTCCGGCAAAAATGTTACCGTAAAGTCGTAGACCAAGAGTTAATGTATTTGCAAGTTCTTCAATAATCTTAATTGGTAGTAAGAAGCTCATTGGAGACACGAATGTCTTCAAGTATCCTTTCATACCTTGTGCTTTTACACCATAGTAGTTTGTTAAGACAAGAATCATAACAGCTAATGTTAGTGTAACAACCGGATCTGCTGTTGGTGATTTCCACCATAAGTAACCATCTACAGAGATTGAGAATGGTAGACCTAGCATATTCGCTACAAAGATAAACATGATTAATGTAATACCCAAGATGTGGAATTGACCACCTGTCTTCCAGTCCATGTTGTTTGAGATGATACCTTTCACGAAGTCCATAACCCACTCCATGAAGTTTTGCATACCAGTTGGCTTTAACTGAAGTTTACGCGTTGATACAACTGCAATAATGAATACAATCACTGCTGTGATTAATAACATCATGACGTCTGCTGTATTGAAACCTAAACCAGCTATTTCAAAATAAGGATTTTTATGTTCCACTTGTTCGTTCACCTCTCTTTCACATGCGCTTTGCTTATTTAGTTTTTCAACTGAACTATGATCCTATCTACAAAAAGTAGAATGTACGGAATCATTAATCCAACGACAGTACTAGCTACGTTAAAATATTCAGACCAAGTTATTGCAACTGCTGCCGCAAGTAAAGCTGATCCGTAGCGAATAAGGGTACCTAAGGACTTAACCTTTTGTCCCTGACGTGTCTTACGATCAAAGCTTTCCATTCTTCGGACCAGGTTCCAAAAATTAAATAGACCACAAAGGGCACCTAATGCGAGACCTGCGAATAACGCGTGGTACGATGTAAAGCCCCAGCCGATTGCACAAACGATTAGCAAAATAATAAAACCTATTACCTGCTTTTTAAAAATCCGATGCATTTCTACCATTTGGTCTTTAGTCTCCTGAATCTTTTTTTCGAATGATGGATATAAAGCTGACCACCGGATGGAACGTAGCTAATTGTGGAACATATTAAGGGTAACCGTTACCAAAGTAAGCATTGCTTAACTTAATCGGAAACTTATTATGTATTATTAGCTAACATTTAATGAAGTACCATCGCTCCATATAAGAACCTTTACACGTCCGAAAACGTTAAAAGAGTCAAAAGCTAGGGATTTGCCTTATACGTCAATAACCAAACTCCATAAAAAAAAGAGGTACGGCTTGATATTCAGACATAGAAACCCTTATCATTCTTACCCTTTGTTAGCATACAATAGTGAATATTTCATGTCAATTGGTTCTGCATAAAAACTTCACAACCTGTACACTTTTGTCAAATAGTCGACAAATTTAAGAAAAAACTTGGAAATGTTCTTTATTTCTCGATTTAACTTTAAAAACAAAGACTACTCGACTAAGAATATTCGTATTCTAGCTGTTCGAGTAGTTTTTGTTTTTTTATTTTTCTAGAAAAGCGATTAACGCTTCTACAATACGTTCAGAAGCATGACCATCACCATAAGGATTCGATGCTTTTGCCATTTGATTGTATAGTGCACTATTCGTCAATAATTCTTTCGTTAAATCATAAATAGTCTCTTCTTCTATTCCAGCAAGCTTGAGTGTCCCCGCTTCAATTCCTTCTGGTCGTTCCGTCGTATCTCGTAATACGAGTACTGGCTTTCCTAGTGACGGCGCTTCCTCTTGAATACCACCTGAATCCGTTAAAATCATGTAAGAACGTGACGCAAAATTATGGAAGTCAAACACTTCAAGCGGCTCAATTAAATGAACGCGTTCATGCGATTCTAAAATTGCGCGTGCTGTGTCACGAACTGCTGGATTCAAATGCATCGGATAGACTACTTGTACATCTGGATGTTCTTCTAAAATACGATGAATCGCGCGGAACATATTTTCCATCGGTTTACCTAAGTTTTCACGTCGATGTGCGGTTAGTAGAACCATTCGATCGTTACCAATTGATTCAAGTACAGGATGTGTATAGTCATCTGCAACAGTTGTCGCAAGTGCATCAATCGCCGTATTCCCTGTCACAATAATTGAGTTCGGCTCTTTATTTTCTCTTAGAAGATTTTCTTTTGCTTGTTCAGTTGGTGCAAAATGAATGTCCGCTAACACACCTGTTAGTTGACGATTCATCTCTTCTGGATATGGTGAATATTTATTCCACGTGCGAAGACCTGCTTCTACGTGACCAATCGCTACTTGATTATAAAAAGCAGCTAAACTCGCCACAAATGTAGTCGCTGTATCTCCATGCACGAGCACAACATCTGGTTTCGCCTCTTTCATAATTTGATTGAGACCTTCTAAACCGCGTGTCGCAACATCAAGAAGTGTTTGGCGTTCTTTCATAATATTCAAATCATAGTCTGGAACAATCTTAAAAGTTTCTAATACTTGATCAAGCATTTCGCGGTGTTGCGCCGTTACCGTCACAACTGTATCAATCTGCTCTGTATTTTGCTGCAACGCTTTTACAAGAGGCGCCATCTTAATGGCTTCCGGCCTTGTACCAAACACAGTCATTACTTTCCACTTTTTCATGTTTTTTGCACCATCCCTGTACAATGTATTATTTTGTACCAAATAAACGGTCGCCTGCATCACCAAGTCCAGGTACGATATAACCGTGGTCATTTAGTTTTTCATCTAATGCCGCAATGTAAATATCGATTTCTGGGTGTGCTTCTTGAATTGCTTTTACACCTTCTGGAGCTGCAATTAAACACATGAAGCGAATATTTTTCGCGCCGCGTTTTTTCAGTGAGTTCATTGCTTCAATTGCAGAACCACCTGTAGCTAACATTGGATCAACGATGATGAATTCACGTTCTTCAATATCAGCTGGGAATTTTGCGTAGTATTCTACCGGTTGTAAAGTTTCTGGATCGCGGTATAAACCAATGTGTGCTACTTTTGCAGCTGGAATTAGTTTTAACATACCATCTACCATGCCTAAACCAGCACGTAGGATAGGCACGATTGCCATCTTTTTACCTGATAATACTTTTGTTTTTGTTTTTGTAACAGGTGTTTGGATTTCGATTTCTTCTGTTTGTAAATCACGTGTAATCTCGAATGCCATTAGTGTAGCTACTTCGTCAACTAGTTCACGAAACTCCTTCGTTCCTGTATTGATATCACGGATGTATGATAATTTGTGTTGAATTAATGGATGGTCGAATACATATACTTTTCCCATTTTTAGTTCTCTCCCTACTTTTGTTTATCTTGACTATTATAACAGAAATAAAACGCCATACAAATGTCAATATTTTCATTTCTCTTTTTGACACATTTTAAGCTTTCATATGACGGATTAGATTGTAATAAGATTTCTGAAAATTCATCTATATAATAGAAGAAACTCCAATAAAAAAGTGAATTTTAGTAAAAAACGCGTGACTTCCTACATGATTCTATTTACTTTTATTTAATAGGAGCAAATCTAAAGCGAAAATTTATATCTTTTAGAAGATCACTATTGAATAACGAAGATTTTTTAAAAGGGACTTTTCTGCATGCCAAAGGGAATTCACCTCTCCGAAA
>NZ_BJOB01000049.1 GCF_006539985.1 Kurthia gibsonii | reverse complement strand
CCCTCTTTGGCTTTTAAATTGAATTTTATAGAATCCCTAAATGCTCGTCACGAATATCCGTTATAAACATATGTCCAGGTGCATGTGTAATCATTAAATCGGGTTTTACGTGCATAGCAATTGCTTGAGGCGTAACACCACAAGCCCAAAATACAGGTACTTCGCCTTCTTTAATGGTTACTGCATCACCAAAGTCTGGTTTTGAAAGATCTTGAATACCGATTGTTTCAGGATTACCAATATGAAGCGGCGCACCATGAACAGAAGGAAAACGAGAAGTTACTTGAACTGCACGTACTACGTCTGCTTCAGGAATCGGACGCATTGAAACAACGGTCGGACCTTCGAAAAGTCCAGCAGGTGTCGTAGCGATATTCGTTTTATACATCGGTACATTACAACCCTCAGAAATATGACGTACATCAATCTCATTATTCAGTAGTGCATTTTCAAAAGAGAAACTACAACCGATTAAGAAGCAGACGAAATCATCTGACCAGTAATCATATAAATCCGTTACTTCTTCAACGAATACACCTTTTTTATAGACGCGATATTTTGGAATATCTGTACGAATATCTGCATCTTTGGCGATTCCTTTTGGTGCGACTTCACCAGGTTCGATTACATCTAAAATTGGACAGGCTTTTGGATTTCGTTGTGCAAATAAGAGAAAATCAAAAGCGTGTTCCTTTTTTAAAATAGCTAAATTTGCCTGTGCATAGCCAAGTGCGTGACCAGCTGTTGGACCTGTAATCTGCTTTTCGCGAATTAACTTGCGAATTTCAGCAGGTGATAAATTTGCGTAATCCATTCTCGTTCACTCCTTATTTCATTAGTAATTGAATTTGTTCAACCAATGTCATGTAGCCAAGTGTCCCCATTGATACGACAACAAGAATTCCTGTAATCGTTAGCCATTTTGGATGTTTATAATTGCCCACGATTGATTTTTTATGAACAGCAATTAATAATGTGCCAAGTGCGATTGGTAAGATTAGACCATTTAATGCACCAGCTAATACAAGTACATTGATAGGTTTACCAACTGAGATGAAGACAAGAGCTGAAATCGCGATAAACGCAATAATAATCCAGTTTTCATACTTAGCAATATTTTTATGGAATGTTTTAATGAATGATACAGATGTGTAAGCAGCACCAACAACTGAAGTAACAGCTGCAGCCCACATAATCACACCGAAAATACGGAAACCAGCAGTACCTAAAGCACTTTCGAATACAGAAGCAGCAGGGTTATCTGCAGCTAATTTAACACCTTGTGATACAACACCTAATACAGCTAGGAATAGAAGAACACGCATAACACCTGTTACAGCAATCCCTGTAATCGAGCTTTTATTCACTTCTGGAATTGCGCTTGTGCCTTTTAATCCAGCATCTAGTAAACGGTGCCCACCTGCGAATGTAATATAACCACCGACAGTACCACCCACTAATGTGACAATCGCAAAAATACTTAATTCCGTTGGTACGAATGTACGAATCACTGCCTCACCAACAGGCGGTGCTGTTGAAATCGCTACGTACATCATCAGAAGAATCATAATACCACCAGCTACTTGTGCAGCGCGGTCCATAATTTTACTTGCCTCTTTGAATAAGAAAATAACAATCGCAAAAATCGCACTTAGTGCAGCGCCAGTTGTTACATCAAGCCCAAGCATTGCGTTCAGACCAAGACCAGCACCGGCGACGTTCCCGATATTAAAAGCAAGTCCACCAAAAACAATTAAGATGGCTAGAACGAATCCTAGACCAGGCAGTACTTTATTCGCAATCTCTTGTCCACGTAAACCCGATACGACAATAATGCGCCAAACGTTCATTTGTGCAAAAACATCGAGTAAGAGCGAGATTAAAATAACGAAACCAAAACTCGCGCGTAGTTGATCTGTGAAAATCGTTGTTTGTGTTAAAAATCCAGGACCGATTGATGATGTGGCCATTAAGAAGGCGGCACCTAATAGGACACTAGCGCCAGCTTTCTTTTTTGTCGATGACTGTGTATGTAAGTCGACTTTTTCCATATGAAACTCCCCTTTGTTCTAACGGAACGGTGTAACTTGAATCCCACTCTCCGTTAATCGTTGATGAATGAATTGTGCAAATTGTAGTGCGTGTACGCCATCCCCATGGATACAAACGGTATTTGCGACAATTGGATAACTTGTTTGTTGAACGGTTTGAACTGTTCCTTTTGTAATCATATTCAATACTTGTTCAACAGCTTGATGGTCATCTGTAATAAGTGCATTTGGTAATGTACGAGATGTTAACGAGCCATCAGCTTGATAGGTACGGTCTGAAAATACTTCACTCGCTGTTTTGAGACCGATTTTTTCACCTGCTTTGATGAGTTCACTACCTGAAAGGCCATATAAGACAAATTCAGGATTTACTGCGTAAATCGCTTCTGCAATAGCAGTGGAAAGGCTTTCATCTTTTGCTGCTAAATTATACAGTGCGCCATGTGGTTTGACATGTTCTAATTTTCCACCGAAAGCAGTTGTCAAAGCTTGTAATGCCCCGATTTGGTACGTGACAATGTTGAAAACTTCGTGTGGTGATAGATGCATCGCATTGCGACCGAAACCTACTAAGTCTGGAAACCCAGGATGTGCCCCAATTTTGACGTTCTTTTCAAGTGCTAGCTCTACTGTTTTTCGCATGACATGTGGATCACCAGCGTGGAAACCACAGGCGATATTGGCTGACGTGACATAATCTAAGATTAATTCATCATTGCCCATTTTGTATGCACCAAAGCTTTCACCTAAATCGCAGTTCAAGTCGACTTGAAACATGAAATCAACTCCTTTATCCCCATTTTAGTCCGTAATTCAGTTTATTAGTTCCATTTTAAGAAACTTATGTTTCGAATAATACCATAAAATAAAAAGTGTGTATAGCTTGAATAGTCCGATATTTTAAAAAATAATTGCGAAAATAATTGAATAATTCTATAATTATTCCTATATTCAGAATTAAAATTCCGAAATTCGGGAAAAGGGGTGGCGACATGCGATTTAATGAATACACAACAATATCGCCAATGGGAGACGCTGCGATTCGTATTGAATTTAACGAAGCGGTGAGCGTTCAACAGTATCATATGATGCAATTATTAATCCAACATATAGAGGATGCGGAGTTACCGTATGAAGAAATCGTACCATCATTTCAAGTAATCACAATTTTGTTTAACCCACTAGATGTGAAGAAGAAAATACACAATCGACAAAATCCATATCAGTGGTTAGAAGAAAAAATCTGTATTATTCTACAACAAGAAATAACTGTTACAGAACAGGTGGAAGAGGTAGTTGAAATTCCTGTTTGCTATGGTGGCGAATTTGGGCCTGATTTAGAAGAAGTCGCAAACTATCATAGCATCACGCCAAAAGAAGTGATTCAAAAACATACAGGACGTGATTATTTTGTTTATATGTTAGGGTTCGCACCAGGGTTCCCGTATTTAGGAGGACTAGACGAATCATTAGCAACACCAAGAAAACAAACACCACGTTTAAAAATTGAAGCAGGATCTGTTGGGATTGCAGGTTCACAAACAGGTGTGTATTCGATTGAAACGCCAGGTGGTTGGCAAATCATCGGACGTACACCAACAGCTTTATTTACACCAGAAGCAGAAAAGCCTACCTTATTACGAGCAGGTGTCTGGATTCGATTCTATCCTATTTCAATTGAAGAATATCATGTGCTGAAAGGAGAAAATCTATGTCAATCATTTGCTTAAAAGCTGGCACACTTGCAACAATCCAAGATATTGGACGAATCGGCTATCAAAACATAGGAGTTATTGTAAGCGGGGCGATGGATTCTTTTGCACTTAAAATTGCCAATCGTTTATTAGGGAATCATCAGCACGAAGCATGTATCGAAGTAACGCTGCGCGGTACGGCATTTCATTTTTCAGAAGATACGTATATTGCAATTACAGGTGGTGACTTAACACCGACAATTCAGGGGATGGACGTACCACAGTGGCGACCTGTGTTGGTTCGTGCCAATCAAACACTTCGTTTTAAAGGTGCAAAAAAAGGGTTGAGAAGTTATCTTGCTGTGCAACATGGTTTTTCAATAGAAGAAAAGCTTGGAAGTAAAAGTACATACTTGCGCGCAAATATGGGTGGTCTAAATGGACGTGCGCTTCAAGAACAAGATGAAATACAGTTAATGAATACAAATTGGGATACACCTGTATTACCGATTGAAAACGAATATTTTAGTACAGTTTCGTGGCATGTCCGACCTGATTTTTATAAAAAGGTACGTAAAAGACATCGTATTCGTTTCGTCGAAGGGAACGAATATCAATGGTTCACAACAGCTACACAACAAAATTTTGAACGTGTTCATTTTGATGTTGCTATGTCATCTGACCGTATGGGGTACCGTTTAAAAGGATTTAAGCTTCAAAAAGATGTGCAACAAGAGATGGTTTCAGAAGCAGTAACGAATGGAACGATTCAAGTAGCGAATGATGGACAACCCATCATTTTATTAGCAGATCGTCAAACAACAGGTGGTTATCCTCGTATTGGACAGGTGATTTCAGCTGACTTACATCGTTTTGGGCAAATGAAGCCAGGTGACCAAATTCGTTTTGAACGTGTGACACTTGATGAAGCATATGAAGCTTTATATGATTTAGAACAGCAGCTAAATCATATTGAAGTATCTATTCAATTGAAAAAATAAAAAGAAAGAATCGCACAATCGTAAGTGTGATTCTTTCTTGTATTTAGACTATTTCCACGTAAAGCCTTGTGAAGCAAGGAAATCTTTAATGAACGGACGTTGTTGGTTTACTAAGTAATCCGCCATTTGTTTCGTCCAGTTCGTTACTTTTTGATTAGCATTACGGTTTAAGTAGTACTCACCAAGTTCTTTATCATATTGTGTTAATAGTGCGTCGTATTTTTCTACGTCATACCCATTTTCATGTACAATTGCTTCCACTGGTAAACGTGGTTTTGTATCATTTCTTTTCGTTGGTTTGCCGATTGTCATTGCAAACATCGGGAAGACGTATTCAGGTAGGTTGAATAATTCGCTAATTTCTTTTGGATTATTACGTGCGCCGCCAATATAGCAAATGCCATAACCTTCAGCCTCAGCTGCAATAACGAAGTTTTGAGCAAATAAGCTAACATCTGTTACACCGACTAAGACATTTTCAGCTGAATCAGCTGTAATATCAATGTCGTATTTTTGACCAGCAATTTGAAGACGTTTAAAATCTACACAAAATAAGAAAGAAGCGCCAGCTGTTTTGAATTGGAAATCATTATTTGATAATTCGCCAAGTTTTGCTTTTTTCTCAGGGTCTGTCACATAAATCACACTATATGCTTGTACAAAGTGTGATGTTGCAGCCATCTGTGCAGTTTCGATTAAATCATATACTACTTCTTTTGGTATTTCTTCACCTGTATATTTACGGACAGAAGTATGACTACGTAATAATTCTTTTACTTGATTCATGATTCATTCAACTCCTATTGTCATTTGTATTCAAAGACTATGCTACCATAAATGCTCATCTTATTCGAAAACCTTTGATTCGTTTTTTAATTCTTTTTTTCTATTTTACTTTTAAATAATTTTTTACATTTTAAAAGAATTAAATCAGTATAATAAAAATTTTCAGAAAAAAGATTGACGAATGAAAAATAGATGACTATACTAGATAGAAATTGATGGAAACATTATATGTTTAAAACCTTTATCAAGAGTGGCGGAGGGATAGGCCCTGCGATGCCCAGCAACCAGTTTCTTTTTTGAAACCAAGGTGCTAATTCCTACAGATTTTTTATCGGATCTGACAGATAAGGGGAGGACCATGTTCGATACAGCCCTCTTCTTACCTAAGAAGAGGGCTTTTTTTATAAAATCCTTCTCCTATAATTCCTTATTCCGATGTCCATCATCATAATTCATTTTAGGAGGAATCATATATGACAGAATTCAAAAAAGAAACATTAGCCGTACATGGTGGTCAATCACCAGATCCCGTAACAGGAGCGATTGCAGTACCTATTTACCGTACAACTGCATATCAATTTAATGATTCAGAACATGCTCGTAAATTATTTGCTTTAGAAGAAGCAGGCAATATTTATTCACGCATTATGAATCCAACAGTGGATGTGTTTGAAAAACGTGTTGCCTTATTAGAAGGAGGAACAGCAGCAGTTGCTCTATCTTCAGGTATGGCTGCTATCTCATTTAGTATTTTAAATATTGCGCGTGCAGGAGATCATATTGTAGCTGCGAATAGTTTATATGGAGGCACGTACAATTTATTTGCGAATACACTTCCACGTTACGGTATTACAACCACTTTCGTTGATGAGCGTGAGCCTGAGAAGTTTGCAGAAGCCATTCAAGAGAATACAAAAGCGCTATATGTTGAAACAATTGGAAATCCTAGCTTATCAGTAGTTGATCTAGAAGCATTTGCAAAAATTGCACATGAACATCAAATTCCACTCATCGTCGATAATACATTTGCTTCACCAGTTGGATGTAACCCGATTGAACATGGTGCAGATATTGTGATTCACTCGGCAACAAAGTGGATTGGTGGACATGGTACAACAATAGGTGGAATCGTAGTGGATGCAGGGAAGTTCGACTGGACGCAGGGTAAATTCCCAGACTATACAGAACCAGATGCTTCTTATCATGGTATTCGCTATGGTGTGGATGCACCGAATGCAGCGTTTGCAACACGTTTACGCGTTCAATTATTACGTGACTTCGGTCCGACATTGAGTGCAGATGCAGCCTTTAACTTCTTACAAGGTTTAGAGACACTTCATTTACGTGTGCTACGTCATAATGAAAATGCACATAAAGTAGCGACATTCTTACGCAATCATGAACAAGTGGAATGGGTACACTATAATGGATTTGAAGATAGTGAGTATGCGCCACTCGTAGAAAAATATTTAAAAAATGGTGCAGGTTCTGTTTTAACATTTGGTATTAAAGGTGGGCGTGAAGCAGGTCGCAAGTTCATTGATGCAATTGAGCTATTCTCACATGTAGCCAATGTAGGCGATGCGCGTTCATTAATTATTCACCCAGCTTCAACAACACATCAACAATTAAATGAAGAAGAACTTATTCAATCAGGTGTGCCAGAAGAACTCATTCGTTTATCAATCGGCCTTGAAAATGCAGAAGATCTAACTCATGCGTTAGAGCAAGCATTCCAACAAGTAACAGTGGTCGCAAAATAGGTTCTAAAATCAGTTATATATAATAGAAGGAACTGACTCAATCCGTTGTGGGCAGTTCCTTTTATTTTCTAAAATTCAGTATTAAATGACCTCTTAGAAAAAACAATTGTCCTTCTGAAAAAGAATTTCTCTTGAAATATGTCTTTAAATACGTTAGAATTTTCATTAAGTTGTGAAATGAACGTTCGAAATAAACAAATTAAATTTAATCATTGGAGGCGAACAATATGACAGCAGTGAAGATGGCAATCCTAGGGTTCGGAACGGTAGGAGAAGGCATTTTTAACATTTTGAAAGAAAAGCGAAAGCAATTGAAAGAAACATTTGGTGTGGACATCGAAGTAGCAAAAATTTTAGTCCATAATGTTTCAAAAGAGCGCGAAGGTGTAGATGCGTCTTTATTAACGAATCGTTTTGAAGATATTTTAGCATTGCCACAATTAGACGTTGTCTTTGAAGCAATTGTTGGAGAAGAACCAGCATATGGTTATTTAGATGCAGCAATTGAAAAAGGCGCGCACGTTATTACTGCAAATAAAGTCATGTTTGCTAAATTTGGTCAAGCGCTACAAGAGAAGGCAAAAAAATACGGTGTACAAGTAGGTTTTGAAGCAACTACTGCTGGTGGTGTACCAGTAATCAAAACAATGGAGACAATTCTACGTGTGAATGATGTATTACACATTCAAGGTATTTTAAATGGCACATCGAATTATATCTTAACGCAAATGCGTACAGAAGGTATTTCATTCGAAACAGCTTTAAAAAATGCACAAGACTTAGGATATGCAGAAGCAGATCCATATAATGATATTTCAGGACAAGATGCTTTCAAAAAGCTAATGATTTTAAGTGCGCTCGCATTCGGTAAACAACCGGACTGGGAAGATGTAAAAGTGGTAGGTATTTCTGAAATTACATTGGCACAAGTACAACAAGCAGATGCAAATGGCCAACGCTATCGTCATATTGCAGAAGTTTCTATTGATGAAAACGGTAAAATTCATGCAGAAATTGGACCGCAACTTGTTGATGCGGCACATCCACTATATGCAATTGATGGCGTCGATAATGCAGTCGCACTTGATACGAACTATATCGGTAAGATTACATTGGTAGGTCCTGGTGCAGGTATGTATCCAACTGCTTCTGTAATGGTAGAAGATTATGCGAGTATGCTCTCGAAACAATCGGTTGTTGTACCCGTTTGAAAGTCATAGCAAAATATAAGAAAAGCCAGAGTTACGCTTTATTACGTGATTCTGGCTTTTTGTTGTGAACTTGATTTAGTTAGCAGTTACTTCATTTATTAATGCTCTCACAAATTTTTCAAGTAAAGTAAGAGCTTCTAATAATGTGCCATCTTCTTTAAATCCTTCAATAGCAGTAAGTGCAATATTAATCTCCCACAGTCCTTCGTTACCTGAAAAGCTAGCTGAAGAAGCACCGAAAATCGAACGTAAATGAGTGTGTAAATATTCTTTAATCGCAGTAGCATATTTTTTCTGTAAACGTAAACCAAATAAAGCAGTATATGCATCGAACATCTCATCATATTCAAATACAACAGCATCCATCTTTAATTCTTCAAAAAGTGGTGATTCCATATATAAAAACTCTTGATCATGTTCTTTTAGAAAGTGAATAGGTGAAGTTAAAAAATCTGCACCTTCTGTAGCAATTAAATCATCTGTTTGTTTATGACAGCGTTCAATTTGTGTAATTTCCATGTAAAACACTCCGTTTCTCTGTTTGTTCTTTTTGTATTATAGCATGAAAGAGAGTAGACAGTTTTTTTCTGAAAAGAAGAGAAGTTAAAATTTTTTGAAAAAAAGATTGTTTTTTCTAATATTTTGAATATATAATCTTAATTAGGTCATCTGATGACCTAATGTTATATTGAATTTTTTCAAAATATCGAAAATTCAATACGTAACGATGTACATAAGGGGGAGAAAAAATGACATTCACGCAAAATTTCACCGCTGTAGGGGACAGCTTATGGTGGACGGCGCTTGTAGCTATTATTCCAATACTTTATTTTTTCTGGGCGCTTGCTATTAAAAAAATGAAGGGGTATATTGCAGGTCTTACCACGTTATTAATCGCACTTATTCTAGCCGTTGTGGCATTTGACATGCCTGTTAAAACAGCCGTTATGTCAGCAAGTCAAGGTGCAGTCTATGGACTTGTGCCAATCGCTTGGATTATTGTCACATCTGTATTTTTATATAACATCACAGTAAGAGTAGGACAATTTGATATTATTCGTTCATCTGTACTTTCAATTACAGAAGACCGTCGTATTCAAGCATTATTGGTAGCGTTTTCTTTTGGTGCGTTTTTAGAAGGAGCAGCAGGATTCGGTGCGCCCGTAGCAATCTCAGCTGCATTACTAGTCGGTTTAGGGTTTAATCCGTTATATGCAGCAGGTTTATGTTTAATTGCAAATACGGCACCCGTAGCATTCGGAGCAATTGGGATTCCAATTATTGCGATGGAAGGACCAACAGGTATTCCAGCATTAGAAATTTCAAAAATGGTTGGACGACAGTTACCAATCTTATCAATCTTCATTCCATTCTTCCTTGTATTTATTATGACGGGATGGAAGAAGACAATCGAAGTATTACCAGCAGTTCTTGTATCGGGTATTACATTCGCAGTAACGCAATTTTTATCTTCAAACTTCTTAGGACCTGAGTTACCAGACGTACTTTCTGCATTAGTGTCACTTGTAGCATTAGCAGTATTCATGAAGTTCTGGCAACCCAAAACAATTTATCGTTTTAAAAGTGAAGAGCAAACAGCAACATTACAAGTTGAAAAATATTCAGCAGGTAAAATCTTTAAAGCATGGTCACCATTTATCTTATTAACAGCTTTAATCTCGTTATGGGGTATTCCAACAATCAAAACGGCTTTAACAGGTCATTATGAAGGAAGTAATGCGATTTTAAGTGCTATTAATTCACTTGGTAAATTCCTAACATTCACACCTGAAGTACCTTTTGTGAATAATCAAATTATCGATGGGATGACGGAATTACCGATTGCGGCTGTTTATAAATTAGAGTTATTAGGCGCAGCAGGTACGGCCATCTTTATCGCGTGCTTCATTACAAAATTCATCTTTGGTATGAGCTTTAAAGCATGGGGGCAAACGTTATTTTCAACATTAAATGAAATCAAGTTCCCAATCGTTACAATTTGTGCGGTAGTTGCTTATGCTTATGTAACGAATGCAGCAGGTATGATGACGACACTTGCACTTGTATTAGCCAAAACAGGCGCATTATTCCCGTTCTTCTCACCTGTACTTGGTTGGTTAGGCGTATTTATTACAGGTTCAGATACATCAGCGAACGTGATGTTTGCGAAGTTACAGCAAGTAACAGCAGGGCATGTGGGAATGGATCCAGTATTAGCACTTGCAGCGAACTCATCTGGTGGTGTAACAGGTAAGATGATTTCACCACAATCCATTGCAGTTGCAGCAGCAGCTGTTGGATTAGTCGGACGTGAATCAGAGTTACTTCGTTTCACATTAAAATATAGTATTATTCTATTACTATGTATTTGTATCATTACGTTTTTACAAAGTAATGTATTAGGTTGGATGGTTCCTTAATAGTTAAACAATAAAAAAAGAGAAATCGTCGTGTAATTTGGCATGACGGTTTCTCTTTTTTGTATTAGTCTTCATCTTTTACATCGATATCTTCAGGAATCGGCGTATTTTTCCATATTTCAATTTCGTGTTTTACTTGTTCAAGTTGTTCAAAATATGTGTCAAATTGTTGTGTATTAATTAAAAAATCCTGTCCGTCATGAACCGAGTGAATGCGTCCTTCTAACACATAGCGCATGACTTGTGATTCGGGCATATTAATCTCTTTTGCGGTTTCGGCAATTGTTTTATACATTGAAACACCTACCTTCTATTGTAGTATAATGCAAAACATATCTTGCCTCAATAAAACTTTAATTGGTATATTTAAGTAGAATAGGGGATTGGAGGAATACATAATGAAGGCGATACCATACATACTCGTGTTGTGTGCAGCTGTTTTATGGGGAACAGTTGGTACAATACAAACATACTTAACAGAAGGCATTCATCCAATTCCGATTGCGATGATGCGTTCATTAATTGGTGGAGGAATCTTATTAATCATCGCGATTCTTTTAAAAAAGATAGCATTTCGAACGTGGTCTTGGAAACAAACTTTTTTCGCTGCATTGTCGATGGCTTTGTTCCAACCACTTTTTTTTACATCTGTACATTTAACAGGTGTCGCAGTAGGAACAGTTGTGACAATTGGTAGTTCACCGATTTTTGCGGGCTTAATTGAATGGCTCTTTTTAAAAACAAGACCAACTAGAACATGGGCATTTGCGACATGCTTTGCGATTATCGGTTGTGTACTGTTATTTACAAGTAAAGGCGAAACAACAATTGTCCCAAGTGGCATTCTATGCGCTCTTTGTGCAGGAGTTGCCTTTGCTACCTATACAAATGTTAGTAAAGTATTGTTAGAAAAAGAAGCAGCATTACCTTCTGTTGCGATGACATTTACGATGTGTGGCGTCATCTTGTTACCATTTTCACTCTTTTTAGGCGTCGAGTGGATTGGGATTCCGAGTAATTGGCTACCACTCTTTGTGATGGGTGTAGCAGGCACAAGTATTGCCTACTTATTATTTTTACGCGGGTTACATGCGATTTCATCTTCTGCAGCAGTTACACTATCACTGGGGGAACCATTAACTGCGGCATTATTAGGTGTCTTTTTAGTAGGTGAAAATTTAAGTCTTACCGTATGGGTTGGCGTTTCCTTTTTATTAGGTGGTATTCTTGTTGTGACGTTAAAAGGAAAGCAGCCGATAGAATCTTAAGAAAATCTTCATATTTATCCTAAGTAGATGTTAAGAAATAAACGATATAGTAAGAGTAAGCAAAAGAGCAGGAGGAATACAGATGGAATACACAATCTTAGTAGTAGATGATGATCAAGCCATTCGAGATGGTATTGAGATTTACTTAAAAAATGAAGGTTATCATGTACAAAAAGCAGCTGATGGTCAGGAAGCATTAGAGATTTTAAAACAACATGAAATTCATTTGATTATCATGGATGTGATGATGCCAAATTTAGATGGTATTGCTGCTACGTTTAAAATACGTGAAGACCAAAATATTCCGATTATTATGCTCAGTGCGAAAGTAGAGGAAACAGATAAAATACTTGGTTTATCTATGGGAGCAGACGACTATATCGGCAAGCCTTTTCATCCTTTAGAATTATTAGCACGTGTGAAGTCACAATTACGTCGTTATATGCGTTTTGGGTCATACGAACAAAAAGAGCAACAATCAAACGAAATTGTTGTGGATGGTCTCGTATTAAATAATGACACTAAAACGATAACAGTCGATGGGGATGAGGTCAAACTCACACCAATCGAATTTAAAATTACACAACTATTAATGGAGCATGTAGGGCGTGTTTTTTCCATTGATGAAATTTATGAGCGAGTTTGGAAAGAAGCCGCTTATAATGCAGATAATATTGTGGCGGTACATATTCGAAAAATTCGAGAGAAAATAGAGGTCAATCCCAAAAACCCGAAATATGTGAAGGTGGTGTGGGGAGTTGGATACAAGATCGACAAGTCTTAAATCAGTGATTGCCTCTTTAGCGGCACTTAGTTTAGCGATTATTTGTTTGATTTATTGTTCTCAAATTTTCTTCCATGAATGGGGTAACCCGAATGTACTACTCGCGAAATTAAAAATGTTGGGAGAGAATGTGAATGGCTAAATGGATGAAACCGTTCATTTCATTAAGTATGGCACTTGCGATGGTTTCAATTTTCTTAATTGTCATCTTGCAGTCTACGTTATTTAAAAGTTATTTTGAATCGAATACATTCCAAGAGAAGTTATCGAATTATAAGACGAGTCTGGCTTATTTTGAACTCGACTCGATGACAAAAGAACAGGCGATTAAAGATATTAATATTACGAATGAACAGATTGAGAATTATCGGATAGAGAACGGAACGTTGAGCGACCAAATTATGAGTATTCGTGATGAATATGTAGCGCGAATTCAAGAAGCAGAAGATATGGAGGCAACATCACTTTCTGATAAGTTGAAAAAAGAACGCGATGCAAAAATCAAAGAAGTGACGCGTATATTTGAAGATCGTAACTATGTAAAAGAAAAATTAATCAAACAGCAGAAAAAAGAAATTACGCTTTATTATGAAAAACGTGACAAATATCGCGAATTACTAAAAAAACAATATCCTTATTTCTCGTATGATTTAGAAAATGTTGATACAGGTGAAACATTTAAAAATGCAACAGAGGAAAAAAATCCACTATTTAAAATTGCTTTTCGCTCAACAGAGTATGGTGCTTTTTACGATATTAAATCACTAGAAGATTTATCGTATGTATCAGGATTTGAAGATCTACAAGAAACAAATGGTTTCATGATGACAGATATCCCAGTTTATACAGGACAAATCTTTATTAATCAAGATGCGACAGGTGTTGCAGAATTACTGAAAGAAAAAGATAAATACGAAATCGTGCAGTATGCCTTTTATATTTTCTTTGGTATTTCAGGACTTTTCTTCATCATTGCGTGTATTTTATTAATTAAAAAACGCCATATGTATCGTGTATATCAAGCGCCTGCTGAAATTCAAATGCTTGCAGCGATTGCTTTCTTTATCATTGCGATGGGTCTATCCATTGAGATTGCTAATAACACTAATAACTATTTGAATTATCAAGGGTACACTTCTATATTCGAAATGCTTGTAATGTGTATCTTAATTGGTTTAGTAATTTGGGTGTTAATGGACGTAACGATTAAACTCGTTTTATCTGTATTCTATGCTTTTGCGGATAAGAAAAAACTATGGGAAACATCTGCGACGAAATGGGTCATTCATATTTTTAAGAATGGTTTAATAAAGAGTCCCATCTTTATTAAAGTAACGCTGTATCTCATTATCATTTTCTTAGCTGGATTCGGCTTTATGGTTATGATTTCAAACTTTAATAGTGGATTTATTGTCTTGTTTTATGTTTTCCTCTATATTTTATTTGTTGTTCCGACCACGATTTACTTCTATAAGCAGATTGGGGATTTAAACAAAGTCATTACAACGACGGAGCGAATTGTAGAGCGTGGTAGTGATGAAAAAATTGAGCTAACACGCTACTCAGACTTCAAGAAACTTGCAGAATTGATTAATCAAATGCAAGTAGGTGTGGAAACATCACAGCAACAACAATATAAGAGTGAACGCTTAAAAACGGAGTTAATCACGAATGTTAGTCACGATTTACGAACACCACTAACATCGATTATTACGTACACAGAGTTGCTGAAAAAAGAAAATCTTTCAACAGAAGAACGACTACAATATATTGATGTCGTCGACAAAAAATCACAACGTTTAAAAACATTAATTGATGACTTATTTGAAGTATCGAAGATGAGTTCAGGTAATATCGAATTGCATAAACAAGACGTTGATTTAGCACAGCTTGTCCAACAAGCGATCGGTGAACATGAAACGGACATTGAACAGTCTGGCTTACGTTTCCAAGTACAAATTCCAGACCATGCAGTGACGACACATATTGATGGTCAGCGTTACTGGCGTGTCATTGATAATTTAGTCGGGAATGCGATTAAGTATTCAATGGATGGAACGCGTGTATTTGTGACATTAGAAGACAATGACAAACAAACGGTACTAACTGTGAAGAACATCTCGAAATATGAAATTAGCGAAGATGTCGAAGAACTGTATGAACGCTTCAAACGAGCAGATGCTTCTCGACATACAGAAGGATCAGGTCTTGGATTAGCCATTGCACAATCCATTGTTGATTTACATGAAGGACGTATGGAAATTACGATTGACGGCGACTTATTTAAAGTAACCGTTACGCAACCGAAGAATGTATAAAAAATTAGAGGTTGGGGCATAAGTATAAAAATACTAATTTATATGAGCATAAGAAAAACTGGAATCGCATTATAGCGCGGTTCCAGTTTTTTACGAACTCTAAAAAAAAGTGTACAAGGACAACGAGCAGTGATGACTTCAAAATTAAGAGAAAAAATAAAGGAACGCGATAATTATACGTGTCAAAACTGTAATTTGTCTATAAATGACGAACCCAATTTGCTTTTAGAAATTGATCATATTATTCCTATTTCAAAAGGTGGAATGTCTAGCGAAGATAATCTTCAAACACTTTGTTGGAAATGCAATCGTTCAAAGGGTTCAAAAATCGCAAGCTAATTTTTATTAATATACATAATTAACTTTCTGTATTATACATCCTATCAATTTAAAGAGCTTGGACAGAACAAAATAATATGTCTTAAATGCGAATAATC
>NZ_BJOB01000048.1 GCF_006539985.1 Kurthia gibsonii | reverse complement strand
TATCAGTGTCTCCTCTTTTAAAATTATTGAACTACTTTTACCATATGGTCGAACTCTTCACCAATAATCATCCAAGGTCCTGAATACACATAACCTATTTTTTCATATAAGTGACGTGCACGTTTTTTCTGTAACTCGACACTTAATGATAATTTTGGATAACCCTGTTCTTTACATAACGTTTCCGCATATTTTAATAAGATTGTGCCAATTCCTTGACCTCTAAACTGAGGGTCGACACAAACAGTATCAATATAAAATTCATCTGGGTTTGCTTCTACTTCGATGGTCTGAACAGATGCGTTTTTAGCAGCTAACCACTTTTCAAGTTGCGCATCGAGTGATACGGCTTGATCACCACCATAAACAACCATCATACCTGCCACTTCACCATTACACTCGGCAACGTATGTGTTGAGGTAAGAGTTTCGGTTATCCTCACGCTCAAACAGTTCAATCAGCCCTTCAATGACTGCTTCAGGTGTCTCCTCTCCTGTGATACGATTAGCAATCTCGCCAATAGCATCTACAATAAGTGGCGCAACCTTTGAACCATCTTTTATCTGGGCTTGTCTAACTTTGATCTCCATTGTTATCAAACTCCTTTGTACACTCGCCATTATAACAGATTTGTTTCATAAAGTATAAAATAAGGGTATTTCGAAATAAATAAGTCTCAAAAGATACTTTTGTGTTGTCAGACTTCATGGTACGATAGAAGGAAGATATTTTATGAAGGAGCTTAATACATGTTACAACCAACTAGAGATTTCGTCTTGATTTATGGGGATGCTTTTGTAGACTATATTGCAAATGATATAACGAATACAACGTTTACAAAATATTTGGGGGGTACAACAATTAATGTCGCAGCTGGAGTTAGTCGAATTGGTGCACCTTCTGCAATTATTACAGTAACAGGAGACGATGAAACTTCTCAATTTGTACGCAATGAGTTAAAAAATGAAGGGGTTAACACAGAGTATGCGCAAATTATTCCAGAAAAGCGTGTAACAGGTGTAGAAGTACATCTGACAGAAGATTATGATCGCATTTTTACGAATTATTCAGATGAGACACCAGACATTCAAGTCGATTCAACTCATTTAGATGACCGTGCTTTTGAACGTGCTTCAGTTTTTAGTTTTTGCTCAAATACGATGTTTCAAGAGACAGCGCTTGAAACGACACGTGTAGCAGTAAAAAAAGCAATCGAGAAAAATTGTTTAATTGCGATGGATGCGAATATTCGTCCATTACGTTGGGAAAGTCCTGAAAAGTGTTTACAAACGATTAGTGAGTTTTTACCGTATGTAAATGTAATGAAATTAGCGGATGAAGAACTATTTTTCATTACACAAACTAAAACGATTGAAGACGGAATTAAAGCATTAGCAAAATATGATTTAAAAATGTTAATGATTACAGTTGGCGAAAAAGGAACATATGTTGTATTCAACGGAAATGTACAACATGTACCTTCAATTGAGATAAATTGTGTGGATACGACTGGTGCAGGTGATGCTTTCATGTCAGGTATTTTACGTTCGATTCACTTATATGGTTTACCGAAAACGGAAAAAGAAGCATATGATTATGTTTTCTTTTCAAATCAATTAGGTGCTTTAACTGCTACAAGAGCAGGTGCAATTACTGCAATTCCGCACTTACATGAAATTGATCGATTAATTAAGCCATAAATAATGGAGGAGGGAGCTCAATATGGGCTTCCTCCTTTATTACTTATATATTTAATTCTTTAATAATACGTTCATCATGTATATAACCATCATCTACTTCAATTTCATACGTTTTACCTTTGTACATAAATTTAAAGCGACCGTTATCAAAATCTGTACTTAGCTCTTTATAAAAAAGCCCTTCACAGATGAACTTATCAGGTAAATCGAAATAAATACGATAGACACCTTCATCGTCTACTAGATAAGCCCGAATCGCTTTCTCATAAAGGTGATCTTCTACGTGAATTTGTCGATCAACAGATATAACATGGATGTCAACGAAAGGTAATGCTTTTAGCAATTGATTAATAAATGAGCCTTTCGTAATTTCTTCCCAGCGACTTTGTGCAGTTTGTCCGATAATTACTTGTGTAATATTGAGATCATTACAAACTTCTGCAATAACTTGTTGAATAGGACGATCTTCATTTGTTTTTAAAATTAAATCATCAATCTCAAATTCTACAGCTAGATTTTGCCAATGTAAAAGGTCAGCTTCTTGTGATGAGTCAAATTCTTCTCGAGATTGACGACTAATGTTCAGTACATATAAAGGGCAATCAAGCATTGTAGCAATTTTATGTCCACGACGAATTAAACGTTCGCCATTTGGTCCGTAATATACACATACTAGTATGCTTTCGTCCATACGTCCATGGAATTTCAAATAAAATCACCTGTCCTTTTAAGTCATAAATTTTCAGTAGTAGATAACGCTTCATACATGAAAGAAATGCTTACTTCATGTATAATTTACATATAAATGTGTTTAAAATAGAATTTTTCCTTACTATTTCATTTATAACACATTATACAGTTAATTCCAAAAAGACGAAACGTTTTTTTATTTGCTGATTCAACTTCTTATTATGGTGAATCTGCAACCAATAATCAAGTAATTCAAAAAAACAGCATATATTAGCGATGGAGGGATTTTTATTTGATTACAAAATGGGCTATTTTATTACCCTTCTTCATGGCAATCCTTATTCCTATTTTGCACACAAGAATTCGTAAGTTCCATTTAGGTTGGGTTGCTTTAGCAGTACCGTTTATACTTTTTATTGCGTTACTACGCTTTCTTCCACAAATCGCATCAGGCGATACAATCTCTCATTCATGGCGATGGATTCCGTCTTACAATTTGACGTTTACTACATATTTAGACGGTTTGAGTATGCTTTTTGCATTACTCATCACAGGGATTGGTACACTCGTTATTTTATACTCCATATTTTATCTTTCAAAAAAAGAAGCATTACACAAGTTTTATTGCTACTTACTATTATTTATGACCGCCATGTTAGGCGTTGTCTTTTCAGATCATCTTATTATGTTGTACTTCTTTTGGGAGCTTACAAGCATTGCCTCCTTCTTACTAATCGCTTTTTGGCATCATCGAAAAGCTTCACGTCGTGGTGCACAAAAATCCATGTTGATTACAGTCACAGGCGGCATCATTATGCTGATGGGTTTTTTAATTCTCGCACATGAAATGGACAGCTATAGTATCCGCACAATCATCTCTACGATTTCAATCGAAAATTTAAATAGGCCACTATACTTAGCCATGCTTTTTGTATTACTTGGCGCATTTACAAAATCTGCTCAGTTTCCATTCCACATTTGGTTACCTGATGCGATGGAAGCACCTACGCCTGTCAGTGCTTATCTACATTCAGCTACGATGGTGAAAGCCGGTATTTATATTGTGGCGCGCTTTACGCCAATTTTTGCATACAATCTTTCATGGTTTTGGATTGTGAGTATTGTTGGACTTATTACATTATTCTGGGGTTCTTTTAATGCAATTAAACAGAACGATTTAAAAGCACTTCTCGCTTTTTCAACGGTTAGCCAACTGGGGTTAATTATGAGTTTGCTTGGAATGGGTTCCGTTGTATATGCCACAACAGGAGAAATAACGGACGTTATTTATACACAAGCAACGTTTGCTGCACTCTTTCATCTAGTCAATCATTCCACATTTAAGGGTGCTTTATTTATGATGGTTGGTATTTTAGATCATGAGGTCGGAACACGTGATTTACGACGATTAGGTGGTCTCATAACGATTATGCCCATTACGTTTTCAATTGCTTTAATTGGTGGGTTCTCAATGGCAGGTTTACCATTATTTAATGGTTTCCTCAGTAAAGAGATGTTTTTTGAAGCGACACTTGCTATTCAAGAGATGAATGTGCATAGTTGGATTGTTTTATTCCCTGTAATCGCTTGGGTTGCAAGTGTTTTCACATTCGTTTATTGCTTTATTTTAGTCTTTAAAACATTCTTCGGTTCAGCAGACAAGCTACCGACAGATCGTAAAATTCATGAAGCGCCGATTGGCATGCTGATGTCACCTGTTATTTTAGCCGTATCGATTATCTTTATTTTCTTCTTCCCAAATATCCTTGGGAAATTCGTAATTGGTAGTGCGATGCAAAGTGTTTACCCAACAGTACAGCCATTTGAGCAGATGACGCCTACAATTGCTGCATGGCATGGATTCAATACAGCGCTCTTTATGACGATAGGTGTTATCGTATTCGGGATTATCCTGTATTTGTCATGGCCAAAATGGAATCGCATTTATAATCGTCTTCCTGAAAAATGGACGCTTAATTATTTATATAATCAGTTGCTTGAAGAAGCAGAGATTGTCGGAAAATTCGTAACAGATTTATATATGACGGGGTCAGTTCGTCATTATTTAATGTATATTTACGTATTTTTTATTTTCATTGTGGGTGGTTACTTTATTCAAAGTCACATTTTCGCAATTGATTTAGAAGACCAAGCACCTGTGGAATGGTTTGAGATTTTATTGATGTTTGTTATGGCAGGAGCCGCCATCTTCTTGCTCTTCGCGAAATCAAGACTGACAGCAGTTGTGTCAAATGGTGTCCTTGGTTTAGGTGTCGCGATGTTATTTGTTGTCTTTAGAGCACCTGATTTGGCACTTACACAACTTGTTGTTGAATCAGTGACAACGGTATTGTTTTTATTAAGTTTTGCTTATTTACCTGAATGGTCGAAGGAACAAAAGTCAAAAGCAACAAAGTCGATGAATTTGCTGATTTCTCTTACAGCTGGTGCGCTTGTTATGGCCATCTCATTTACTGTATTGAATTATAGTGAGTTCAAAACCATTTCAGGATTTTTTGAAAATGCCTATGAATTAGCTGGTGGTGCAAATATTGTTAATACAATTTTAGGTGATTTCCGAGCTTTTGATACGATGTTAGAGGTTGTCGTGCTTCTCGTTGCAGGCTTAGGTGTGTATACACTTATTAAGTTTAGAGCAAGAAAGGGGCAGAAGAAATATGAAGATTAATGATGTTATTTTAAAAACGGTTGTACAATTTGTTGTCTTTATTATTTTAACGATTGCTATCTATCTATTCTTTGCAGGTCACTATACACCAGGCGGCGGCTTTGTAGCAGGTTTAGTGTTAGCTTCTGCTGCCATACTACTGTATATCACGTATGATACTGAAAAAGTTAAAAATGGGTTGCCGATTGATTTTAAAGTCGTTGCAGCAATTGGCGTAGCATTAGCAATAACGACAGGAATTGTCCCAACCTTATTCGGTAAACCATTTTTAGATATGAGCTCTACGTCTGTACACTTCCCCTTAATTGGAGAAAAGGAAATTGCGACAGTCATGTTGTTTGAACTCGGTGTTGCACTAACAGTCGTAGGTGTTGTGATGACAATTATTTTAAGTATTAGTGAGGGGAGAGATGATTAATTTATGGAGACACTCATGGTTTGTTTAATCGGTATTTTTGTAGTAGTAGCTACCTATCTTCTCCTTTCAAAAAATCTAATTCGTATTATTTTAGGAACTGCTTTATTATCACATGCTGTTCATTTATTAATTTTAACAATTGGGGAAGTGAAGAAGGGTGATGTCCCTTTATTAAAAGAAACACCAGGGCCTTATACAGATGCGCTACCCCAAGCATTAATTCTAACCGCAATTGTGATTAGCTTTGCTGTAACTGCATTCTTATTAGTACTAGCTTACCGTGTTTATGCGACGAATAAGACGGATAATGTAGAAAAGTTAAGGGGCGATGAATATGAATAATTTAGTTGTCATGCCCATGCTTATTCCGTTATGTGTAGCAGTCATTTTAATTTTTTTCCGTACGTATATTAAATTACAAAAAATTGGTGTCTTACTTGCGATGCTGTTGCTCATTGTTACGAATATTTTTCTTCTCGTGACGGTAAAAGAACAAGGTATTCAAACATTATACTTTGGTGGTTGGGAAGCACCCTTTGGTATCACATTCGTGGCGGATTCATTTGCGATGTTGCTCGTTTTAACCGCAAGTATTGTGGCATTATGTTGCTTTCTATATGCTTTTTCAACTTTAACAGAGGATTATGCGAAAAACTTTGCCTATCCATTAATGCTGTTCATGATTGCCGGAGTGAATGGTTCATTTTTAACAGGAGATTTATTTAACTTATTTGTCTGTTTTGAAGTAATGTTATTAGCTTCATATGTATTGATTACACTTGGTGGTGGGAAAGAGCGTTTAAGAGAGTCCTTAAAGTATGTCATCATTAATATTTTTGCTTCATGGCTCTTTTTAGTAGGACTTGCGATGATCTACGGTACGCTTGGTACATTGAATATGGCACATCTAGCTGAGCGTGTACATCAAATCCATCAAGGACCTGTTTTAACAACGGTTGCACTTATTTTCTTAATTGTATTTGCATTAAAAGCAGGACTCTTCCTATTTTATTGGTTACCAGGATCGTATCGTGTTCCTGAAACAGCCATTGCAGCATTGTTCGGTGCCTTATTAACGAAGGTAGGCATCTACGCATTATTCCGCACATTCACATTAATTTTTACTGTTCAAGAAAATATCACGCATACATTAATCGGTATATTAGCTTGTGCAACCATTATACTTGGAAGCTTTGGTGCGATAGGTTACCGCGATTTACGTCAAATTGTTGGCTATAACGTGGTCATCGGTGTAGGCTTTGTCTTACTCGGTTTGTATGCGAATCAAACAGAGGCACTTGAGGGCGCTATTTATTATTTTATGCATGATTTTATTGTGAAAGCTCTCTTATTTTTAATGATTGGGACGATGATTTATATAACAGGACGTATTCGTTTTGATGAAATTAAAGGATTGATTCATCACTTTCCACTCTTTGGTTGGCTTTTTTTCCTGATGATGTTATCACTTGCTGGAATTCCTCCATTTAGTGGTTTTATCGGTAAGATGCTACTAGGTGTTGGATTAGTTGACGAAGGTATGTATATTACATTGTTGCTTGGTTTTTTATCAAGTATTGTGGTGTTGTACTCACTACTACGCGTCTTTTTAAAATCAATTTTTGGTGAGTCTATGGCAAGTCATCAAATGAAAAAGCGTATTCCATTTAGTATGATGCTTGCGATGATGTTGCTGATGATTTGCACCATTGGTTTAGGTGTAGGTGCAGAAGTAGCAGCACCATTTGTGAAAGATGCTGCACATGTATTAACAAATCCATCGGTTTATATTCAAGCCGTCTTATATCCAGAGGGGGGCTAACGTGTTATTTCAATTATTTTTAAACATGGTGATAGCGGTCCTATGGATGCTTTTAAAAGATGAGGATCGCGTGAATTTGACGACATTTTTTACAGGGTATTTGATTGGAATACTCGTAATGTATTTAATGCATCGATTTTTTGGACAGCCTTTTTACATAAAAAAAGTCTGGTCTATTATAAAATTATTGTTTTTATTTTTAAAAGAATTAATCGTTTCAAGTGCAGTCGTTTTAAAGCAAATTTGCAGTCCTAAAATGAATATTACACCGGGGATTTTCACTTATGAAACAGCACTTCAAAGCGATTTAGAGATTACAGCACTTGCTTTGTTATTAACACTAACACCTGGCTCTGTCGTCATGGAAATTACAGAAGATGGACATACTTTTTATATTCATGCGATGGATATAGAACAATCAAAAGTAGATGTACTTCGTTCTATGAGTCGATTTGAACAGGCAATTATGGAGGTGACACGTACATGATTACACTCATTTTAAAAGTGGCGCTCGTCTTTTTTGCGCTAACCATCGTTATTTCATTTTATCGTGTAGTAAAAGGACCTTCGATGCCAGACCGCATTGTTGCCTTAGATACAATTGGGGTTAATCTATTATCAATGGTAGCTATCGTCTCCATTGTATTTGAAACAAAAGCCTATTTAGAAGTAATCTTAATCTTAGGAATCCTTTCTTTCATTGGTACGATTGCTTTTAGTAAGTTTTTAGAGAGGGGAGTCATCATTGAACATAAATCAGATCGGTGAATGGATTGCTGCTGTCGTCATTTTATTTGCTAGTATGATGAGCTTGGTGAGTGCTTTTGGTTTAATTCGAATGCCTGATGTTTATACACGTTCACATGCGGCAACAAAGAGTTCAACACTTGCCGTTATGTTAGCTCTTGTAGGAGCCTTCCTTTACTTTTTTGCACATGAAGGTGAAGTGAGCGTTCGTTTATTACTTGGAATTGTCTTTGTCTTTTTAACAGCGCCTGTAGCAGGACATCTCATTTGTCGTGCTGCTTATCGTTCAGGTGTACCACTTGCAGAACAGTCAGGTGAAGATGCTTTAAAAAAATTCATACCAAAACAGCAGGAGGAGAAAAAATGAAAATAGCTATATTCGGTGCGACAGGGCGAGTAGGTTCTATTTTTATGCAACATGCCTTAGATGAAGGATATGAAGTACAAGCGCTCATTCGTAAAGGGCGAGATGTAACACCTCATGAAAATTTAACAATTATACGTGGGGATGTAACAAATATAAAGGATGTAAATCAAACAATTGATGGTTGTGATGCGGTATTCTCGGGCTTAAATACAGATGGTACAACAACGCTTTCACAATCAATTGCACATATTATTGAGGTAATGGAGAACAAAAAGATTGATCGTATCGTCACTATAGGGACGGCTGGTATTGTAGAAAGTCGAGTGGAACCAGGGAAGCTACGCTATTTATCAAGTGAATCACGCCAGCGAGTTAAGTTCGCTGCAGGTGAACATGAGAAAGTGTATCGTGCTTTGGCAGAAAGTGGGCTTGATTGGACGATTATTTGTCCGACTGCATTAGTGAGTGAACCGCGTGTAGGCGTATATCGATATGAAAAAGATTATTTGCCGCTCGATGGACGCCGAATTTCTATTTATGACACAGCAGACTTAGCTTTTGAAGCTTTACGTGAACATTTATTCACATATAAACGAGTAGGAATTGCTTATTAGTAAGGGGGCATGATGCAAATGGGTAAGCAAGGATTTGTATCATTTATTAAACAGTCAATTAGAGGTGCTTTTATGAGTGCAAGTGCAAAAGAACCGCAGCCAGAAACAGAAAAAGAACGTTGGTTTCGTGCAGTACAAGAAAGTGACATCTATGCATTAAAGCACTTATTGAAATTAGAGTTCCCAATTAATCAAGTGAATGAACGTGGGCGTACAGCGCTCATGATTGCCACATACAATCGAGATGAAAAAACAGCTGCTTTTTTAATTGAACAAGGGGCAGATGTGAACAAACGAGACGATCGTTTAAATTCACCTTTTCTTTACGCCGCGGCAGAAGGCTATTTAGAAATTTTAAAGCTGATGGGTTCAAAAGGCGATGTGAAAGTCGTGAATCGTTATGGTGGTATTGGGATTATTCCTGCGAGTGAGAGAGCACACTTAGAAACATTGGAATGGTTATTAAAAAATACAGCGAGTGATGTGAACCATGTGAATAATCTTGGTTGGACAGCTCTTTTAGAAGCGATTATTTTAGGGGATGGCACAGATAAATATGTCAAAACGGTACAATTGCTTTTACGTTACGGTGCAAGTCCGGATATCGCAGATCGTGATGGTGTAACCCCGATTGAACATGCTGAAAAATTAGGTTACACGAAAATTTTAAAACTGTTAGAGGCATAAAAACATCCTATACAAGGGGAAAGGGGATACCTTTTGTATAGGGTGTTTTTTGCATCATGCTATAATTTTAGACGAAGATGAAAAAGAAGGGTGATACGATGAAAAAAAGAAAATTCGGTTCATGCACAACGATGCTAGTTGGGAAAAAAGCGAGTATGGATGGTTCTACAATGATTGCACGTAATGAGGATAGTGGGACAGCTAATAAAAATCCACAACGATTTATTGTCATGAATCCAGAGGACCAACCGACGTACTATACATCGGTTCAAAGTGCGTTTGAAATGCAATTACCAGAAAACCCATTACGTTATACTGCAACACCTGATGCGATGGAAGGGTTCGGTATTTGGGGAGAGTCAGGTATTAATAGCGAGAATGTTGCGATGACAGCAACCGAAACCATTACAACGAATTCACGTGTATTAGGAGCCGATCCACTCGTAGAAGATGGAATTGGTGAAGAAGATATGCTGACAATCGTATTGCCTTATATTTATTCTGCAAGAGAAGGTGTCGAACGTTTAGGTGCTATTTTAGAAGAATATGGCACATATGAATCGAATGGAATTGCTTTTTCAGATGCAGATGAGATTTGGTATATGGAGACAATTGGGGGACATCACTGGGCGGCTATTCGTATTCCAGATGATGCCTATGTTATCGCTCCAAACCGTTTTAATATTACGCATTTTGACTTTGCGTCAGATGATACACTTTGTTCAACAGGATTGAAGGAATTCATTGAAAAACATCATTTGAATCCTGATTTTGAAGGAACGAATTTACGTCATATTTTTGGAAGTGCGACGGTAAAAGATACGCGCTACAATAATCCGCGCGCTTGGTATATTCAAAAATATTTTAATCCTGAACTAGAATATGAACCAACGGAACAAAATTTACCGTTTATCTGTTATGCAAACCGTAAAATTTCAGTAGAAGATGTGAAATGGGCGTTAAGTTCACATTTTGAAAATACACCGTATGACCCATACGGTGAGGGAGAAGCAAAAGACCGCGAATTGTTCCGTACAATTGGTTTGAATCGTAATCAAGAGAGCCATATTCTTCAAATTCGCAATGATGTACCAGCGCATATCGCAGGAATTCATTGGCTTGCATTTGGTCCAAATACATTCAATGCGATGGTGCCGTTCTATGCGAATGTGACGGATACACCTGCCTGTTATCGTGATACAGAGGAAGATTTTGATATTACAAAGATGCATTGGTTAAGTCATACAATCGCGTTACTAGGTGATACGAACTTCGGATTGTACCATGACATGCACAGTGCATATGAACAAAAAGTAGTCGCTGCTTGTCGTAATTTACAACAAAATGCAGATGAAGAAGTGGAATTACAAGATGATTTACACAGCTATTTAGAAGCAGTGAATGAGCGCTATGCAAAAATCGCTTTTGATGAGACGAATAAATTACTTGGTAATATGGTGCTAGCAGGAACGAAGAAGATGAAATTGAGCTATAGTTTATCTGATTAACACGATCATAAAATAGAAAAGAGACTAAGACAAGCGTATTTTCAACAGAGCAAATCCCGTATGGTTTAGACATCATACGGGATTATTCATTTGCACCCATTCCCGCTTCGAAAAACGAATAGAGGTAGGCAAGAAAAGACCGCAACGTCCTGTTACAAATCTTGCCCCATTACTTAAAATAATTTATGATTTAATCTTTGAATAAAAAATCGAGTCTTTTTAGTAATAGAGCTGATGGGATGAATGGAAATACAGCATCACGACTTTTCGTAAGTAATGGATTCCCCCATTGAGCTGCCCAGCCAATCTTACGAGATAAAGTTGTTACTTTTTTTGTTTTAGCGTGTCGTTTTTGATTGTAGTACGTCGCGGCTTGTTGAAAGTCCTTAAAGTCATGTAGTGCTTGTGAGAATACGAGTGCATCTTCAATCGCCTGTCCAGCGCCTTGTCCCATATTTGGCGTAGTCGCATGTGCAGCATCTCCAAGCAAAATACAGCGATTAAAATGATAGGTCTGAAGCGGTTTTAAATCATATAGATCATGCGTTAAAATGAGCTCTTGGTCCGTTTGACGAATGAGTTCAGCTACAGGCTGTGGAAAGTCTTTGAATAAATAAGCAATCTGTTCTTTTTCGAGATGGTGTAAAAAAGGGTCTTGTTCACGTGCATTGACGCACGCAAACCAATACACCTGTCCATCTTTAATTGGTGCATAGCCAAATCGTCCGATTCGATCCCATATCTCCACAGATGTATGTGGTTGTACAAGCTCATCTGCTTTTGCGACACCACGCCAGCACATGTAACCAGCATAGCGTGGTTTACTATTTGGTACATATTGTTGACGAATGGACGAATGAAGTCCATCTGCTGCAATGACATAATCACATGTAGCGGTTGTTCCATCTTCAAAATGAACGTTACAACCATCTTCTAGCTGCTCTACTTGAATGCAGCGCTTGTGCAGATGAAGTGTATGTGGAAGCAATTGATTATAGAGTGCTTGATGTAAGTCGGCACGTTGAATTGTGATATTCGATTGTCCAAAACGTTTTTGAAATGAACTAAAGTCGATGGAATTTAAAATGGTTCCTTTTTTATTTAAAAATAATTGTGTTTTTAAAATCGTTCCATTTTGTTGAATGGCTTCACCAATACCTAATTTAACAAGAGCTTGCATCGCATTTGAACCAATCCCAATTCCAGCACCAATCGGTTTAAAAGATGAAGCTGCATCATATACGTGAACATCTAAGCCTTGTTGTTGAAGTGCGTAGGCAGTACATAAACCACCAATTCCTCCACCAATAACGATGAGATTCATAGAAAAAGCCACCTTTTTAAAGTAATATAGTTAGTATAAAGGGAAAAATAGAAACTTGCTTGTACGATGCTTTAGTTTCTTTATGGGAGGAAGGACAATGATATGGAAGATCAACATGCACAAGTTTGTCAGATAAAAAGTGAAAAGATTGAACAGATGAAAGCGCACTACATACAAGATGCAAAGAATCGATTACCACAGTATTTCTCACCTGAAAAAAGAATGTCTACGAGTCAAGGTTCGATTGAACAGCTCCAACAAAATGGCTTACCAAAAGAAATCTTTTGGAAGATGGTTGAATACAATGTGAGTGCAAAAGAAGGATTATCTTTATCAAATTTGGATGAAATTTCAGAATATATTGATTTTCTAGCTTCTGAATATGTTGTGTATCATGAACGTGTGAAGCGTGATTATGTAGGTGAAGAACGCACACAGCAAATTGAAGAACTAGAAACGATTTTTAGACGTTGTTTTGAGCGTATGGCAGCGGTTTATACGCGCTCAGTTGGTAAATTTTTTGAACGTAACGATATACCAGATGAATCACAAGTCATGCAAAAATCGATTGCAGAATTATTTTTACGTAAAGTACATCAATATAATGAGTTTATTCAAATGGAACCAGATTACGCAGAAATTCAAGGTACAAATGAAGAATGGTTATTACGCGATTCCTATTTTATGGGGGATGTTCTTCGGTTAATGGTGTCTAAGCTTTATACACAGTGTACAATCATGCCAACTGATTTATACAGTGAAGCAGATTTGCGGGTAGCAGCGACGATTTATCAATCTGCTCAAAAATGGCTCATTCCACAAAAATCAACAGCTGTTAGTGAAGAACAGTTAGGAATAGAACTCGGTTTATTTGCGATTAAATTTCAAGTGGCATTGACAAAAGAAGATTTATCGCTTCATTTTAAAGAAAAGCTCGCAACAATTTTCGATTCTTTTTATGCGTACAAAATAGAAGATTTAAATCAACGACATAAAGAAGCACAAGAGCATCTATATAATCGTGAACATGCACGGTATGCACCGTTAGACGAAGAAGTTGTGCGCTATTGGACGCGTACGATGTGTGAAACGCTCGATCATAAAGGCATTTCAGCTATTTTTGAAGAAGTGATTCCATATGCTTTTGAAGAATTTAAAAAGAAAGTTCAACAAGGAAGTAAATTAGAACGTTATCAAAAAAATAATGAATGGGATCATTTTTACGCAGGTTCAGAACAAGTAAACTACCGACAATCAGCCGCATTCACTTATAAATTACGTTTAAATGACTGGCATTATTTTTTGGATAAAATGAATATGGATTTTAATTGGTATTATTTAAAATAATATGTAAATATAATGTCGAAAGAGGTTTAAAACATTATAATGTGGGTAATTGTATAAATGGCTGTTAATAAATGTAAAAATTAGTTTATTACTTGGAGAGACGTCAAAAAGTAATGCATTTGTTAATGGGGAAATCACTGCTTATGTAACTCCAATGCTGTGTGCGGTGATCGTTCGAATATATTGAGAGCATCCTCCCATAATATTGGTCTTGTTCAGCCAATTGGTGTTTTCAAACTCTATATATTGTTTGTTAGAGTCATACCTAAAAAATGCTTGGCTATTTATTAACTGAGCATTAGTAGGAATCGTTTCATTGAGCGATTCCTACTTTTCTTTAGCGCGTGACTTTACTAATTGAAAAATTACGCTATCATTAACATAGATGAAACATTGAAGGAGCGAACTAGATTGAATATTTTATCTTATATGATGGAAGAAATTTTAGACCCAACCAATATTATTGAAGGTGAACGTTACGAATTTCTATTAGAATTAGATATTGATGAAGAAGATGAATTATTCCAAGAAGAAGGAATTGATGCACGCGTCATCGTTTCTAAAAAAGAGGATGCATATGCGATTGTGACGTACTTTTTAATTGCTAAACGTGATCAAAGCTACTTAGAGTTTGCGCTTGAAGAAGATGAAGAAGAAGAAATTTTAGCATTTTGTAAAGAGCATATTCTAGCAGGAGAATAATAAATTAGGCTATATAAGAAACAGTAGAATTCAGCTGTTTCTTATTTTTATTCGAAGAGATTTGATTTTTTCTAAATAAAAAAGGGAAAGCAACTTCAGAGAAGAAGAAAGCGTTTGAAAGAAAGGGGAGGGATGTCAAATGATGGCATATTCTATGCCCATCTTAACAGCAGTGATTGTTTTTGGGATTGTAGCAGTAGCAATCTGGATTCCGTGGTTAATCTATACATATCGAAAATATGGATATTTACCACTATCGGTTCTAGTTATTTCGTTCTCATTTATATTTTATAGTTTAGCTGCATTTTTTTTAGTGATTTTACCACTACCAGCAACACGCGATACTTGTGCGATGCAAGCACCTAATACACAGCACTATTCATTAATTCCTTTTAAATTTATAGAGGATACACTAAAAGGAAATTGGTTAGATATTAAAAATCCAGCAACGTATGTCTTATTATTTAAACAACCAGCATTTTATCAAACCTTCTTCAATTTCTTATTGTTGTTACCTTTAGGTGTGTATTTGCGTTATTACTTAGTTGAAAAAGCATACTGGTGGAAAGCAACAATCGTCTTATTTTGTACAACATTATTCTTTGAAATCACGCAATTAACAGGTATTTATGGTATTTATAATTGTGCGTATCGTTTATTCGATGTGGATGATTTAATGATGAATACATTTGGTGGTGTGATTGGTTACTTTATCGCGCCAGCTGTTCTTGCTGTATTCCCATCTAAGAAAACAATTGAAGAAAGAGCTGCTTATTTAGTCAAAAAAGATGAAGTGAAGCCGATGTCTGTATTACTTGCCATTTTGATTGATTTATTCTTAGTAGATTTATCACGCCAATGGATTATGGTGTTCACAAAGCATAATGAAGTAACAAGTTTTATCGTGACGACCATATTACTGATTGTCTTTCTCGTATTGATTCCAATCATTTGGAACGGTCGAACACTGGGGACGGCTGTTATGCGCTTCCGTTATTCAAGTAAGTTATCGAAAAAGACGACGATTTCACGCTTAATTAAGCGTTTTATTGCCATCTATGTTGCTTATTTTGTAGGAGTTATTGCGGGAACACTTGATAATATTCATGTGACGATGAACTCGCCATACTATGAGGCATCTGTGCTTTTAGCACTTGGTTCCACAATAATCTTCTTCATTTTGACGATTGTAATCTTCATTCATATCATGCTTGTGATTTTTGGAAAAGGAAAACGTCGTTTCTTCTTTGATGAAGCAGCGAATCTATTTACGACAAGAAAATAAGGAGAAAGCAGTTGGTTTTATACCAGCTGTTTTTTTATTGTAAGGATTTCGTAAGGTTATGCTTCATTTATTGTAAGGATGGGAAGGTATAGTGAAAGTAACAAAAAGAAAGAGGTGTAAGACATGAATCCAATCTTACAAATCCAAGATGTACAAAAGATATTTGGAAAGGGAGCAAATCAGTTTACAGCACTCCGTGATATTAATTTTACAATCCAACGAGGTGAAATGGTTGGTATTATGGGACCAAGTGGTGCGGGTAAATCAACTCTTTTAAATATATTAGCAACAATTGATACACCAACGAATGGCAAAATATTTATGAATAATCAAAAGTTACATGAGTTAAAAGAGAAACAATTAGCTGATTTTCGTCGTGAAAATTTAG
>NZ_BJOB01000047.1 GCF_006539985.1 Kurthia gibsonii | reverse complement strand
TTCCGTCACTTCTTTTTTTGTTGCATATAAAAAAGAGCCGCGTCCGAAGACTCGACTCTTTCATCATACCTGAATGTATGAATTATTTTGCGATTGCTTTTTTAGCAGCGTCTGCTAATTGAGCGAATGCAGCTGCATCGTTTACAGCTAAGTCAGCTAACATTTTGCGGTTTACTTCGATTTCAGCAAGTTTTAAACCGTGCATTAAACGGCTGTAAGAAAGACCGTTGATGCGAGCAGCTGCATTGATACGAGTGATCCATAATTTACGGAAATCACGTTTCTTTTGACGACGGTCACGGTATGCATATTGACCAGACTTCATTACTGCTTGGTTCGCTACTTTATAAAGTGTGTGTTTTGAACCGAAATAACCTTTTGCTAATTTTAAAACCTTTTTACGACGCTTGCGCGTTACTGTACCGCCTTTTACGCGTGGCATAGTTCATTACCTCCTGTATTTATCACTCTGATAAATAGTATATGTGTGTTTTCTTATTATTTCATGTAAGCTAATAAAGATTTGATGCGTTTGTAATCACCAGATGATACTAATGATTGTTTACGTAAGTGACGTTTAGCTTTTGTAGATTTGTTAGCAAATAAGTGAGAGCCGTATGCACGGTCACGTTTTAATTTACCAGTACCAGTTCTTTTGAAGCGTTTTGCAGCGCCACGGTGTGTTTTCATTTTTGGCATTTGGATTTCCTCCTATTACTCATAACTTTAATAATTATTGTTTCTCGTTCTTAGGTGCTAAGATCAAGAACATGCTGCGGCCTTCCATTTTCGCACGTTGTTCAACAGTTGCTACTTCTTTACAAGCCTCCGCAAAGCGATCTAATACGCGTTGACCAATCTCTTTGTGCGTAATAGCACGACCTTTAAAGCGAATAGATGCCTTTACTTTATCTCCTTTTTCAAGGAATTTGATTCCGTTGCGTAACTTTGTTTGGAAGTCATGCTCGTCAATCGATGGTGAAAGTCGTACTTCTTTAAGTGCAATAATCTTTTGATTTTTGCGAACTTCACGATCTTTCTTTTGTTGTTCGAATTTGAATTTACCGTAATCCATAATACGAGCAACTGGTGGCTTGGCTTGCGGAGCCACAAGGACAAGATCCAAATTTGCACGTTCTGCAAGTTGCAGTGCATCGTTTCGAGTTTTAACACCTAATTGATCGCCATTGTGATCGATTACGCGTAATTCGCGAGCACGAATACCTTCGTTTACATACATGTCTTTGCTAATAACAATCCACCTCCAAGTAGTATTAAAATACTGTGTTTGGGCAAGGAGCCCTGTTCGGTACAGATATTTCGATGTCCATAAAAAAAGACGGACATTAGTCGAAATGTCCGCCCGCGTATATGTTGACATGCGAAATATGCATGTTCGATTCATCAATTAACCTGTCAATACCTTATAAAAGGATCGATTCTCAGGTGAGAAGCGGGCAGCCTCTACTTCAACCACAAACTCTGTATTTGTTTACCTCAATTATAATATCACCTTTTTTTAGGTAAGTCAAACATTATTCTGCTATAAACCATGCTATTTTTTTCTTTCCATTCAAACGATTTAAATCGACATAACCTTCAATTCCCTGTATGCGTCCTCGTTCTGTGTACTGATGTAAGTCACACGGGAACTTCGGCTTTAAAATCGTTTTGCCATCTAGATGATAGCGTGGAATCCATATGAAGTCTGCTTTCGTTAGATCTAAACAAAAAGTATGGTATAGATGATGCGCAATGTAGATGCCTACTTTTTTCGCACCTAAATTCCTTAGTGTACGAATAAAAGCATTCGTCCCTGCGCGCATATCAGACATCGACTCCACTTCAACATCGACCACATAAAACAAAGGCTGCTTTACTCGATTTGCACGCTCGTAAAAGTCTTGCGCTTCTTTTTCAGCGTCTCTAACAGATGTAAAACGCGCAAATGCATACACACCATAGGGAATAGCAAATTGACTACAACCTTTTGCATGTTGTTCATATAAAACATCTTTTACATACGAACCATCCTGTACACGTAAAATGGCTAAATCACATACTTTCGAAAGCTCCTCATAGTTCACACGATTTTGCCATTTTGAAAAATCAACGATATACCCCATCTTCTTCATCTCCTTTTATATTTTATATAGAAGAAAAAAGATTGTGCGAGACAAAAAATGAGAAGCCGCTAGACAATACGACTTCTCATTTGAATACTTATTATTTTACTGTAATCTCTTTTGTAATTGCATCCACAAACTCGTCTAAAGAAACTGTTTCTGAATCTTTTGAGCCGTAACGACGAACATTTACTGCATTTGATTCAACTTCTTTATCCCCTAATACAAGCATGTAAGGAATTTTTTGCATTTGTGCTTCACGGATCTTGTAACCTAATTTTTCATCACGGTAATCCATTTCTACACGTGCACCTGCTGCGATTAAACGTTCTTCAACTTGTTTTGCGTAGTCAAAGTGCGCATCGTTTGATACAGGAATAATTTGAACTTGAACAGGTGCTAACCAAGTCGGGAATGCGCCTTTGTATTCTTCAATTAAGAAGGCAACAAAGCGTTCCATTGTTGATACAACACCGCGGTGAATAACGACTGGACGGTGTTGTTTACCATCTTCACCTACATAGTTTAAGTCGAAGCGTTCTGGTAATAAGAAGTCTAATTGTACTGTTGACAATGTTTCTTGTTTACCAATCGCTGTTTTTACTTGAACGTCTAGTTTTGGACCGTAGAATGCGGCTTCGCCTTCTGCTTCATAGTAATCTAATCCTAGATCGTCCATCGCTTCTTTTAACATACTTTGTGCTTTTTCCCACATTTCATCGTCATCGAAGTATTTCTCTGTATCTGCTGGATCACGATATGATAAACGGAATTCATAGTCTTCTAAGTTGAAGTCTTTATAAACCGCTTGGATTAACTCTACTACTTTTTTGAATTCATCTTTAATTTGATCTGGGCGAACAAATAAATGCGCATCATTTAAAGTCATACCTCGTACACGTTGTAAGCCTGATACTGCTCCTGACATTTCGTAGCGATGCATTGTACCAAGTTCTGCGATACGAAGTGGTAGGTCACGGTATGAACGCATTGCTGATTTGTACACCATCATGTGGTGAGGACAGTTCATTGGACGAAGTACGAATGTTTCGTGATCTACTTCCATTGGTGGGAACATATCTTCTTGGTAATGATCCCAGTGTCCTGAAGTTTCATATAATGATTTTGAACCTAAAACAGGTGTATATACGTGTTTGTAGCCTAATGCTAACTCTTTATCTACAATATAACGTTCAATTGTGCGACGTACTGTTGCACCGTTCGGTAACCATAATGGTAAACCTTGACCTACTAATTGGCTTGAAGTAAAGATGTCTAATTCCTTACCAATTTTACGGTGGTCACGTTCTTTTGCTTCTTCTAACATTTGAAGATGATGTTTTAAATCTTCTTTTGTGAAGAATGCAGTTCCGTAAATACGTTGTAGCATTTTGTTATCTGAATTCCCTCTCCAATATGCACCTGCAATTGATAGAAGTTTGAATTCTTTAATTTTGTTTGTTGATGGTACGTGTACACCGCGGCAAAGGTCGAAGAATTCGCCTTGTTCGTAGATTGACACTTGCTCATCTGCTGGAATTGCTTCAAGTAATTCTAATTTGTATTCGTCCTCAATTTCTTCAAAACGACGTTGTGCTTCTGCACGAGATACATCATGGCGTACAACTTCTAAGTTTTCAGCGATGATTTTTTTCATCTCTTTTTCGATTTTCGGGAAATCTTCAGAAGTGATTGGTTCTTTTGAATCGATATCATAGTAGAAACCACCTTCGATTACAGGACCAATACCTAATTTTACATCTGGGAATAGACGTTTTACTGCTTGTGCTAATAAATGGGCAGTTGAGTGACGTAACACTTCTAATGCTTCATCATCTGAAGGTGTAATAATCGCGATTGTGCCATCTTCATTTAAAGGTGTTTTTGTATCAACTAACTCCCCATTGAATTTACCAACGATTGCTTTTTTGCGTAATCCTGGGCTAATTGCCGCTGCTACTGCATCTGTTGTAATTCCTTTTTCGTACTCTTTTACAGACCCATCTGGGAATGTTAATTGAATCATTTCTGACATATCCATTCTCTCCTTTTTATTATTTCGAAAGCTACGGGCCACAAACGGGAGATTTTTTGCATACAAAAAAGCATCCTCCCTAAAGGGACGATGCTTGCGCTCGTGGTTCCACCCTTCTTCCTTCCATGCAGAAAAAACTGCAAAGACGAAGCTCTCGATCGGCTAACGGGCCGCTACCGTCGACAATTACTATTCGTTCACTGTCGCTGCTCCAAGGTGGTAAATCATTAGCCGTCACTAGAATACTCGCACCATTGTATTCCTCTCTGAAAGTCGCACTAATCATTGTTGTCCTTATCTGTGCATTTACATATTAATGTAACCTATTATAAAACTTCAGAATCGAACTCGCAACTATTTTTTAGAATTCAAGCACTTCTATGTTAAATCGCGTAAATTTAAGCCTTCCACTTGAATTGGTTCTGTAATTGCTTTGATTCGTTCCATAATTCGCTTCGCTTTAATCGGGTCCTGTCCACCACGTGCAGTCTGAGTAAAGAATACTTCAAGACCACTATAATCAAGATTCGATGTAATAAATGTCGGCAATTGTTCTGCCATACGATAATGCAGAATAGACCCTAAAATTTCATCTCGCGTCCATTCTGATAACTGTTCAGCGCCTAAATCATCAAGCATTAACACAGGTGCTTTTTTCACAAAATCAAACTTTTCTTCTAATTGTGGTGTCCCAATTGCATTTTTTAATTCACGTAAAAATTCAGGTACATAGACAACGACAGATTGAATTTGCAAAGCTGCTAATTCATTCGCAATCGCTCCAATTAAGAAGGACTTCCCGACACCAAAATCACCATATAAATAAAATCCTTTACGTGGTAATTCTCCCGTCTGCTTCACTTGGTCAACAAAGTTTTGCGCTGCCTGCAATAAATTTTCACGATCTTCACTATAGACGCGTACATCTGATAATGTCGCTCGTAACACATCTTTTGGCATGTGCATACTCGCAATCATCTTCTCCGTATGACGGCGTTCATCTTCAATACGTTTTTGCTGACAAGGTGTATATTCTAAATCAATTAAACCACGTGTTAGCGATAATTTTGGTGTAAAGCCATTGATTGTATTCACACACTGCTGTACAGAGGGACACTTTGAACAATCTTGTTGTTGATTTTTAAATTCGTACAACTTGCCTAATCCACGTTCTAAAACAGAGCGTGTAATCGCACCTTCATTCTCTTTGAAAAACTTTTGAATGACAGGGTCTTTTAAAAGTTCTTCTTGAATCGACTGTAGACGCTCTTGAAATTTGGCATCCATTTGTTTTTGTAATTCATTTTGAATCGGTTTCAACGTACAACACCTCCTCAGGATTTCTTCTTCATACGATATTGACGTTCTAACTCTTCAAGTGATGCCTGACTTTTTGGCTTCTCTGATGAATTAATCCATGCTGGTAATTCTTTTTTCTCAGGATTCCCGTAAGTCGTACGGCTATATTTTTGAGCGCGTGACTTTCGATAATTTTGTCCATATTGAATGGCTGTTTCAATCGTTTGAACCGACTGTTTACGCCACCCTGAAGCAATCGCCTCTAAGAATGGTAAATTCAAATTCCCTTCACTTGAGAAATGAGCATAATGAATTAACGTATTTAATAAAGGTCGTTCCCATTCATACATCGAAGCAAACTGCGTCACTGCTTTTAATTCATGTGCAAATGGCTCTTTGCCATCTGCCAACATTTGAAGAAGAACAGGTGGTTCAATTTTTTTCATTAAACTTTTGAAGGTCTCTTCGATATTTTTTAGTTTAGCAGCACTTGCTTTACCTGGTTCAAATTGATAAAGAACGTAAGCTGCCGCCTGAAGCAATTCAAACTCCGCATGCATATCTTCGATTGTAGTCGCCTTTTTCACTGTTGGATTTTTTTGATCCATGAATTGACGTGCCTCATTCATCGCTTGCGTAGCGGTTTCAATTCCTTTTTTACGCCAATCTGCTGCAATCGCTTGAATATACTTTTTACTAATATGACCTGGATTATTTAGCGAGATATAATGAATTAATACATTCACAACAGGTGGTGTAATATCATATTGTGTAATTAAACTTTCATACATTTCAAGTTCATGATCAAATACTTGCTTCCCGTCATTCACAGCAATTAAAACATCAATTGGTCGTGCTTGTTCAAAATATTGTACTAACTCGTCTTGTTTACTATTCCATTCCTTCGCCTGCTCATGTGCTTGTTCAGGTGGCAGCATTTTCGAAATAGCTGGTGGTGTTTTGGAAATCGTCAATTTATAATATTCACTCGCTGATTTACGCACCGCATCTGTCGTTAATTCATCATCACTATTCGCCATCATAAGCACATGCTTCATATCAATTGCAGATAAACCATACATAAATGCAACTTTTGCAATCGTTTCTTTAATCTCAGCTGTGATCAAACGATGTGGAATCATATTTTCAGATAATCCAGACATAAGTAATGGAAAATCAAAAGATTGATAGTAAAATGGGATTTTCGATGGTTTTTCAGCTATGTCATGCACCATCATATTTTTTGGCATATGTTGTTGAATCGGTTGATAGACATCCGTAAATTGACGTGAAATTTCCGTCATTCCTTCGATTGCTACACGTTTCGGTGTAAAGCGCTGCAATAAGCGACGGTATGCATTCTCACCAATTTTACTGAATAAAAACATCGATAGAAGTGGGTCTTCAAAGAAACGTCTTGCTTCTAAAGGTGGTAAAATTTCATACGAAAAATAATGTAAATCATCTGTTTCTTTTTTATACGTACGTAATAATCCAATCGCTTCAAGCGCAATACGTGCGTTGAAAATAGCCCCAATTGACATATCAAGTCCATTCATCAAATGGTAGTGTGTATAGTCTCTACCTTCTTCATCTTCCCCTTCAGCCCACAACAAAAAATACAGACTAATTGGTTCAGGTCCAATTAAAGGCTGATAAAGTAGCGTAATTAACTTTCTTTCATAACTTGAAAGAGGAAATGGAATGTGAATTGTAAATCGGTCTACGGAATGTAGTTCATTATTTAGTTTCAATTCAAACTCCTCCTCTTTTATTTAATCTTCTTTTGAGTCCGATTCACTTTCTTGTCGCTCAATTAACTCACGTAACTCATGAATAAATACATTAATATCTTTGAACTGACGGTAAACTGATGCAAAACGCACGTAAGATACTTCGTCAATTTTTGCTAAGCGATCCATTACTTTTTCACCGACATCTTCGGATTTAACTTCCGCAATACCAGCACTTCGTAAATCTTGTTCAATCGCAAAGACAACATCTTCAAGCTCACTTAATGCAACTGGTCTTTTTTCACAGGCACGAATAAGCCCGCGCAACACTTTTTCACGACTAAATTCTTCACGCGAGCCGTCTTTTTTCACAACAACTAGCGGCATCTCTTCTACTTTTTCAAATGTGGTGTAGCGAAACCCACATGATTCGCATTCGCGGCGACGACGAATGGCTTTATTATCATCGACAGGTCGGCTATCAATCACTTTTGTTCCATTGTACTGACAACTTGGGCATCTCATAATTTTTCTCTCCTGAATTAAATACTATTTAGTTTATCTATTATAACAAAAAAACGTGTGATGTACCGAACAATCCCTATATTTTTTAAGGGAAATACTACTGAATACAGAACAATAAAAAACTGTAAGCAAAACGACTTGCACCGTTCTACTTACAGTTTAAATTATTACAATTAAATTATGCTTGTACTGCTGCTAATTCACGCGCTACTTTTTGTGTTAAATCTACTACGCGAGTTGAGTAACCCCACTCGTTATCGTACCAAGCAAGTACTTTTACTTTGCGTGTACCCATAACCATAGTTGTTAAGCCGTCAACTGTTGCTGAAGCTGGGTTTGTATTGAAATCTACAGATACTAAAGGTTCTGTTGTGAAATCTAATACACCCTTTAAAGATGTTTGAGAAGCTTCGATGAATGCAGCATTCACTTCTTCAACTGTTACATCTTTGTTTAAGTCTACTACTAAATCTACAAGTGATACATTTGGTGTTGGAACACGTAGAGCCATACCATGTAATTTACCTTGTAATTCAGGTAGTACAAGTGCTAATGCTTTTGCAGCACCTGTTGAAGTTGGAATAATTGATTCCGCACAAGCACGTGCACGACGTAAATCTTTGTGTGGGTTATCAATATTTTTTTGGTCATTTGTATAAGCATGAACTGTTGTCATAAGACCGTTATCAATACCGAACTTATCATTTAAAACTTTTGCTACAGGAGCAAGGCAGTTAGTTGTACATGAAGCGTTTGAAATAACATCATGTTTTGATAAATCTAATTTGTCATCATTTACACCCATAACGACTGTAATATCTTCATTTTTACCAGGTGCAGTTAAAATAACTTTTTTCGCACCAGCTTCTAGATGTAAAGCAGCTTTGTCGCGTGCGTTAAATTTACCTGTTGCTTCGATTACAATATCCACACCTAGTTCTTTCCAAGGTAATTTTAATGGATCGCGCTCTGATACAAGTTGTACACGTTTACCGTTTACAATTAGTGCACCTTCAACCGCTTCAACAGTACCTTCGAAACGTCCGTGGTTTGTATCGTATTTTACTAAATGAGCTAATGTCTCCGATGGGTAACTCGCATTGATGGCAACGATGTTTAAATCATCTTGAAGTATCGCCTGACGGAACACCATACGTCCGATACGGCCAAATCCGTTAATAGCAATAGAAACTGTCATGAAATATATCCTCCTGTTTTAAAAGAAATTCTTTTAAATGTGTTATTTGAGAATTAGTATAACACATTTATCTGGAAGTAGAACATATTTACACACAAAAACAAAAGTTTTTATTTTCTGACAACTTTTTTCTATCACTTTTTTGATATTCTTTTATGTTTTATACTAAACCCCATTCTTTTAAAATATAGTTCAACTGTTGTTCCGTTTTGTCTAATGTACCCTCATTATAAATAACTGCATCTGCGCCTTCTTCTTTCACAGAAAGAGGTAGCTGCGAGCTAATTCGCGCTCGCGCTTCATCCTCACTTAATTGGTTTCGTTCCATCAAACGCTCCAACTGTTTTTCTTCCGATAATGACACAACTAAAATCTTTTCAACAAAGTGTTGTAACTTACTTTCAAACAATAATGGAATGTCCATAATAACGACTTCAGCCCCGTTATTAAGCCATTCATCGCGCTGTCTCAACATCTCTTTTCGAATCGCGGGATGAATAATTCCGTTTAAAATAGCTCGCTTTGATGGGTCATGAAAAATGAGATCACCCAATTTTTTGCGATCCAATGAACCATCTTCTAATAAGATTTCTCCCCCAAAAGCAGCTACGATTTCTGTAAGCGCTGGCTCCCCTGGTTCTACAACAAGACGTGCTACTTGATCTGCATCGACAATCGGAAAACGATATTTTTCGAGCATTTTTGCTACTGTACTTTTCCCACTTGCGATACTTCCTGTTAATCCAATAATCATTTCGACACCCCCTATTTTTGACAATTTGGACAGTAATACGAATTCCGTCCTGCTATGATTTTTTGTTCTGAATTAGTATGACACATTGGGCAAATATTCATCCCGTACATTTGTAAACGGTCCTGCATACCTCCAGCCTCACCATTAATATTTCGATAATCCGAGATTGACGACCCACCATATGCGATACTTTCGCTCAAAACTGCAACAATCTCGTCAAATAGCTGTTCTTTCTCCGCCCTACTTAATCGGGATGTAATTCGTCCCGGGTTAATTTTCGTTCGGAATAAAGCTTCTGTTGCATAGATATTGCCACAACCACATAACACATGTGAATCCATAACGACCGCTTTAATTTCTTTTTTACTGTACTTGGGTAACGCACAATATGTTAAAAAATGGTCTTTCGCAATAGAATCAAATGGTTCCGGTGCTAACGCCATTAATGGCGGATGATCTTCAATCTTTTGTAAGAAGCGCATCTCACCAAAGCGGCGGATATCTGAATAGATCAGTTTCTTTCCGTTATCAAGTGTAAAGGTCACATGGGCATGTTTACGGAACTTTTCTTCTAGAATTTCCGATACATCATGTACATCAAAAAAAGCACCGCTCATACCCAAATGATTCACTAACTTATATGTGGCACCTGCATACTCTAACGTAAAATAAATATATTTTGAGCGACGTGTAACATCTTGGATCGTCATTCCTGTCACAGCTTCTACAAACTCATCCGGCTGCAACCCTTTTATAATACTTTGCTTACCTGCTTCATGGCTTGTATAAATCGTTGGCGAAATTGTCACACATTCAATCGTTCTACCTGTTACAGCAGGTTGTAGTGAACGTACGACGCCTTCTACTTCTGGTAATTCCGGCATATCATTTCACTTCCTATTTCGCATCGTACCATGTATAACCAGCAGAATAATCTGCACGTAGTGGCACATCTAACTTCACGGTATTTGCCATCACTTCTGGTACGAGCTTTTCTAAAATTGCAATTTCTTCTTCTGGTGCTTCAAAAATCAATTCATCATGTACTTGTAATAACATTTTTGCCTGTAATTGATGCTCTTTTAAAGCAGCATCCATATCAATCATCGCTTTTTTAATAATATCTGCTGCGCTACCTTGAATTGGTGTATTCATCGCTGTACGCTCAGCAAAACTACGTAAATTGAAGTTACTTGATTTTAAATCAGGTAAGTAACGTCTACGGTTTAATAGTGTTGTAACATAACCCTTTTCTTTCGCCACCTTTACCATATTATCCATATATGTTTTAACACCTGGGAAACTAGCAAAGTAGCGTTCAATAAATTCTGCTGCTTCTTTTCTTGAGATATCTAAGTTTTGAGATAAACCGTAGTCACTGATTCCATAGACAATCCCAAAGTTAACTGCTTTCGCCGCACGTCGCATAGACGAAGTAACTTCATCTTCTGCTACATGGAATACGTTCATTGCTGTATTCGTATGGATATCTAATCCGTTTAAGAAAGCTTGCATCAAGTTCTCATCTTGTGACATATGCGCGAGTACACGTAACTCAATTTGTGAATAGTCGGCTGCGAATAGTTGCCACCCTTCCGTTTCAGGCACAAAGGCTTTACGAATTTTACGCCCTTCTTCTAAACGAATCGGGATGTTTTGTAAGTTGGGATCCGTTGAACTTAGACGGCCTGTTGCAGTTAAAGCTTGTTGATAGCGTGTATGAATCTTATGGTCATCTTCATGAATTTCTTTCATTAACCCTTCAATATAAGTCGATTGTAACTTCCCTAATTGACGGTATTGTAAGATGTGTTCGATAATTTCATGTTCAGGTGCTAGCTTTTCTAAAACATCTGCTGCAGTTGAATAACCTGTTTTCGTCTTTTTAATAACTGGTAATTGAAGTTTTTCAAATAGTACAACACCTAATTGTTTAGGTGAATTAATATTGAATTTTGTTCCTGCAAGCGTATAAATTGTCGCCTCAATTGCCTGTAGTTTTTCTGTTAATTCTTCACCCATGTCAGCTAATGTCTCTTTATTAACGCGAATACCACATGTCTCCATCTTCCCTAGAATATGTGCAAGTGGTAGTTCAATATCTGTATATAAATCATATTGTTCATTCTCTTTTAGCTTCGAAAGCAATGGTTCGCGCGTCGTATAAACGGCTAACGCTTGGCGACATACATGTTCTGCTAATACTTCTTCTGATGGTACTGCTCGTTTTGCACCTTTACCATAAATTGATTCTTCTGTTTGCACATTTGTATAGTTGTATGCACGTGAAACAGAAGCAATATCTTCAGAGGCAAAAGCTGGATCATCAATGTATGCCGCTAATAATAAATCGAATTCAACGCCTTTTAATTCAATTTGATCACGCGCAAATGCAACTTGATGTTTTTTCAAATCAAATACATATTTTTTCTTTGTTTCATCTTGTAAATAAGCTTTTACTTCTTCAGATTGAAGTACATCTTCATATGCCATATAGTAAGCTGTTGTGTCCGTTACAAACGCAAGTCCAAGTGCTTTCGATGTATGATAATGCGCATTCTCCATCTCTAAATGAATCGCCATACCATCTACAAGCTGTTCAGCAGTTAAATTCGAAACAATTTGATGTTCGAGTAAAGCTGTTTCCTGTGCTTCCGATTCATATTCGCTTTTTTCAAGTAATGTTTTAAAATCAAGCTCTTGCCATAAAGCGAATAGGGCTTCTACATCTGGACCTTCCCAGCCAAGTTCATCTACTGTCACTTCAATTGGTGCATTCACTTCAATCGTCGCAAGTTGTTTGCTCATTTTTGCTTGTTCTTCATTTGCAACCAATTTCTCTTGTAACTTTGCACCCTTCACCTCTGTGACATGCGCATAAATATCTTCTACTGTTGGATATTCTTTCAACAGTTTAATCGCTGTCTTTTCACCTACACCTGGCACACCCGGAATATTATCAGATGAATCGCCCATAAGACCTTTCATATCAATAATCTGTTCAGGTGTTAAGCCATACTTTTCTAAAATATGCGCTGGCGTATAGTGTTCGATATCCGTCATACCTTTACGCGTTATGTAGACGGTTGTTTTGTCTGTTGCTAGCTGCGTTAAATCTTTATCGCCTGAGATAATAACCACTTGCATATCTGCCTGTTCTGCTTGTTTCGCAAGTGTGCCAATGATATCGTCTGCTTCATACATTTCTAATTCATATTGCTTCATATTATAAGCCGCTACGAGTTTTCGCACATAAGGGAATTGTTCTGATAATTCTGGTGGTGTTTTTTGACGTCCACCTTTATATTCTGTGTACGTATTATGACGGAACGTTGTTTTCCCTGCATCAAATGCTACAAGCATATGCGTTGGTTGTTCTTCTGCTAGAATTTTTTGTAACATCGTTGTAAATCCATACACTGCATTCGTATGAATTCCCTGGTGGTTTGTTAATGGGGGTAAAGCAAAAAATGCACGATATGCTAAACTATTCCCGTCTAGCAACAGTAATTTTTTTTGTGTCATTCCCTCACACTCCTGTTCGTATTTTCTTCTTCTCTATTCTATCATGCTATGCAGTCAAAATAAAAAAAACGAAAGGAACTCACCTTTAGGAAAGGTTGAGTTTCTTTCGTATACAAGGGGTCTTTCTTTTTGGATTCATGTTATGAAGGGGGTTTCATATGTTTAGTATAGCAAGTTGTTATGAAGTTTCTATTAGCCTTTTGTAAATTCCATGTAAATTATGATGCTAACGGGATATAAATACGCATCGTCGTTCCCACACCTTCTTCACTTTTTACAATAATTCGACCATTATGTGCTTCAACTAAATGTTTTACGATTGCAAGCCCTAAACCCGTTCCACCTGAATTACGACTTCTCGCACGATCTACACGGTAGAATCGTTCAAAAATACGCGGAATTTCTGCTTGTTTAATACCGATTCCTTGATCGGCGATTTCGACTACGCCATATTCACCATGTGTTAGTACTTTCAAGTCAATTCGTTTGTCAGGTTTCGAATAGGAAACTGCATTCGCAAGTAAATTTACAACAATTTGTGTGAGACGATTCGCATCTCCAAGTACACGAACCTCCCCTTCTTCTTCTAAATGTACATCCATATTCTTCTCTTCAATTTGAATATGCGCCATTTCCATCGCACTTTTTACAATCGCATTGAAAGAAGTCGGTGCTACATCAACTTTGAATCCTTCTTTTTCAATTTTCGACAGCTCTAATAAGTCCTGGACAAGCATTTGCAGTCGATTACTTTCTTTATACATAATCTCTAAAAAAGATAATAATGTTTCTTCATCTTTGTAAGCGCCATCTAGAAGTGTTTCTGAGAAGCCTTTAATCGATGTAATCGGTGTTCTTAGCTCATGTGACACATTCGCAACGAAGTCTTTTCGCACTTGTTCTAAGTTCTTCAGTTCTGTAATATCGTGCATGACAATTACAACACCAAGCCAATGACCATGCGCTCCAATAACTGGCGCACCATACACTTCCATATGTTTAATTTGTTGATGAACAGTTATTTCAATTTGCCTACGATATGGTGTTTCCGTCATAAAAACATGATCGACAAACTCTTCTAAATTTTCATCAACACCAAGTTCTCGAAAAACATGTTTTTTTACGTCTTCATGATTTTTATTAAATAGTTTTAAAAAACCATCATTCACAACCGAGATTTCACCTTCTCGCCCAATCATAATCAAGGCACTTCCCATATTATTAATAAGGGTTTTGAGACGCTCTTGTTCAATCTCACGAATCATTGTCATATCTTGTAAATTACGCGCTAAAACATTAATCGACTTGCTAAGTGCTGTTGTGGCTACATCAGAAGATTCATATGCACGTGCACGATAATTCCCTTGCGCTAATTCTAAAGCGGTTTGCGTTACATGCTCAACAGATAACGATAGCTTCTTTAAAAGTCGATTCGTTGTGAACATGAGTAAGACGAACGCGATAAATAGAACAATAATGAGAATGAGCCAAAAATGCCAACGTGTTGTAATTAAATCATTTGATAAGAAACTATCTGGAAGTTGCTTCACTAGCTCTTGTTGCTGTTTATCCGTAATCGGAATTTTTTCAGAAGTAAAATAGTCACTTAAATGTTGCTGTGCTTCTTGTAAATTAGAACGCACTGTATTTTCCATATAAACAGGAAAAAGCTGGCCTAATACAAAGCCAAGACCAGCTAAAATTGCGGCATACAAGCACGCAAATGCAATTAATAGGCGTACTTTTAATGTATTCATGACCCTTTAGGCTCCTCAAACTTATAACCTAAACCACGAATCGTTTTAATATATTTGGGTTTACGACTATTTTCTTCGATTTGATCGCGTAAATGGCTAATATGCACGTCTACAATACGTGTATCTCCTGCAAAATCATAATGCCAAACGGCACTTAATAATTGATCTCTCGTTAATACACGATTTTTATTCTCTAATAGATAAACTAGTAGTTCGAATTCTTTCGGTGTGAATTCAAGCTCTTTATTGTCTAATGACGCTTCAAAACGTTCAGGATATACGCTAAGCGGACCAATATGATACGTTTTTTCAGAGTCAGAAAGTTTTTCTTTTTCATCATTTGTTTGTGCAGATTCTACTACTTTTGAACGTCGTAAAACTGCCTTCACCCGTGCAATGACTTCACGCGGACTGAATGGCTTCGTCATATAGTCGTCTGCACCAAGTTCTAAACCTAATACTTTATCAAATTCATCATCTTTTGCTGTTAACATAATGATTGGTGTATCAATTTTTTGAATGCGTAACTCTTTACACACTTCCATACCATCTCTCTTTGGCAGCATGAGGTCTAGTAAGATCAAGTTTGGGCGATGTTCAATCGCTTTTTGAAGCCCTTCTTCACCGTCATTCGCAATCATTACCTCATACCCTGCTTGCTTAAGATTGTACTGTAATAAAGTCGCAATCGATAGTTCATCTTCTACTACTAAGATTGTGTTTGTCATGTTTATGCCTCCGCTAATGTATTGAAACCCCCATTTCAAACATCCGTGCATATCATATAATCTTACAATTTAGGTGGTATAACGTTTACAGTGCCAGATACAACAATCTGTTCTTCGTTATTTTTTCCTTCTACTTGTAAATGTAATTCATTCATTTCTGCATTCTTTGCTACTACTTTTAACGATAGATGTAACGTTTCGTAGTGATGCAATGGTTTAGGATAAAGTAGTGAAATAGCTGATATATACGAACCAGGTCCAGGCATGTATTTGGAAATCGCAGATGTTACAATACCAGATAACATAATAACTGGTACAACAGGCTTTTCATATGTAGTAAGTGCTGCATATTCCTGCTGGATATATAGCGGGTTCTGATCATTCGTTAATCCTAAATATAACAATAAATCTTTACTCTCAATATTTTCTGTGATTTGCAGAGATGTGCCAACATCGATTTGATCGAATGTTTTACCCACTTTATAATCTTTGCTTAGTAACACAGAATTCCCCCTTTGTAATCTACCATATATTTATAGTATCAAGAATTGTATGAAAAATCGAGTTGTATTCGTAAAAGAAACAGGACTTTTATAATTTTCAAAATAAAAGGAGG
>NZ_BJOB01000046.1 GCF_006539985.1 Kurthia gibsonii | reverse complement strand
CTCAAGCAGTCTCTTTTTATTTTATAAAAAATTACTATTTTTCTTTATAAATATTGCTCATAAGGTTGTTTCGTTAGTATATATTGCTTAAAATAAAATTTAATGGCTAAAATTTGGAGGAGAAATATGAAAAACAAATGGAAATTTTTCATTGCAAGTGGCGCATTTGCTTTATTGTTAGCTGGTTGTGGTAAAGAAAGTACAAATCAAAAAACACAAGTATCTGAAACAGCGGAACAAACATTTATGATGTATAAACAACAACATATGAATGAGGATAGTTTAGGTAGCGGAGATTTATATATACATAAAATAGGACAAAAAGAAGATGAAAAAATTGCAAGTGACGTATTAGAACAGAACTTCCACTATAACGTAGAAAAAGACTATGTTTTATACCTATCTGATGATTATGACTTATATAAGGTTGCTTCAGGAACGTCAAAAGAAAAATTAGCAAAAAATGTTGTGACATTTGAACAGCTAAATAATAGTGATATTATTTTTTACCGTGATCAAGACGAGAATCTATATAGTATCGATTTAGGTCAAAAAGAAGTAGTTACTGAAAAAATTGGGAACGGTGTGTCGCAGTACACACTAAAAGACAAACAAATTTATTATGTAAGTAAAGATCAGGACCTTCTTGTTTATAACTTAGAAACACGTGAAGAAAAAACTATAGCAGAACAAGTGAATGCTTTTAAATTTAATGGAGAAGAAATATTTTATACAAATGAAGATAACATGTTATTTTACAAAGAAAATGAAGATAAAGAGGGCGTAAAAATAACTGGTGACAGTGTCGGGCTGTATATGGTTGAAAAGGATGCAAATGATATTTATTTTGTTTCAAATGAAAATGAAGATAATAGTCTTAAAGTAAGCGATATGAAGGATCAAAATCGTACATCAAAAATTGCAGATGATGTAATTGATTATCAAGTGGTAGACCACGAGACAATTTATTTAACAGGTGATGGTGATTTATTCACAACAGCTAAGGATCGTGACACATCGAAAAAGTTAGCAACAGATATTTCGAATTTCTCTGTACACAATGGTGAAGTATATATGCAAGATGAAGACGAAACATTGTATGTGCTAAAAGATGAAAAACAGCAAAAAATTGCCTCAAATGTAGAAGAATCATATATTTCAAAAACAGGTGAAGTTGCTTATTTAACTAAAGATCATGATTTAATGGTAGACCATCAAAAAATTGAATCAGATGTACAGAGTATGGCGAATATGAATGGTACAGTTGCGTATGCAACGGATGAGAATAAATTATATTATATGAACTTGGGTAATATTGACGATGTGAAATTAGTCTCAGATGAACTTAATCATTATTCAACAGTTAGTTATTTGAATAAAGAAATCTATCGTAATACACTTTCTTTTAAAGACATCGCAGGATATTGGAAAGCAACAGATAGTGAAGAACCAAGTTATGTTGTCATTAAAGAAAATGGTGATTTTTCAACGATGTATAGTGAAAAGCCAATTCGTTTGAAAATCGAAAAAGATAGTGCTTCATTTATGAACTTTGTAGCAGTTGGTAAGACAAGTGGTGAAGATTTGGCTGCAGATTTTACATTAGAAGACGATAAATTGACAATTCATTATTCATCATCAGAAGATGGACAGAAATTTGAACGTGTAGCAGAAGCTTCTGCTAAAGCAGCTATGAAACAATATCAACAAGAACAAACAGCGCAAGAAAAACGTGAGCAAGAACACGAATTAGCAATTGAAGAAGAAGAGATTACAAATGAGATGGATCAAACGGTTAGAAGTTATCTATCAGAATTTAGTTATGCAATGAATTCTGGTGATACAAGTAGTTTATCAAGCTATATTTCACCAAGTTCTAGTTTTTATAAAAGCCAAAAACAATATATTGAAAATAGCTTCGATAAAGGTAATGGTGTAAATGAAAATAATACAACAATTGTGAATCATGAGAAAATAAATGACAGTAAGTATCATGTAAGTGTTGATGAAGATTACACAATTTATAAAGAAGATGGTTCTTCGAAAGATGCTGTATATACAAATGTTTATACGGTAGAACGATTTGATAATGGTTGGTATATTACAGGGTTAAATGAATAAAAATAAAAACGAGGGTGGACGAAAATCCATACCTCGTTTTTAAAGTTGTTAAAACTGAATTGCCATTCATAAAAATACAATTCAATTCTTTAAAAGGTTAAAATATAATATTTTCTATAATAATCAATTATTTTCTCTTAAAAAGCTATTTTTTGTTAGATTTTTCTTTTCCTTTTTTGTACAATGACATGTAGTAATACAAAAAATGGAATTCGACGAAGGGGAGAATGATTCGTATGATGGATACACCTTTAGTATTGACGAGTTTTTTCAAAAGGGCAGAAACGTATTTTAAGCACAAGCCGATTATTTCGCGCACATCGGATACAATGATACACCGATTAACGTACGCTGATTTTGCAGTTCGTACAAAAAAGTTAGCTGCTGTACTCGAAGATTTTGGTTTACAGAGAGGAATGAAAATCGGTTCATTCGCTTGGAATCATCATCGTCATTTAGAAGCATATTTTGCAGTTCCTTGTTCAGGTGCAGTGCTTCATATGGTGAATATTCGTTTAGCGCCAGAGCATCTCATCTATATTATCAATCATGCAAAAGACGAGATTCTATTGGTGGATGACGATTTATTACCGATTATTGAAGAAATCTATACAGAGTTGAAAACAGTTCGTGCTGTTATCGTCATGGGGGATGATGTTGATGTGTCACAGTCTACGATTCCAAATATTTTTGTGTATGAAGATTTATTAAAAGAAGCGCGTACAGACTTTGAATTTCCAGAAGATTTAGACGAAAAGATGCCAGCAGGTATGTGCTATACGAGTGCGACAACGGGATTCCCAAAAGGTGTTGTGTATACGCATCGTAGCCTTGTCTTACATGCGCTATCACTTGGTCTTGTGGAAACATTTGGTTTACAAGAGAGAGATATCGTTATGCCTGTTGTTCCAATGTTCCACGTAAATGCATGGGGTTTACCGTTTGCATGTGTGAATTTTGGTGCGACACAGGTGTTACCGGGACCACATTTTACACCGAAGATTTTGCTTGATTTAATCGAATCAGAGCGCGTTACATTATCGGCAGGTGTTCCTACTATTTGGCTTGGCATGATGCAAGAGTTAGAAAAATCAGAAGTGCCAAGAGATATTGCGTCGCTAACACGTCTTGTAAGCGGTGGTTCATCATCGCCAAAAGGATTGATTAAGGCATTTGAACAAAAGTATGGTGTGAATTTCTTAGTTGGTTATGGTATGACCGAGACGAGTCCGATTGTGTCGGTTTCGAATTATAGTTCGGAAATGGACGACTGGGATTACGATGATAAATTAGAAGCACGTAGTACACAGGGAATGACGGTATCTCTAATTGAAACGCGTATTATTAATGAAAATGGTGAAGTACCGTGGGATGGTAAAACGATGGGGGAACTTATGATACGGGGTCCATGGGTGGCAGATGAATATTACAAAGATGAGCGTACAGCAGATGCCTTTCGAAATGGCTGGTTGTACACAGGGGATATCGCAGTTCGTACACCACAGGGCTATATTAAGATTACGGATCGTACAAAAGATTTAATTAAGAGTGGCGGGGAATGGATTTCTTCTGTTGATTTAGAGAATGCGCTCATGACACATGATGCCGTATTTGAAGCAGCAGTGATTGCAGTTCCTCATCCGAAATGGCAAGAACGACCACTTGCTTGTGTTGTAACGCATGAAAAACCAGCAGATGAAGCAGTTTTAAAAGCCCAGTTGTTGGCTTATTTAGAACAAGATTTTGCGAAATGGTGGCTTCCAGATGATGTTTTATTCTTAGATGAAATCCCAAAAACGTCGGTAGGTAAATTCCTAAAAGCAAAATTACGTGACGAAATTAACGAATATATTTAAGAATGAAAAAATACCACAGTGTCTATAAGACAGCGTGGTATTTTTTCATTTACGCATCCATTAACTTTCTAAAATGAACGCGTTTGTTTATAAGTAACATGATTGGAATGGCGATCAGCATAACGATGGCTTCACCAATTGCGACTGTTAACCAAGTATACCCGAATGGTAAATCGAAAATGATATTTAATTCCCATGCGATGAGCCACATCATGAATGAGAAGACAACCGTATTAAAAATCATACGTGCCACAATTGATTTGATGAATTTTGCGGATAGGATTGTAATACCTAATGATAAAGCAGTCTGCCCTACGCCGAATAATAAATCAATCGGTCCATTCGGTGAAAAGAGGTTAGTAATAAACACACCAATCACGATGGCGTAAAAATATTTTTTATTAAACACAATTAATTGGTTTAAAATCTCACTAAAGCGCAATTGAATCGCTCCAAATGAGAGGGGAGCAAGAAGGAGTGATACCGCAATGTATACAGCTGCGATAATACCACTTGTCGCAAAAAATTTCGTTTTCATATTCATTTCTCCTTAGTTTTTTTTCGTGGGATGGTTACGAACCACGTCGAACATACTTCATCATAAACACATCAAAAAACAATGTAAAGAATTATTTCATAGGCAAATAATTCAGAAAAATTAATTTTTGATAAATTCTTCAAAACATTGATGCACCAACGCTTTAACGCATTAAACCTCAACGATTTAGTGCATAAAATTATCGGAACATTCATAATTTTATTGACTATTCAATTTTACGACTGTAATATTACAATAATTAAGGTAGAAAGCTACATATATTGGGAGGGCTTATAGATGAAGAAAAAGAGTATGTTGTTGTTACTTGTAACAGCAGCCACCATGCTAGTCTTAGCTGCTTGCGGTAAAAAGGACGAAACGCAAGACGAAAAGGCAAATGCAGATGAGAAAACGTATAAAGTTGGTATTTTACAATATGTAGAACACCCATCTTTGAATGAAGCAACAAAGGGTTTCAAAGCGGCACTGAAAGAATCAGGGTTAAAAGTAGAATATGACGAACAAAATGCACAAGGTGATCCAGCGAACAATACAACAGCTGCGAATAATTTAGTTGGTGCAGGAAACGACTTGATTTTCGCAAATGCGACACCTTCAGCACAAGCAGTTCAAACAGCAACAGCTGATATTCCTGTGTTATTTACATCTGTAACAGATGCAGTAGGTGCAGAATTAATTCAATCAATGGAAAAACCAGGCGCGAACGTAACAGGAACAGTAGATACACATCCTGAAGCGATTCCGAACACAGTGAAGTTCATTGCGAATGAATTAAAAGCAAAAAAAATAGGGATGGTGTATAACGCAGGTGAGCAAAACTCACGCGCACAAGTTGATATCGTGAAAAAAGAAGCAAAAAAATATGGTGTAGAAGTAGTAGAAGCTTCTGCGAATACATCAGCAGACGTAAAACAAGCAACAGAATCATTAGTAAGTAAAGTAGATGCTTATTACATCATTACAGATAACACAGTGGTTTCAGCACTTGATTCTGTATTAGATGTAGCAACAGATAAAAAGATTCCAGTAATGGTTGGTGAACTTGATTCAGTGAAGCGTGGCGGTTTTGGCGCATACGGTTTCAGTTATTATGATATCGGTTATGAGGCAGGACAAATGGCTGTTCAAATCTTAAAAGAGGGTAAGAAGCCAGCTGATATTCCAGCAGCATACCCAGCTAACTTAAAATTCGAAGTAAATAAAGAAACTGCTGATAAATTAGGCATTACAATCAACAAAGAGTGGAACGCAGAAGAAGTAAAATAAGAGGAGATGATTCTACATGTTTGTAGCGGTATTTGGCTCTGTAGAGCAGGGAATCATCTATGCAATTATGGCGCTCGGAGTGTATCTTACATTCCGAGTTTTAGATTTTCCCGACTTAACAGTAGACGGTAGCTTTGTAACAGGGGGCGCGACAGCAGCGACGATGATTACACTTGGATATGATCCAATCATCGCAACACTGTGCGCAATTTTAGCAGGTTTTATTGCAGGAAGTATTACAGGGATTTTGCATACAAAAGCAAAAATCAATGCACTATTAGCAGGGATTTTAATGATGATTGCATTGTATTCCATTAACTTGCGTATTATGGGTTCGACACTTGAAAATGGAATTGGGCGACCAAATATTCCGTTATCAAATGCGACAACACTTTTTACAGAGATTAGTGCATTTTGGAAGAGCTTAGGTATTGATGATGTCATTAACAATATGTTACGTGGAATTGGATTTGAACAAACACCGAATACATGGGGGACAGTATTCTTCATGGTGATTGTGACCTTTGCGATTAAATTTGCGGCAGACTGGTTCTTGAAAACTGAAAGTGGTCTCGCATTACGTGCTACAGGTGATAATAAGAAGATGATTCGTAGTTTTTCAGCGAATACAGATACATTGATTATTTTAGGTTTAGGGCTATCAAATGCTTTAGTTGCGCTATCAGGTGCATTAATTGCACAGTATAATCGTTTTGCAGACGTACAAGCAGGTGTTGGGATGATTGTGAGTGGTCTCGCTTCTGTTATTATCGGTGAAGCGATTTTCGGTACAAAGAGTGTTATGCGTACAACATTAGCTGTTGTATGTGGTGCAGTTATTTACCGTATTGTGATTGCGCTTGCCATGCAAATCAAAATCTTCGATACAGGGGATTTAAAATTATTAACGGCTGTCATTGTGATTATCGCACTGGTATTACCTCGCGTAATTGATAAGCGTAAAGAACAGAAACGAAAAGCAAAACGAAAAGCCGAGAAGTTGGCGATGTTAGCACAGGCGAAAAAGGAAGGTGAGACCATTGCTTAAATTAGAGCACATTAATAAGATTTTTAATGAAGGTACACCCGATGAAAAGGTAGCGCTGCAAGATATTCAATTAAGTTTAGAACCAGGTGATTTCGTAACGATTATTGGGAGTAATGGGGCAGGTAAGTCGACAATGATGAACATGATTTCAGGTGCATTAACACCCGATTTAGGTTCGATTCATATTAATCATCAAGATGTGACGCGTTTACCAGAATATAAACGCTCACGTTATATTGGACGTGTCTTCCAAGATCCAATGGCGGGGACTGCACCGAATATGACGATTGAAGAAAACTTGGCGATTGCCTATTCACGTAATAGATCGCGTGGTTTACGCATTGGCGTAAATCGCAAAAGAAAACAACTGTTTAAAGAAGCACTCGCTTCATTAGGACTTAATTTAGAAAATCGTTTATCTGCAAAAGTAGGTTTATTATCAGGTGGGGAGCGACAGGCACTATCATTATTAATGGCGACCTTTACAAAACCAGATATTCTCTTGTTAGATGAACATACAGCGGCACTTGATCCATCACGTGCGGCACTTATTACGAACTTAACAAAAGAACTAGTTCATAAAGATAACTTAACGACATTGATGATTACACATGATATGCAGCAAGCAATTGATTTAGGTAATCGACTTATTATGATGGATAAAGGACAAATTATTTTAGAAGTGAGTCCAGAAGATAAAGTGAATTTAACGATTCCAGATTTAATGGAACACTTCCAAAAAATTCGCGGTGAAAAGATGGTATCAGACCGCGTACTGTTGGCGACTTAAATCTATATATAAAGAGATTGGACAAAATATTTCATTTTTAGAGTTCGCAACGAAAAACTGGAACCGCGATATAGCGCGATTCCAGTTTTTTAATACTTATATTCCAGCTTGTACTTTTGTCTAGCGTTAAACCAATAATGAAAATAATGTGCTATCGTTATTGACTTCCATATATTCAAAACCGTTTGATTGGAAGCGTTCAATGAGTGATGCGTAATCATTCGGACGTTTTAATTCGATGCCGACAAGTGCAGGTCCACTCTCTTTATTGTTCTTCTTCGTATATTCAAAGGTCGTAATGTCATCTTCAGGTCCTAATACTTCTGTTAGGAATTGACGTAATGCCCCTGCTCGTTGAGGGAAGCTGACAATGAAGTAGTAGAGTAACCCTTCATGAATTAACGACTTTTCTTTAATTTCTTGCATACGACTAATATCATTATTTCCGCCACTAATAATGCATACGACTGATTTTCCTTTGATCTCATCTTTATAGAAATCAAGCGCAGCAACCGATAATGCGCCAGCAGGTTCAGCGACAACTGCTAATTTATTGTATAGCTCTAAAATATGTGTACATACTTTTCCTTCAGGCACTGCTACGATATCATCCATCAATTGTTGGCAGATTTGATACGTGAACCGACCAACGCACTGAACAGCCGCACCGTCTACAAACTTATCAATTTTCGGCAAGTGAACAGGGTTCGCCTCTTTAAAAGCAGCCTTCATGCTCGCAGCTCCAGCAGGTTCTACACCGATGACTTTTGTAGTTGGTGAGAGATTCTTAATATAAGTAGACACCCCAGCCATTAAGCCTCCGCCACCAATACTCCCGAAAATATAATCAATTGGACGTTCAATATCATTCATAATCTCAACGGCAACGGTGCCTTGTCCAGCGATAATGTCAACATCATCGAATGGGTGAATGAAGATATGATTCTCTGTTTCTGAAAAAGCTTGTGCACTTTTCGCAGAGTCGTCAAATGTATCGCCAGATAAAATAACCTCGACAAATTCGCGGCCAAACATTTTCACCTGGTTAATTTTCTGTTTTGGAGTCGTTGTCGGCATGAAAATATGCCCGAAGATGCCTAGTTGCGCGCAGGCGTAAGCAACGCCTTGTGCATGATTTCCTGCACTCGCACAGACCACACCGAATTCGCGTGCTTCTTCTTCGATGGATTTAATCTTATAGTATGCACCGCGTAATTTGAACGAGCGTACATGTTGTAAATCTTCTCGTTTTAAATAGACGGTAGCTCCATATTTTTCGGATAGATAATCATTTTTTTGTAGTGGTGTGTGTACGACGACATCCTTTAAAAATTGATGAGCGATCAACACATTTTCCACTGTGACGGTTTTTGCTTCTGATACAGTCATATTGTTTTTCCTCCTAATGTCTAAAATATATTGTTTCATTGTAACATAAGAAAGTCTAAAATAATCAGTCAATTCAAAAGGTTTAGCTTATTTTGAAAATGTAAGCGTTTTTATTTTAAACAAAGAAAAAACAAGAAATGTTACAATAGAAGAAGTGAATAAAAAAGGAGAATGACGAATGAACTTTTTCGAACGTATGAAGCAGCTGACAGGCGTCAGTCTCAATAGTGTACAAAAACAAGCAGTGCGTTTTCATGAAGGGCCACTATTATTATTAGCATCACCTGGATCCGGTAAAACGACTACTTTGAATATGAAAATTGGTTATTTAATGCTCGTTAAAAAAGTGCCAGCCAAGCGTATTTTAGCGATTACGTTTAGTAAAGCGTCAGCACGTGATATGGAAGAACGCTTTGAGCAATTTTTCGGACGTTTGACGAATGAGCGCGTAGCTTTTTCAACGATTCATAGTTTCGCCTATAAAGTTGTGCGCGAATATTTTTATAAAAATCAAATAGACTATACATTAATTGAAGGAAATGTGAGTGAAAACTTGCATAAGAAAGTCATCTTGCGGAATCTATTTTCAGAACAGGTCAAACAAGCACCGACTGAAGATGAGATGGATGAATTAGTGACATATATTAGCTTTGTGAAAAATCGTATGGTGGCGACAGATGAGGCACTTAAAAAAGTAAACTGCTCCATCGGTAGCGCCACGAAAATCTTTCGAGCATATGAAGATTTTAAAAAGCAAAATGCTAAGCATGTCTTACTTGATTTTGATGATATGCTAACGTATTGCCTCGATATCTTGCAGCGAGATGAAGAAATTCGCACGAAATATCAACATTTATATGAATATGTTCTAACAGATGAGTCACAAGATAATTCCGTCGTCCAACATGAGATTGTAACGATTCTAGCCGCTCCACAAAATAATTTATGTGTTGTCGCAGATGATGATCAATCCATTTTCATGTGGCGTGGTGCAGATGTAACGAAGCTCTTATCTTTCCAACAGACATATCCGTATGCAAAAGTTTTAACGATGGCTCAAAATTATCGTTCGACACCTGAAATTGTAGATACAGCGAATACATTTATAAAACGAAATCGTAATCGCTATGATAAAAAGATGTTTACGGAGAATCCAAAAGGTGAACCGATTACAATTCATAATATGCGACGCTATGATTTACAACTCAACTATGTTGTACAGGAAATTCAAAAGTCACCGAATCCAAAAGAAGTAGTCGTTCTCTATCGAAATAATGCTTCCGCCATTCGTCTCATTGATTTACTTGAGAAAAAGGACATTCCATTTTATATGAAAGATGTCGACGTGAAATTCTTTAAGCATTGGATTGTAGAAGATATTTTGAACTTTATGCGCCTTTCGTATAATGACCGTCGTGCAGATATTTTAGAGAAGATTTATACGAAAATGAATGCATATATTAAAAAAGCACAGATGCAAGTATTACTAAGAGATGGCGAAGATAGTTCTTGTTTTGACCGCTTACAAAAAAATACCCATGCGCCGTATCAGGAACAAGCTTTAAGAAAGGCAAAAAAGAATATTCAGAAGATGAATACATTGCCACCAGATGAAGCGATTCAGCTCATTAGACGTGATTTGGGCTATGATAAAACACTGAAAAATCGTGCAGAGCATTTAGGTTTTAACGAAGAAAATCTATTGAGTATCGTTAGTCAGCTAGAACATATTGCCGAAGGACTGCCAACACTTGAAGCATTCGCAAAACGATTAAAAGAGTTAGAAGAAATTATGAAAACATCTCGATTTAATAAAAATGAAAATGTCGCTACGCTATCGACAATGCATAGCTCAAAAGGACTCGAATTTGATACCGTCTACATGCTCGACTTAGTAGATGGTGTCATTCCATCAAAAGATGATGTGAAATCCTATAAAGCGGGCGATATTGAGAAGATGGAAGAAGCTGTTCGATTATTCTATGTAGGTATGACGCGCGCTAGAAAACGTTTGGAACTCCTTACGTATAATGAGAAAGACGAAGAAACAACACGTCCTTCAGCCTTCTTAGAAGATATTAAAAAAATTCTTCTTGGTGAAGAAGTAGGCGAATTACAATTGAGTGATGTTGTGGAGAAAAGTGAGCATAAACGTCCAAAAGAAATCATCACGAATAAAAAGTTTCAAAAGAAAGTGGTGCGTGAACTACCAAAAGATGCGATTCAACAAAAACAAGATTTACAACGTGGCTTAAAAGTTTTGCATCAAGTGTACGATGTAGGCTATATAAAAAAAGTGACGGATGATGAAATCGAGATTGTGTTCGATCATTATGGTTCTAAAAAGTTCATGGTGGACTATTGTTTGACGAATGGCATGCTACGTTTCGCAGAAGGCGTATCACAAACATAAATAAAAAGCCGAAATGACGCTATATGGCGCAATTTCGGCTTTTTTATTTTTCAGTTCATCGCGTCGTAAATGTTTTTCTAATTCTTGTTCTTTTTTTCGATTTGGAACGAATTTGGATGCGAACGATGGTGAGTTCAATTAATGTGGTTGACCAGACAATAGGGTCGCTCCAACCTTTACTTCCAGCGCTACGAAATCCAAAGAGTAATAAGGCAAAACCAGTTGTTGAGAGTAACATACGACCAATATCTAAAAGTGAGGCAATGCGACATTTAATAATGTCTGATTGAGTGTAGAGAAAAAACAGCCGACAATCATCATGAACGCAATCAGACGCTTTGTTTTTTCAGGGATTTCTTGTTGTATAGGCGTCTCCTTTTCATCCACTCATCATCTGTACTTATATACCCAAAGTACACATATAAAAAAGAACTTCAACAAAAAATGTCAAAGTTCCTTTAAATCAATTAAAATGTTTCTTCAAAATCCTCATGCCAGCGATAATTGTAGAATGATTCATCTGTGAACCAATTGCTCTCCTCTGTATCGCCTTCTTCTTGGCGTTTGGCTTCTTCTTGTAGCATCCAGCCTGTTTGCGAATTATGTGCTTTCATCGCGTTCATTTTTTGTTCTTTTACATCGCGAATATTGTTGACGATATCAGGCTCACCTAATTCATCTAATGTATTATTCGCAAATGCTACACCATATAAACGTGGACGTTGTTTTTCATCCATACGACGTACTGCACGTACAACTGCACGAGCAGTAGCTTCGTGGTCAGGGTGTACCGCATAGTTCGGATAGAACGTAATGATAAGCGATGGATTGACTTCGTTAATTAAAGAAGTCATCATTTGTACCATTTTTTCATCATCTTCAAATTCAACAGTTTTATCACGTAATCCCATCATACGTAAATCTTGAATGCCAATCGCTTCCGCCGCTTTTTTCAATTCTTCACGACGAATCTCTGGTAGACTCTCACGTGTTGCAAAAGGTGGGTTCCCTAAATTACGTCCCATCTCACCTAATGTTAAGCAAGCATACGTAATCGGTACACCTGCATTAGCATATTGAGCTAATGTACCTGAAACACCGAATGCTTCATCATCAGGATGTGGGAATACAACTAAAATATGACGTTCTTCTTGTGCTAACATGTATTCTTCCTCCTTAATAAGTAAACGGTGTTTCACTAATTTCAAGTGCAACCGCTAATTTTCCATCATAGTCATGACCAGCCATTAATAAGCGACCTTTGTCATCTAATTCAAAATGCGTAATCCCTTGTGCATAAATCCAACCGCCGTTTGCTAACTTTAAACCAACGCGATGTGGTACATCAGGTGTGATTTTTCCAAGTTCATATTGAACGAGTACATTACGAATGAATGCACCTGCATTGAATACTTTTTCATCAAAATGGTTTGCATAAGCGCCATTTGTCGTTTCTAGGTGGATGTAAACGTCTTTATGCGCAAATGAATCAATCAATTGCTGCAGGCGTTCTAAGTTTACTGTTTCCATTATTTTTTCGCTTCCTCTCAAAAAAACATCTACTATTCATTATAATGCTGTTTTTCGAGAAATGCGATTCGTTTGCTTACTTAAATTGAACGACGTAAGCTGATGAAATTTAAAATATAGAAAATGAATGCAAAGAGTAGTAAAACGAGTAAATCAATATAAATCGCTTTAAAACCAAGTCCTTTATACATAATGCTATTCAGTGCATCAGCAGTATAGTAGAGTGGCATCACTTTCCCGACGTTTTGTAACGCGTAAAAAGAGAAATATAAAAAAGCATGGAAACCTTTTAGTTATAGAGAAAAAATTAAAAAGAAATATGAAATTTCGTATTATTCACCAACCAAAAATAAAAAAGGAAAAACTACGGTCATTATGTGGCGTTATCAAGGTGTGATTGATCCGACACTACTTTATCGCACATTTCCAAGAGATTACAAAAGTGATGTGTATATTATGGATTATTTAACAATTCCCGTTTTTAAAGTAGGTAAAAAAGGTTGGGTGTTTATTTAGAAGGTAATGGTGCATCGCTTTATTTAGCAGAGAATAAGAAGGCGTGGGATTATTTTATTGATAGGACATCAAGTTAAAAAGCTCAAGCAAAAAGAGGAATGGCATGTTAGAGCAATTCCTCTTTGTTTAAAATCTATTAATTTGATGAAACAGGTGTTAACTCTTTCATTGTAACTGTTGGCGCACCGTAAATATTTTTCGCTGCGTGAAGTACAGGCCCTACGAATTGGTTTAATTTCCAACCATGTTGAATACCTGCTGCAACGAATTCTTTCGCTTCAAGAACAGCTTCTTTTACAGCAAGTCCTTTTGCAAGGTTCGCTGTAACAGAAGCAGCAAATGTACAACCCGCACCGTGATTATAGTTGGTATCTACTTTCGCTGTTTCAAGTAGGTAGTGCGTTGAACCATCATAGAATAAGTCGAATGCTTGTTCATGGTCAATACCGCGACCACCTTTAATCACAACGTTCTTTGCACCAAGCGCATGAATTTTTTCAGCAGCAATTTGCATTTCTTCAATTGATTTTGGCGTTTTCACACCTGCTAATTGACCGGCTTCAAATAAGTTTGGCGTCGTTACTTTTGCTAACGGTAATAAATATTGAATCATTGCATCTACGTTCCCAGGATTCAGTACTTCATCTTCACCTTTACACACCATAACTGGGTCGATGACTACATTTTCAACACCTGAAGCTTTAATCGCTTCACCTGAAACTTGAATCACTTCTTCAGTTGATAACATACCTGTTTTTAATGCATCCACACCCGTTGAAAAAGTTGTTTTTAATTGTGCTTGTAACACATCTGTTGGTAGCGTGTACACCCCATGTGACCAATTATTGTCTGGATCCATTGTAGCGATGACTGTTACAGCCGCTAAACCATATGTGCCATGTGCTTCAAAAGCTTTTAAATCTGCTTCTAAACCTGCGCCACCTGAAGCGTCCGAACCAGCAATTGTTAATGTTTTGCGTAAAGACATGAAAATCTCTCCCTTTGTATAAATGTCATAGTTTCATTGTAAAATGGGACTGGCTCGAATAAAATAGTCAAAAATGAAGTTTTTTATAAGGTCAGTTTTGTAAAAAGGAGGAAAATACATGAAAAAAAAGCTAAAATGGTCACTTTTCGCTATACTATTACTCGTTATTGTCATTATCGCAACCGTTCTCATCACAAAATATGTATCGAATCATACGAATAAGCAGACTGAAGACGCAGTTGTTGAAAAAATTACAGAATTGAATGAGTTAGCAACAGCAGAAGCTTATTTAAAAGTTATTGTGGAACGTGAAAATAATGCCTTATTCGGTGAAGAAATTGGTTTAGATATCCCCGGAACAAAGCAAAAATTATTAGTAGTCATGCCAGGAACTGTACGTGCAGGTGTTGATTTGAGTAAAATAACAAAAGAAGACGTACAAGTAGATGAGGAGAAAAAGACAATTCAAGTTACGGCGCCAGAACCACAGATTCAGGGGAAAGCAACGTTAGATTTAGAAAAAGTACAGGTTTTCTCAACGAATGGTCTATTTCGAGATGAAGCAACGGTGAAAGATGGTTATAGTCTAGCGAATGATGCACAAAAATTAATGATCAAAGAAGCAGAAACAGCTGGATTACTGAAACATGCAAAAACAAATGCAGAGCAAACCATCCGTAATCTTTTCTCAGCACTTGATTATGAGACAACAATTGAATTTAAGGAGTAGAGCATATATGAACTTACCAAATGATTGGCAACCTATTATGCAAGCAGAAATGGTGAAACCTTATTTTGCTGATTTAATGCAGTTTGTAGAACAAGCTTATGAAAAAACACAAGTTTTCCCACCAAAAGATGAGATTTGGACAGCTTTTGAAAAGACATCTTTTCACGATGTGAAAGTTGTCATTTTAGGACAGGATCCTTACCATGATGATGGTCAGGCGCATGGATTAAGTTTTTCAGTTAAATCAGGTGTGAAAATTCCACCAAGTTTACGTAATATGTATAAAGAATTAGCAGACGATTTAGATGTTTCAGAGCCAACAACAGGTAATTTGAATTGTTGGGCAGAACAAGGTATTTTATTATTAAATACGGTATTAACAGTAGAAGCTCATAAGGCACATTCGCATAAAAATAAAGGGTGGGAGCAGTTTACAGATGCAGTCATTCAACGATTAAATGAGCGTGCAGAACCGATGATTTTTGTACTTTGGGGCAAACCAGCGCAACAAAAGAAAAAATTCATTGATACAACAAAACATATTGTAATTGAAGGAGCGCATCCAAGTCCATTGAGTGCCTATCGTGGATTTTTTGGTAGTAAGCCATTTTCACAAATTAACCACCAATTAATTGCGTGGGGGCATGATCCAATTCAATTTAATTGTCAAAATGATGAACAACTACAATTTGAGCTTGAAAATGAACACACATGAAAATGAATATGATAAAGTGAAAGAGAAAGGTGGTCATACGGAATGAAACCTAACTGCTTTTCTTGTCGCTATTTCATCGTGACATGGGACCCAGCAAGTCCACGTGGTTGTCGTGCATACGGATTTAAGACACGTGAGCTACCCATCGCAGTCGTTAAAAGATCATCAGGCATGGACTGTCTGAAATTTGAAGAGAAACAGCGAGGAACAAACAGATGATTTCATATGATGCCATTATTAAAGAATTACAAAAGCAAATCGCACAAGCACAACAGGCAGCTTCAACATCAGAAAAAAGAGAAGCCTTTTCGGCAATGCGTGCTTTATGTGATGTCGCATTGCAAACGAACGAACCGTCAGTTCAACCAACTTCCTTTACAGCGCCATCACAACCAACACCGCCTGTTCCAACACAAGCGAATAAATTACACGAACCCGATGCCAATGGGGATTCGCTTTTTGATTTTTAAAAGGAGAGAAACACTGTGAAAAAATTTATTATTACAGGTGCTATTATGGCATTCTTATCAGTCGCACTTGGTGCATTCGGTGCACATGCACTTGAAGATTTCTTAGAAGCAAAAGACTATACAAGTGTATGGGAAAAAGCCGTAACATATCAAATGTCGCATGCACTAGGATTAATTGCCATTGGTATTCTAATGGCTCCAAGTATTTTAGGTCCTGTTAAAGAGTTAAAATGGGCAGGTAACTTACTAACAATCGGTATTATTCTATTCTCTGGTAGTTTATATGTACTCGCACTATCAGGAATTAAAGTCATTGGTGCGATTACACCAATTGGTGGTGTAAGCTTCCTAGCAGGCTGGATTTTTGTCATTCTTGCCGCTAAAAAATTCGCAAAATAAATATTTGAAATCTCGCCATCTATTGCATGGCGAGATTTTTTGATGAAAGGGACAAATTCGTGCGC
>NZ_BJOB01000045.1 GCF_006539985.1 Kurthia gibsonii | reverse complement strand
GCCGAAAAAAGAGGCTAGTTCATTCCCTAACCTCTCTACAATTCCTTATTATGTTCGCTCGTAGCGATTACCTGTATTCATATAAATTAATCCAATGATTGTCGCTAAAATAATGCCAGCTGTTCCTAAAATAAAGTAAATCTCTTGATTCCATAATGCGCCCGGAAGAAAGAGGACAAGGGATAGTGTAATCGCACCTGTCATTTTCGAAAAGTCTTTGCACATGCGTACAGTATTCACTTTTTCCTTTTCTTCTTTTGAAGCTGTATTATAGCCTGCAATGAGCATCTCACCTTTTCCAAGAGCAAAAACAATTGTTAATCCTAGAAATAAAAGGATAACCAGGATAAGTACAATCATATTTTTTTCACATATTCGGACTTAATATAAAGTGTACCAACACCATCAAATTTACTTTCTAAGTTATGACCATTTGGACCATCAACTAAACGAATTTTCGCTTTTGTGCCAACTTTTAAAGGTCCTGAACCACCTTTAACTTTTAAATCCTTTATAATTGTTACCACGTCACCGTCTTGTAGTTCGTTCCCATTGACATCGCGTGTTTTCGCAGACTCTTCTGCTTCTTTTTGTGATTCAGCTGTCCATTCATGCGCACACTCTGGGCAGACGAAAAGATTTCCATCTTCATATGCATACTCTGACTGACATTGTGGACAATTTGGGATATTTGCCAAATTCCTCATCCTTTCTTTTTTCTTCTCTTTTATTATAAAGGATTTTTTAGTTAATTAGGTCAATTATGCTATTTTCGTCAGAAATTCGCCCTATTTTACATAAAAAAAGCGAGACATACAATATGTCTCACTTTCATATTACAAATATAATTCAGCTTATTCTCTCAACAAATCTTATAATGACTGACTATATACTATAGTGCTTGTACAGATGAGTTTGTTGCTTCTGCTGATGCTTGCCAATCTAATTGATCTAAGAATTCTAATGTATCTTGATATACTTGTTCGCGTTCTTGACCAAGAGTGATAATGTGACCTGAGTTTGGATACCAAATGATTTCTTTTTCTGTTGTATCTACTGTATCAAAAATGAATGGTGCTGATTCTTGGTATAGTGCATCATCTAGTTTACCTTGTAATACAAGTGTTGGTGTGTCGATTTCACCGATTTCATCGCTTGTATGTTCAATCATTTTTTGAATTTCCATAATTGCGTGGCGATCCATGTTTTCTAACTCTTTTAATTCTTTAGCAATTGTTTCTTCGTCTTTGCCTTCGAATTTTTTGTATACTTCAGCGTATTTATATAGACGCTCGAATAAACCGTCACTTGAACGACGTTTAATTGGTGCACACATTGATACAACACCTTTAACAGGGAATTCCGCGCCCACTTTTAATGTAAACACGCCACCTAATGAAATGCCGACTACTGCGATTTCTTCATAGCCTAAGCTTTTTAAATGATGGTAGCCGCTTGTTACGTCTTCCCACCAATATTTTGCGCCGTAACGAAGAATTTCTTCAGGGCTAACTCCGTGACCACGATACATTGGTGCGTGACATGTATATCCCTTTTTATTTAAAAATTGTCCTAATTTTTTTACATCCTTCGTACTACCAGTAAACCCGTGAAGTAGGAGGACTGCTCTTTTTCCGCCTTCAATTGTAAATGGCTTTGGTGCAAGTAATTTCATTTTATGTGGCTCCTTTTTTTCTTAATTTGAACAAATCACTTTTTTAAAAAATTTATTAATTTTATTGTTCGCTCAAATTTTGTTCACATTTTTAACTTACATATACTCTAACACCACATTTCCATAATGTACAGTATATTAGCTTATTATTTTCTATGCATTTTTGTAATAGGTATGATGTCTTGAAATCTCGAGAAATCCTGTTATATCAACGTTCGTGAATATTTTCACACACTTTAAATTTTGTCTACTATTTTCACTTATTTTTCATTATTTTTTGAACTAAAACCTCTAACACATTGATAAGTTGTTACTTTCAAATGTTGATTTAGCGTATATAAGACTCATAAACACCTCTTTTTTTAGTATTTTTCTATCATAACACCTATTTTTATTCTAAAAAATAAATTTTCACGAAAAAGGTAAGCGTGTATGAGCTTCCTTTGCTTTCCTAAATGATACACGAACATTTTTTATAGCCCCTATTAAGATTTATCATAAATCTTTTCATGCATCGTTTTTATAGATCAGTTCTCTAAAAGTAAAATCTGTACTATAATAGTTGCATTGAATACACAAAGGGGGAGTACAACATGAAAGTTTCAACAACAAGATTAGAAAAAGAAGATGCAAAAATTGTTTATCAAGAAACTGCTGGACTTGCAATTATTACAATCCATCGACCACAAGCTAAAAATGCATTAACCGCAAATATGTGGAATGAGCTACGTTTAATCGCGCTACAGGTACTTAAAAATCCAAAGAATAAAGTATTATTAATTCGTGGATCAGGGAATCAATTTACAGCTGGATCGGATATTAAAGAGTTCAATTCCATCTCTTTAGAAGAAGCTGAACAAGCTTTTGTTCACATGGAAAAAACGATTTCAACAATCGAGCGATTAGCCATTCCAACAATTGCCGTTATCAATGGGCCTGCAATGGGTGCAGGACTTGAATTAGCACTTGCATGTGATTTACGTATCGGTAGCGATCAAGCTAAGTTAGGTATTCCTGTTGGGAAGTTAGGTATTACATTGAATAATCATTTTGCGCAACGACTTGTTCAATTAATTGGACCATCTATGACGAAAGATTTAGTGTATACAGGGCGTGTGCTTAAAGCAGAAGAAGCCGATGGACTTGGTTTACTTAATTATTTAGTGGCGGAAAAAGATTTAGACCGTTATGCGATTCGACTTGGGAAGCTCGTTGCTTCTATGTCTCCAGCTTCTCTACTTGCAGTCAAACAAGCCGTACAAGAGTGTGTGGATTCTGCTCCAAGCCTATGGACAGGCTCAACACCATTTGTTGATTCACATGACTTCCCAGAGGGTGTACGTGCTTTTGTCGAAAAACGTCCTGCTAGATTTACACGTAAAATAGAAGAACAATAAAAAACAAGCTGCTCTAGTGTTCAACTACTGCAGCTTGTTTTTTATTGTTAATGGCTTTTTTTGCGAAGCTAAATGCTCGACTTGAAGATCAATCGTGTCAAACTCAATTTCAAATTGTTCGTCAAAGGCTTGATTAATTTGCTGTTGTAACATGTATAATTTTTCATCCATACGCTCTGTCTCATTACTTGAATAAACAAGTACTAATTTCGCAATTGGTAGTGGATATAGCGTGAATTGTAATTTTGTTACATCCATAATATATGGAGAATCTTCACATACTTGACGTATGCATTGTGTAAAGTCTTTTGTTTTATAAACCAGTAAATCTTCATGAAAATCAGGCTGAACAATCGTTGTTTCACCGATTTTTTCTTTTTTCGTTGAGAAAATTTCAAACCCTTTCATCACTAATCTTTTAAAGAAATTTTGCTGTACTTCAACGAATGGAACAGGCATAATATGCTTTCCTTCTGTTTTGCGAATAAACTTCGCCATTTTCATTTGTTTTAGAGTACGGTATTCGTCGATATGATAGAAGTGTTCAATCTCCCCTACACCCAGACGCTCTGCAATTCGGATTGTCATGCGATCCGATGTACCAATAATCATAAGTTTTTCTGGTTGTACTTCTTGCATAGCTTCTTGTACTTCTTCTACATGTGTATCATCTGAAAAAATCGCACGCTTTACCGCTTTAAAAGCACTTTTTTCAAACTTTGCTGATGTTCCTGCTTTTCGACAACCATTCATAATGAATAAACCATCATCAATAATCGCATCTACCCCTAATTGATGTGCTAACTCAAGTGCAAAAGAACTTTTTCCTGTACCACTCGGTCCACTAAAAGAATAAACGTTCATTTTTTTCCCCTTTAATAATATACTTCTCTATTGCAGCGGCTACACCGTCTTCTCTATTTGTTAATGTTTCAACTACGGCAACACGCTTCACCTCATCTACTGCATTCCCCATCGCAATCGGATAATTTGCATAGTCAAGCATCGATAAATCATTAATTTGATCACCAATTGCTGCAATATACTGCTGATGAATACCTAGTATTTCCGCAAGTGTTTGTAGTGCGCGCCCCTTACTTGCACACATCGCATTTACTTCTACATTATGCGCAAAAGAAGTTGTCACTTGATATCCTGCTTCAATACATTGTTGAATTGCTGTATAACGTTCATGTTCATGTTTAAAAAATAAATTAAATTTTTCAACAGGTTCGCATAATTCTTCTACGTATTGTAAAACATTTTCTTTTGGTGTACGGGTCTTTTTTAAAAAGTCTGTATGCTGACTACCACCATACGCTTCAAAATGTTCATAATAATAAGGCTCTACTAAGATTCTTCCTAGCATAAAAACTTCCATACGTACGTCAAATTGTTGAAAACCTTTCATTAAGGTAATAGCTTCTGTTGATGTAAGAGCACATTCAGATAGCTTTTCTTTTGTTTGACGGTTCCAAACTGCTGCACCATTCGATGTAATGATATAGCGTATATTCGGTATATATTGTAGTTCTTCTGGTAATTCTACAATCGTCCTTCCTGTACAAATAACCATTTCCACATTTGATGGTACGCGGTTTAATACGTCAATTGTGTGATGTGTAATTTGCAATTCAGAATTTAATAATGTTCCATCTAAATCAATGGCAATTAAGCGAATATCCATTGAATTCACCTCATACTCTATTTTATCATATCGATTTATATTACTAATTGAAAAGAAGGAATTGCCATCTAAGCAATCCCTCCTCCTTTACTAATCGTTATTCCTATACTTTAAACGATTGTGTTAATTCATGCAATTCAATCGCTTGTGAAGAAATTTCTGCTACAACGCTATTAATTTCTTGTAGTGTAGCAGTTTGTTCTTCTGCTGCTGCTGTAATACTTGCTGTTGCTGTTACAGCACTACTTGTATGTGAAGCAATTTCTGATACAGAAGCTGTTACTTCTTCTGTCCCAGCAGACAACTCTTCTGAAGTCGCTGTTACGTCTTCCAGTTGTGTCGTCATTTGCCCAACACTTTGTTCAATACTACCAAATGCTGTACTTGCATTCTCAATAATGTAAACACCTTCTTTTACATTCTTTAATCCAGTTTGTACAGATTCTGCTACTACTACTGTATCTTCTTGGATTGTCGCAGTTAATTGAACAATTTGGCTTGCTGATCTTTTCGATTCTTCTGCTAGTTTACGTACTTCTTCTGCCACTACTGCAAAACCTTTACCATGCTCACCCGCACGAGCTGCTTCAATCGCGGCATTGAGTGCAAGTAGATTCGTTTGTTCTGTAATATCTGTAATGACTTTTGACATGCTTTGGATTTGACTTGTCTGTTCTGCTAAACGATGAATTAATTCATGCGTTTGATTTGTAGAACTAGCAATTGTATCCATCTGGTTTTTAGCCACTTTTAAAATATCTGCTCCGTTAATCGCTAAAGCATTTGCTTCTTTTGCATGGTCAAATAACTTTTGAGATGACTGCGCAATACGCTGTACACCAACTGCTGTCTCGTGCATCGCTTCTGCACTATCTTGCGCATTCGCTGCTGAGTCTGTTGCTGCAGATGCTGTTAGTTCTACTTGTGAACTTACTTCTTCTGCTGCTTTTGATACTTCATGTGTACTTGCAGATAATTCTTCAATTGAAGCACTTAATTGCGCGGCACTATCCGAAATACCTTGTACTAAATTTTTTGTATTATATTTCATTTCATTAATTGAATCTGCTAATTCTTGAATTTCATCTTTTGTATTTACTTTTAAATCTTCATCTGTGTAATTCCCCGTAGCTAATACTTTCACATTTTGAACAGTTCTTAAAATTGGTTTTACGACTGAGCGTTTAATATAAAGAACAAAGAAAACAGCTATAATTGCACTTAAAATCCCAACAATAACTGATAATATTTTTGACATTATTGCTGTACGTTGTAAATCTGATTTTGCATGTTCTAATGTTGTACGCTCTTTTTTCTCAATTTGTTTAACTGATTCCATAACACTATCATTAATCGATTTTGCTTTATTTAATTCAGCAAAAATAGCTGATTCATCTGAATTATCGTCTACTGCTTTAATTAAACTAACACTTACATCATTAAATTCTTGATCATGCACTGTAATCGACTCTACACTTTTCTTAATATCTGAATCGTTTTTTGTTATTTTTTGTAACTTTTGTACTTGTGCTGTCGTTTCATCACGTACACTCTCTAAAGAAATTTTCGCTGTATCTGACTTTGTCAGAACATAATCACGAAGTTGAATTCCTTGCATCGCAATCAAATATTTTACATCAGTTACTAAGCTAATATTATCAAAACTTCCTTGTACTTCATCTTCAAAACTTTTTTCAATTGCATCTAATCGATTATATGTAAATACCATCATAATAATCATTAAAACCAACAATGTAATATAGCCTAAACTTAATTTTTTTTGTATAGACAATTTTTTTCCCCCATCTGCATATAAAATATTTGTTGATAAAACTTATATTACATGGAAACGAGACTTTTTGCACGGTTATTTATACCTATTTTTAGGGGTTTAAAAATAAAAAAGCAGGAGATAAATCCCTGCTTTTTTAAGATTAAAATTTTTTCGCTGAAATTTGCTCGCTTACATAATTTTTTATGTATGAAATCGCTTCTTTTGATAAAGTACTTTTCGTAGGATGGACTAAATCCCCATAAATGATTCCATCTACAACACGAACCATTCCTTCAAATTTTCGGTTATCATCTGTGCCTTTTAGTTCGATAAAGAGTGTTTGATTACCATGCCAAGCAAAATCGACTACATATACATGCATTATTTACGCTTCCCCTTCAACTTTTCTTGTTGCTTTTTTAATTCTTCTTCTTTTACTTTTTCTTGTTGTACACGTTTCCATTGCATGCGAAGTTGAAGTGCACTTAACGCTAAAATAATAATAAAGAATGGCTGCGTTACGGATAAACCAAGCTCTGAATGTCCTCCAAATAATGGTAAGACAAAAATTAAAATAAGAACGGCTGCGATGACGCGTACTTGTAACCAAAAGTTTTGTTCTAAATTTAATTTCTTTGTCGGTGTGAAACAGATAATAATTCCAATAATAAACACAATAATCATCACTGTTTTTGGAACAACCGTCCAAATATGCCAATTACTAAAGAAATCCATACATAGTAATACAAGGACTAAAATATAGGCCATTAATTCTCTCATTATTTTCAATTCATTTCCCCCCTTAAAACCATTCATAGCATAGCATAGAACAGCTTTTACATGCTACCCTTACTCTATTTTCCTTCTATTAAACATGAAAGCTGCTTTCCAACTTTTTCTTATAAATACTAAAAAGAGTCTCAGCATTTTATGTGCTGAAACTCTTTTATCGTTAAAGTTTATTGTACACCTGTAATTTCTTTTAGCTTTTTCAATACATCTGGATGCGCTTCAACTGTACGTTGTGGTGTATCTAGACTATTGATTGCATTATGTGTGTAGTAAATGTAGCCTTTTTCTGTAATAAAGAAGCTATAAGGGAATGGTTTACGTGGATCTCGTTCTTTTTTGTTTTCAAAGTAGAAGAAATACGAATCAACGTCTTTGATTTCTTTTTCTGTATTCGTAATTGTACTTTGTTTTGTTTTTAGACCGTCTACTGCACGTAAAATCTCATCCAGTTTTTCTTTGTCTGTTAATGTAACTGTTTTTGACTTCACTTCTTTATTGTTTTCAATGGTTTGAACCTGTACAGAAATGAATTCTTTACCGTTTGGTACTTCCATTGTTTTTTCTGATTTCCCAGAGAAAATCACATATAGAACGCTTAATACGAGTAAAATAATAATAGCGAATGGGATTAACTTTTTAATGACCAACACTTCCTAACCCTTAATTTCAGAATACCCCTTCATTATAGACTAGCTTACAGAATCTTGCATGATAGAAAACCACTTTTTTCGTAAGAAACATGAAAAATTCATGTTTTTGCCATAATTAAGCGCCAATAAAAAGGGCGGCTTGTGCAATTGCTAGAAAGAGAGCTGGGTTTTGAAATGGACTGTCTTCTAACATCTCAAATGTAATTCGGAATGTATCTTTCTCTTCTATATAATCTGCACGCCAACGAGCAATTGTTTTTTCATTATAAAGAAATGGCGACCAACCTTCTCGATTCATCTCCAATGTCATCTGCTCTTTTTTATTTGAAATCATCAAATCTGGAATCAACTCTTTCCAACCGATATAAGCAATTCGATAAAGTGATTGCCCTTCCTCGATGGCATCGTAATAAATTTTACCTTTACGTTGAATTTTTTTACATGTTACAGGTGCAAAATCTCCAATTTTTGTGTCAATTTGAACAAAATATTTTTGATCAAACATACGATCAATTACTTTTTTTAAACCATTTGAATAAACACGTTGAATCGTTCCGACTTGTTGTTCGTCACAAATAATTGCTTCTTTTTCTGTATGTTGTAAGTATGCGGGAATCTCATAATAGTATGCTTGCATAAATCTGCTCCTTATTTCGCTGTTCATATTTTTACCATACGGGAATTAAATAGAGAAATCAAACTAAAAACTGCACCCTTCATTAAAAGGTGCAGTTCTTAATTTATGGTGTATGAATTATTTTGCTTCAGATTGAATTTTATTTGCCACGCGTTCTGTTAGCATTGATGTTGCTTTTGGTAATACAGCTGAAAAAATTGGATTTAACACAGGTGCTGCAATACCGCCTGCTTTAATTTCTAAAAATCCTGACATCTCTGTATTTTGTGCATCAATTTCCTTTGCTGTAAAGTAGCCTGAACCTGTAAATTTATCTGTTAAACCTGTTAAATCAAATGAAATTTTAGATGGTTCTTCCCAGTTTATAATATCTATTTGCACTTCAACTGATTTTTTTAACACGCCTACATTCCCAGCGAAAATCCATTTCGACTGCTTTTCATTGATCATTTCGTGATTGCGGTAGCCAGGTACTAACTTTGCCCACTTCTCCATATCACTTACAAATGCCCATACTTGTTGTTGTCCTGCTTTTACAGTTGTTGTGTGTGTTGCTGTTGCCATCTAAATCCCTACTTTCCTATCTTTACGAATAAATCTAGCTATGCTAGTGTTCACTTTATTATAACAAGCTTGCTTAAAATTACAAACGATGGGCATATTTGTTTGAATTATTGACGAATTTGCCCTGCTCCATCTATATAATATTTCTCAGAAGTTAGAGCTGGTAGCCCCATAGGTCCTCTTGCGTGTAACTTTTGTGTACTAATACCAATTTCAGCCCCGTAGCCAAACTCAAAACCATCTGTAAAACGTGTCGAGGCATTATGATAAACAGCTGCAGCATCCACTAACTGTTGAAATCTCTTTGCATTATCTTGTAATTCCGTAACAATAGCTTCTGAATGCTTTGTTCCATACTTTTGAATGTGCTGAATAGCCTCATCTACCGAGTCTACTGTTTTTATACTTAGTGACATCGCTAAATATTCAGTGGCATAATCTTCATCTGTGGCAGAATAAATACGTGAATCCATGTTACAAATTGCTTCATCACCGTATAATGTAACATCTGCATCCAGCAATGCCTGAATTAATTCTTCACCATGTATTTCTACATATTTTCGGTGAATTAATAAACTTTCTGCCGCATTACATACCGATGTACGCTGTGTTTTTGCGTTAAGTACAATCTGTGTAGCCATCTGTGGATTTGCAACTTCATCAATATAAATATGGCAGTTCCCTGCGCCTGTTTCTAATACAGGAACAGTTGAATTCGCTACAACTGTATCAATTAACGCTTTACTACCACGTGGAATTAAAACATCTAAGTATTCTTTCATTGTAAAAAGTTCACTCGCTGTTTGACGACTTGTATCTTCTATTAGTAAGACTGCATCTTGTGGAATCATTGTTTTTTCTAAAGCGCGATGAATACTTTCTACTAATACTTGATTTGAATATTTCGCGCTTGAACTTCCTCGTAAGATGACTGCATTTCCAGTTTTCAATGTTAAGGCTGCGGCATCCACTGTTACATTAGGACGCGCTTCATAAATCATACCGACAACACCTAAAGGTACACGACGTTTTTCGATATGTAGTCCATTTTCTTTGTCAATCACTTCAAGTATTTCACCAATCGGATCTTGTAATTCTACTACTTGTAATAAAGCATCATGAATAGCAACGAGACGGTCGTGATTTAACATAATACGATCTAGGACAGCCGGATCAATCCTTTTTTCTTTTCCTTCTATTAAATCTCGCTCATTTTCTTGTAAAATATGTGCCTCATCTTGTAATAATTGTGCTGCAATCGCACATAACGCAGCATTTTTTTCTTCTGTTGTACGCTCCATCATCGTAAAGCTCGCTACTTTCGCACGTTTTCCTTTTTCAAGTACCTCTGACATCTTAAATTTCCTCCTTTACTACTGCTACAAAACGATCACGATGAATCACTACATGATCATGTGCTAATTCGTTTGTTCTTTTTCCCATAGCTTGCATCAATTCTTCCGCGCTATACAAAACTTCACCTTTACCAATTAAATCACGTTCTCTGAAGACATCGACCACATCACCCGCTTCAAAGTTGCCTGTAACAAGATATACACCTGCTGGTAATAAGCTCTTACCATTTTCTAAAATCGCTTTTTCGGCACCTTCGTCAATATAAATCGCTCCCTGTGTTTGAGAAAAAAGTGAAATCCATTGTTTTTTAGAAGATAGTGATTGTGGGATTTGTCGCTCAATATACGTACCATCTCCACGCTTTTCTATGATTTCGATGAGCTTTTCTGGACCTTCACCTTTACCGATGAACACATTGACGCCTAAGTCGTAAGCTGTTTTGGCTGCTTGTAATTTAGATTGCATGCCCCCGGTTCCAACGTTTGAACCTTCTGATGTTGCATATCCAAGTAACTCATCTGTAATTTCTGATAAATAATCAAAACGCTTTGCTGTAGCATCTTTTTTAGGATTTGCGGTATATAATCCATTAATATCTGTTAAAATAATGAGTTGCTCCGCATGAACTAAACCACTTACAAGTGCTGATAATAAATCATTATCACCAAACGTTAATTCTTGTAATGATACAGTGTCATTTTCATTGATAATTGGCAAAACCTTTCGCTCTAGTAGTTCCTCGATGGTTTCATGCGCATTTTGATAGCGGTTTTTCGATTGAAAATCAGCGCGTGTCAATAAGATTTGTGCCCCTACATAACCGTACTGTGCAAGTGCTTTTGTATAGGCTTGAATCAGTAAACTTTGACCAACTGCAGCTGCTGCTTGCTTTCCTTTTACAGTAATTGGTCGTTGTGTGTAACCTAGTTGACGGAATCCACAAGCGACGGCACCTGATGAAACGAGTACAACATCATAGTGTTTTTGCTTTAAAGCGGCAATCGCTGCTACATGTTCTTGTAGCTTTTCGTAATCTACTTCACCTTTACTATTCGTCAAACTACTACTTCCGATTTTTACAACAATTCGATTTTGGTACATATTTGTATTCCTCCATATAAAAAAGCCCTTATCATCCAATATTTTAAGGACGAAAAGGGCTCATTCGCGGTACCACCTTAATTGAACAAAGTTTGACTTTGTTCCGCTCGATTCCGTTAACGCTGGAGTATGCGCCTATGTTTTCATAGGAGCTAGGAAGTAGGTTCCGCATGCCTTATTTGAATTTCCCTTTCAGCCGGTGAGGAAATCTCTCTTTCAAACAGTTACACACATACTATTCTTCCGTACGCTAATATATTAAATTCATTATTCCCGATAAGAACTTTTTTGTCAATATATTCTGTATTATATGTTGAAAACAGAAAAACATTGTCGTTTACATCAAAAACGCTGTTTTGTTATACAACAATTTTCTGGAAATTTTGAAATAATTAATTGTTTCAAAATAATAATAAAAGTTTTTTTCGTTCATTTTTTCTCTTTTAAATTCTTTTTTTGTTTTTAAAGTTCTTTTTTAGTTATTTACGCTCAATTTCTTTTGAATTCGGTTTTTTGCTACGTTTTAATTTAAAAAGAATTCTTTCATGTAAGTCAAAATATATTTATCTTTACAAATTTTAAAAATGCTATTTTGAAAAGGATTGGGCAAAATCAAGAATTTAAAGCACTCGTGAAAAAAGAAGAACATTTCTATTTTTAACAACTTTTATTTTCCTAGCATTATATATTTCCTTACCAATTCTCACTTCATTCACAACTGTACTACATTAGAAAATGTATGGAGAGATTACATGGGTTTGGGTATATGCCCTATCACTATTTGTTATGACCATTGTTTTATGTAGCTTTTACATTAAAGAGGCGATACGATTCGATTGTGAAATGAAGGCATTAGTTGAAAAGTTGAAAGACGGGGGTTTTTAATTAAATACTGTAACGATTAGTTTCTTTTTGGGAATTGTAGGTCTAACTTTATTAGTTACATATATTACTGCTAAAAAGACAAAAAATGTAAAAAAACTCTATACAGCTAATGGTAGCTTAATAGGTTGGCAAAATGGTTGGGCTATTTCAGGCGACTACTTATCAGCCGCTACATTTTTAGGTGCAGCGGGTGCAATCGCAACGACAGCTACAGGCTTAATTTCTTGTATTATTTTAGTGCAATTGGTCCGAATATTTGGCGTTCTACAGGAAATGCTAATGTTGTTGAAACACCTTTATTCCCATTGACAAATCATGCCATTATAACTGCTCTACTTGGTTTCTAAGCAGGCTATCTCGGCTCGAAACTATCAAGTCGTAAAGTAGACTTAGAAGTATATACAGAAATTCAAGTAAAATCAAGCACAGGTATTAACGTTTCAGATGTTCTCCATTAAATTGGACGAGGGGTATAACCATAATTGGTTATACCCCTCTTTTTTCATGATATTGCTAATTGTATGTTATCTCAACCCGATCTTCCGGGGAATGTACTACTCTCTTTATTTACTTGCCGCGGTAAAAATTACACTGTTATTCTCTAACCTAAGCAACGTAAACCCTACCTTCTTTTACGTCCTTGTGACCCCATAGTCACGCCAGTGTGAATAAGTATCTTCAAAAACAATCGTGAACTGCCAATTTCTTCAACTAGCTTTTTATCAAGATTTATATCTTCTCATGTTTTCAGCCTTTTGTCAACTTTCCTTTTATTTTTATATATAGACTACAGAGGTTTATTTTAAATAATAATTTCATATGAAAGTATTTTGCAAACAAAAAATCTCGCATGATTTTTCGAAATCATACGAGATTTTTCAATTTAATTTACATCAATTAATTCAAATGTTGTGTGACCATTTTCAACTGCTTTGATTACACCGGCATTCGGAGCATAGTAGACAATTTTGGTATTGGTTCCTTTTGAGTTATAGAACTTTTGAACAACTACTTGTTTAAATATTCCTGCTTTTACGGTCATTGTATAACTAACTGATGTAATCTTATTATAACCTTTTATTAGGCTACCTGATGTTGCGCCTTTAAAGATTGGTGTGTTAATCGCAAATCCGCATCCTGTATGATAATTAAAGAATGTGTAACTTTTAGATGTTGCTGTTTCGGTATGTGTAAAGCCGCGATTGACATTCCCCCACTTCACAATCCCTTTTTCTTGTTTTTGATAAATGGTTTCAATCGTTCCGTTTTCTTCTACATCATATACTTCATATGAACGATTTTGATCACGCGAAAAGCTTATTTTCACTTCTTTTGATACATAATCTTTACTCACATAAGCTGTCTTACCATTATAATTAATTTTCATCCAAGCATCTGATTGTGCCAAAACATGTAGTTTCATATTTTGCTTGATTTCACCTATTTTTTTTGCAGTTGTGTCTGGTGCTATACGTACGTTCAAATTTGTTGTTAAACCTGGAATTGCATAATATGTCCCCGTTATTTGTTGAAATGAACCATCAACAGGTTTCTGCTTTGTTAAATACGAACTTGCTACGTAGCCATAACCTGACTGATAACGAATTTTCGACCATTCTTTCCCATAACTTACAACATCAACTTTTGTTTGATCTTTTAAAGTGCCTAATTTTGTCGATGTACTAGATGCACTTTCTCGAACATTTAATGCAACACCATTTGTCTTCACATAATAAACTGTTGTTGTAGACGGTTGAAGTGCTGGTTTATTTTCCGTTAAATAGATTGTTGCCACATAAGCATACCCTGTTTTATAACGAATTTTCGACCATTCTTTCCCATAGCTTATGACATCTATTTTACTTTTATTTCTTATTGTCCCAAGCTTTTGCGAGTGACTTGATGGACTTTTTCGAACATTCAAATCAATACCTGGTGTACTGACATAATACGTTACAGTTGAAGCAGGTTTTAAAATTGGTCTTTTACTTATTAAATAACTATTCGCTACATAACCATAAACTTTTTTATACTTAATTTTTGACCAGCCATTTTTTGTTGAAATGACGGTTACTTTCGTATTGTTTTGCAATTTTCCCAATGTTGTTGCTTTCGTTGACGCACTTTTTCGAACATTTAGATTGCTACCATTTGTTATACTCACATACTTTATTTGTGTAGCTGCTGATGCTTCAATTGTTGACGTTTGACCTATTCCAATTGCTAACATAAGCGTTGCGCCAATCATTATTGTTCTTCTCACCCTATAGTCCCTCCTATATTGAAAACATGGATACTCTTTCCAAATGAGTATTATAACTGTCATTCAATAGGCTGACTATACAAAACAACGACTTTCGAACTAAAGATATAGGTTTATTATATGAGTATAGGTTCCAAGTCATTTTATACGATTTGAAACTAGCAATCTATTGGCATAAAACATACTAGGTCATCTACACTAGTCTATTTTTCTAATAGACGATGAAGATTTGCCATCTCAATTGCTGCTACAGCCGAATCATAACCTTTGTTCCCTGCTTTTGTTCCTGCACGTTCTACAGCTTGTTCAATTGACTCCGTTGTGACAACGCCAAAAATAATTGGCACATTCGTTTCAAGTGATACTGAAGCAATTCCTTTTGCAGCTTCATTACATACATAGTCATAATGCGTTGTTGCACCACGAATAACAGTTCCAAGACCAATAATCGCGTCATATTTTTTATAATTTGTTAATTGTTTTGCCATATATGGAATTTCAAAAGCCCCCGGTACTTTTACGACATCAATATTTTCTTCTGCTACGCCATGTCTTTTTAAACCATCTACCGCTCCTTCTAATAAACGATTTGTGATGAATTCGTTAAATCTTCCTAATACAATCCCGATTTTTAAGTCTTTTCCGATTAATGTTGTTTCGATCATGTTCATTTTGAATACGCTCCTTTTGTTTGTTCAATATATTGTTTTAATGCTTCGATTGAAATGATAGGTAATACGTGTTTTTTAGCGAATGTGATCAAATTTTCACCTGTCAGCATATGTCCGTCATCGCCCATAATTTCACAAATCACTGCTGCTTCTTTTTTATCGCATAACTTTGCCAAGTCAACTCCCGCTTCCGTATGCCCATCACGTTCTAATACACCACCAGCTTTTGCAATAAGTGGGAATACATGTCCTGGACGACGAAAATCTTGGGCTACGGTTTGTTCACTTGTTAAAGCTTGAATCGTTAAGGCACGATCATAAGCGCTGATACCTGTTGTCGTATCGATATGGTCAATCGAAATTGTAAAGGCTGTTCCATGATTATCCGTATTATCTACTGTCATCGGCGCTAAGGCTAAGCGTGCCGCCATTTCTTCAGAAATAGGTGTACAAATTAATCCACGACCCTCAATTGCCATGAATGTTACTTGTTCAGGTGTAATCGTTTCAGCTAATGCAACGAGATCTCCTTCATTTTCACGTGCCTCAGAATCAGTCACGATAATCATGCCACCCACTCGTAAGATACGAAGTGCTTCTTCTATTTCTTGCATGTTCTTTCACCTCAAAATCCATTTTTTCGTAAAAAATCTTCTGTTAAAATTGTCGGCATTTGGCTTTGTACATATTTTCCGATGTAATCAGTTTCGATATTGACGACATCACGTACTTTTTTCATATGCAAAATCGTTGTTTCATATGTGTGTGGAATAAGCGAAACTTCAAATGTTCGCGCGTTTAACGCGAAAATTGTTAGGCTAATCCCATCCAATGTCACAGAACCTCTTAAAACCATCTGTTTGATGAATTTCGGTTCTGTTTCAATCGTTAGACGAATTTCATTTGATGTTTTTAAAATTCGTTGAATCTTTCCAACCGTTTCAACATGCCCTGTCACGATATGTCCACCTAACCGCCCCTGTAACTGCAAAGCTCTTTCAACATTTACTTTTTCACGTAATTGTAGATGGTGTAATGTTGTTGTATGAAAGGTTTCTTTCATAACCGTCGCATGAAAAGCGTGCTGCTCTAGTTTTTCAATTGTTAAGCAAACACCATTTACTGCAATCGAATCACCTAAAGCAGCGCCTTCCAGAATCTTTTCTGCTTGAATTTGCAACACCATATTTTCATTCGCTTGTCGAATCGATTGAATTGTTGCCACTTCTTCTACAATCCCTGTAAATATACAAACCACTCCTTTCCCAAAATAAAAAAACTACGCTCAATTGATGAATCAATTCAGGGTAGTTTTATGGAAGAATGATTAAAAGTCATGTCTAAATAAACCTGTTGACATACGTCTTTTTAACAAGTTTTGTTCACACACATCCTTCTCCCATCCAGACTATACTGTCGGTTCTGGATTCACACCAGCTCCTGCTCCAAAAAGCTCACGGACTTATCGCTCTAACA
>NZ_BJOB01000044.1 GCF_006539985.1 Kurthia gibsonii | reverse complement strand
GCCATTTAATTAGACAACTTGAATTAATTTAAGAATTAGAAACGGCCGTAACCTACTACATAACGATCCCAATAACCAGAAAGAGATTGGTACTGAACACGGTTACCAGCAGCATGTAATAATTGACCATTACCAGCATACATTGCTACGTGCGTAATACGGCTGCTACCTACAGAGAAGAATACTAAATCACCAGCTTGTAATTGGCTGCGAGATACCTTATTAGAAGCTGCGTATTGAGCGCCACTTGTACGTGGGATAGATTTGCCAACTTTGTTTTTGTAAACATAGCTAGTGAATCCAGAACAGTCGAAACCGCGTGGTGTTGTACCGCCCCATACATATGGAGTACCTAAAAACTGAGAACCATAAGAAATTAATGCTGAACCGTTGTTAGATGCCTTTTTAACTTTTTTAGATGAAAGATACTTTGCATTCATCCAACCAGATTTACCAGTATATGTACCATAAACCCAAGTTGTACCGTTTACAACTTTTTTAGATGATAATTTAACTTTGTTACCGTTTTTAAGTGTTTTTACAACTTTAGAGTTTACTGTAGCACTAGAGCGCATATTTAGTGATCCGTCACCTGAGTAAACATATTTTGTAGCTGAGTATTGAACTGCTTTAGAAGTAGCAGCAGAAGCATCCGTAGTTGCTCCAAATAAAGATGATAGTGCGATTGCGCCCGTGGCGATTGTTGAGATAACTAATTTCTTAAACATGTGAGTCCTCCAATAAATTCGTTTTTTATGTAATCATTTTGTTTAAATTCGTAAGTAAAAATTAACTATACTAACTTTATAAAAAAACAACACATCAAACAAGGTTAATTCAGTTACAGTTATATTACAGTTATATTACAAAAATACGGTTTAAAGATATTAATATTCAGATAATATAAGTTTTATAGGATGGTTTTCATGTTTTTTTGAGAATTTATGCTTTTTTTTATTATATGTATATAGAAATAGAAAAAATACTGCTGGCGTATATTACACTATGTAATATATGTCGAAGAAAAATAGCCTAATACAAAAAGAGAAACCGCTTTTTAGCGATTCCTCAGCTTTTATTATAAGCGACCATAACCTGCAAAGTGTTCTTTCCAATAACTTTGATAAATACTAGAAATTTCTACGCCGTTATCACCAGAATGAATGAATTGGCCATTACCCATGTAGATACCTAAATGGGTAATACCTGCTGCATACGTATTTTTAAAATAAACAATATCTCCAACCTTCGGAGAACTTACTTTAGTGGATATATTATAATATCCTGCTGCACTGGTACGTACAATTTGTTTACCAGATTGGTTGAATGTGTAATAAATAAAACCAGAACAGTCGAAACCTCTTGGAGTTGTTCCACCCCAAGCATATGGTGTTCCAATAAAACTTTTAGCAATGTTAATGAGGTCATTTTTGTTCGTTGGATTGCTAACTGGTTTTGTATTACTATTTGAACCAGATCCCGTATTTGGTTTTGTTACAGTTACTTTGCCTTTGACTTTAAGTTTTTGTCCAACATAAATGATATTAGTTTTCAGATCATTCAGTTGACGAATATTTTCAACTGTTGTGTTATATTGTGCTGCAATCTTCGCAAGATAATCTCCATTTTTCACAATATATACAGATGTATTTGTAGAAGATGAAGGCTTCGAGTTTTGTAAAGGCTTTTTATTAGGTGTTGTAGTTGATGGTTTTGAAATAGTTGTTACTTTGCCTTTAACTTTAAGTTTTTGTCCAACGTAGATGATATTAGTCTTTAGATTATTCAGTTGACGAATTGAATCGACTGTTGTGTTATATTTCATGGCAATGGCGTATAAATAATCTCCATTTTTAACTGTATAAGTTTTTGAACTAGCTTCTGCATCGGTGTGACCTGCGACCATAACGGCAGCCCCTGCTGCTACAGCTGCATAGAGTGACTTTTTCATTCTAATTTCACGCTCCTTCGAGTCAATACCATTTTTAGTTAATTACCTTTAATAAAATTAACTAAACAAGTTTTTTATGTAATAAAGTATTAAAACATTCAAATGTTTGGTTCAATAGCCTTATATTTGTATTTATTCTAACATAGTCTAAAAGTATTGAGAACGCTATTTTTTTTAGGTGAAATGAATTTTTTTAAAATATTTCAACTCAAATCAAGTTTGATAGTATGCATATTTGATAGTGAAGATGAAAATTAACAATTATAATAAAAATATATCAAGAACGAGGTCTTTTGAACCTACTTTTGAAATATTTGTCACGTACAGTATTTCACATAAAAGTTACATAAAACGGATGGAGAAATACTAGATGGCTGTGGAGTTTCTTCTATTTAAATGTTATTAAGGTTATAAAGAGTAGGGCGAATTCAATGATTGATTTGGTCACTCACTTTGGTGTTCGGGTCACTCAAAGTTCGATTCGGGATATTCACCCGTCTAAACGGGTCACTCGAGAAGGAAAGTGGGTCACTCGCTCGAATGACTTTAATTACTCTCTTTTCGCACTTTCTTCAAGGCTTTTGAGTAATCTAAAAGGACCTGAGTTGTCTATATTTGTGTGAATTCGACCATTCGTATGACGAAACGGGTCACTCGCTTTGGTGTTCGGGTCACTCAAAGTTCGATTCGGGACATTCACCCGTCTAAACGGGTCACTCGAGAAGGAAAGTGGGTCACTCGCCTAGATACTTGCTTCATTCACTCAAAATCATTCCATATAAAAATACCCTCTCAGAAATCTTCCGAAAGGATATTTTCTTATTTATACAAGTGAGTGCTCTGAGACACTTTTCTTTTGTAGTTCATCAATTGAGTACACACGTCCAAGTTCATCTTTATAAACGATATGTTCTTTTGAGAATTTAGTTGGTGAGTCAATACCTGCAGCAGCAGCAACACGGTATAGACCTTCACGTAAGTTTAGAATGTAGTTCGATACGCGATATTTCTTCTCGTCTACAATTAAACCATTTTGTAGTTTCGGATTTGTTGTTGCTACACCAGCTGGACACTCATTTGTATGACATTTTTGAGCCATGATACAACCTACTGAAATCATAAAGCCACGTGCAATGTTAATTAAATCAGCACCTAATGCTAGAATAATGGCTGCTTTATCAGCTGTAATGACCTTACCTGATGCGATAATTTTCACGCGATCACGGACGCCATAACGTACAAGTGCATCTTGTAATAATGGTAAAGCTGTATGAAGTGGTAAACCAACGCTATCAGCTAGTTCTTGATATGTTGCACCTGTACCACCTTCACCACCATCAATTGTGATGAAGTCAGGACTTTGACCAGATTCAGCTATATAACGTGCTAACGAATCGGCATCTTCAGGGCTACCTAGAACAATTTTAATACCAACTGGAAGACCACCAGCTTCACGAATATCATCAATAAAGTTGAATAGTGTAGGGAAGTCATCAAATTGACGGAATCGGTTTGGTGAGTTGATTGTTTTACCAACTTCTACACCACGAATTTCAGCAATTTCAGGTGTTACTTTTTCACCTTCAACGTGACCACCACGTGTTTTTGCACCTTGTGCTAATTTTAATTCAAAAGCTTTTACTTGTGGAATTGCAGCTTTTTCTTTTACTTTTTCAATGTTAAATTCGCCTTCAGGAGTACGGAAACCGAATAAACCTGAACCAATTTGAACGATTAAATCTGCGCCACCTTTTAAATGGTGGGGTGATACGCCACCTTCGCCTGTGTTCATCCAAGAACCCGGGACTTGACCGATACCAGTTGATAATGCTGTGATAGCATTTCGACCTAATGCACCGTAACTCATTGCTGATTGACCGAACATGCCTTTTACATGGAATGGTTCGCGGCAGTTTGGACCTAACACAACTGCGTTTTCATCTGTTAATAACCAAGGTTTCGCATCTACAGGAACGGTATGTTCTTTACGGGAGAATAACTCGTCATGATCGATTACATATTTTTGGGTTTTAACAGGATTACTTTGATCTGCTTGCATCTCTTCAACTTGTTTTGTGAACGTAGCATTACGAATATAAAAACCTGCTTCTTCAAAATTACGTTTTGAACCGAAGCCTATTACACTGCCTAAGTATTTCCCAGGTAATACAATGTGTAAGAATTCTTCACGAGAAAATGGTTTCCCTTTATTGTCATCATCGAAAAGGTATTGACGAAGCTCAGGCCCGATTTTTTCAGTTAAGTAACGTACACGTCCTAATACAGGGAAGTTACGTAAGATAGAGTGTTGTTTTTGTTTGCGGTCTAATAAATAGAAAGCGATTGCAAAAATGATTGGAATAAAAATTACCAAGCTAATAATAACTAATAATACAGTTGTCAACAGATTTTGCGAATCCATTGTGTCACGTCCTTTTCATGTTTTGATTATGTCTATTTTGTGAATGTATATCAATAATGGATTAAATATATCACAATTCGAGATAGATACAACCCCTTTTTATAAAAACTATATAAAAAGAAAAGTCAGATTTTTTACGTCTTTAATGTTTAAAGAAAAAGAGCGGAAAGTAGATTTCACGCTCTTTTCATTTATAGATTATTTTTTCTTCATTATAAGAGAAATAATATAGCCGATAATGGCACCAATTAATGCTGGAATAAACCACCCAAGACCATATTCAGCTAAAGGGATTGCATTTACAAAGTCAGTGTATGCTTTAAATTTAATGCCAGCAGCGCCTAAACCATCATAGATGCTGATGAAAGCAGTGAAGATCATCGCTGTAATATAGACAGGGCGTGCATCATTAAACCATTTTGAAGCAAGAACTAATAGCATTAAAACGATTGCTAATGGGTAAATCGCGAATAGAACAGGCAATGAAATTTTGATTAGTGATGCTAATCCAAAGTTTGCGATACCTGTACTGAAAACAGCAAATATAATAACCCATGTATTGTAGCTAAACTGAGGGAAAATTTTATAGAAAAACTCAGATGAAGCTGTCATCAAGCCGATTGAAGTTGTTAAACAAGCTAAAATGATTACGATTGTTAATAGTACATTCCCGAATGAACCATATAATTCATAAGCTGACTTTGTAATAATTTCTGTACCTGAACCGATGAAACCGATTGTTTGAACAGAAGAAGAACCGATGTAACCAAGTGACACATATACAAGCGCTAAACCAATTGCTGCAACAAAAGCAGCGAAGATTGTGATTTTTACAACAGCAGGACGATGTGTAATATTTTTACCCTTTAATGCTTGAACAATAACAATACCGAAAATTAAAGCGGCTAAAAAGTCCATTGTTAAGTAACCTTGTTTAAAGCCTTCACCGAAAGGACTCGATACATAACCTTCAACAGCTTTACCTGGACCAGCCATTGGTGTAACGATCGCTTTAATAGCTAATGTCGCAATAACGATTAATAAAGCAGGCGTTAATACACGTCCAACCGAGTCAATTAATTTGCTTGGCTTCAATGCAAAGAACATTGTAACTGTAAAGAAGATGATTGTGAAAACAAGTAAAGGCCAATGTGCATTCGCTGTTGCTTCTGATAAGTATGGTTTTACACCTAATTCGTAAGAAACTGTACCTGTACGCGGCATCGCGAAAAATGGGCCGATTGCTAAATAGACAATCGCTGTAAAGATGATACCGAATTTTGGACTGATACGGCTTGCCATATCTTGTAGTTCACCACCTGATTTTGCAACCGTGATTACACCAAGTAATGGAAGACCTACACCTGTTACTAGAAAGGCAATCATCGCGATGACAAAGTGATCACCCGATTTTTGACCTAATTCTGGTGGGAAGATGATATTACCCGCACCTAAGAATAGTGCGAATAACATGAAACCTACTGAGATTTTTCCCCATAGGGACAATGTTTGATTTTGCATATACAGAACTCCTTTTCCGAAAAAAAAAACTTAAATAATTTATAATTACGAAATATTTGTTTTTATCTGAAAATTCAAATTACAGATGGAAAACTAACTTAAATATACTAACATGAAAATGACCTAAAGGAAATGAAAACTTTATCTTGCAAACATATTTTACGTTTTAAAGAAGTAATTGTGTCTGTTAAATAGAAAAAAGAAGCATTTTAAAGGCTTGTAACGTTGATGTAAAAGGTATGTTAAGGTCTTGTAATTCTCCACTTAATTCCAAATACCTATGGTAATGTAGTGAATATGGAGGTGTGCGAGATGCACGTGTGGAAAAAACTACCCATTTATAAAAAATATTTATTTGCAGTAAGTGTAACAATTCTTTTATTCGCGGTTATGACGATTCTGTTAGTTGGTCAAATTATCGAAAATCGAAAATGGTCCAATGAGTTAAATGAATTATCAACAGAAGTGAATCATTTAGAAAGTCTCTCAAAAGGATATGCGACATTGTACATCGCCATCAATCATTATGTAGGTGATCCGTTACCAAGTTTTGAAGAAGATTATCAGAAAGCAAAAGAGAAGGTGCAGCAAAAAATCAAAAATGTACAGTCCATGAGACAAGAGGAAATGCAATCGGTGTTACAGACAATGGATGATTTATACGAAAATCGTTTAAAAAAATCCGTTGAGAAAAAAGATAACATTGCAAAAAGAAGACAATTGAATTCAGTATATTATACATATAATCAGTTTGATGAAAAAATTATGAAGGAAACAGAAGCTTTATCGAAAGAACGTGTTTACATTGTAAAGCAAATGCAAACTTCCCAACAAAGTACACTTGTATTATTAATCGGATCCTTTCTGATTGCAATTTGCGTATCGTTCCTTCTTTTATTTATAACAAACCGACAAATTAAATTGCAATTAAAAAGTTTGTCAAATTCTGCTAAAAATGTAGCAGAAGGTAATTTACGTATTGCAGATGTACCGGTTGAAACACAGGATGAACTAGGTGACGTAACAGCCGCTATGAATCATATGAAGGAACAATTGAAGGATACACTTCGAATGATTCAATTTGGTGCTGTGGAGATTTCGCAACATACAAGAGAGTTGAAAGACATAACGCGAGCATCTTATGATGGTTCTGAGAATATGGAACTTCGTTTAAGTGAGGTACTTGCGGAATCGCAAGAGCAGCAAGCAACTTCAGAGGCAATTATTCATTTTGTTACGCATTTTTCAGAGAGTTTAGAAGATATGATTGGGCGTTTAGATGAATTGACGACAAGTGCTGTTACAACTGTGAAACATGCAAGAGTAAGTAATGAGTCGATGCACCATTCAGTTCAGACGATGTTTAAGTTGCAACATTTAGTCGGTGAAGCAGACGAAGAACGCCGCATATTAGAAGAAAGAATGACGGATATCGTACGCGTGTCAAATAGTGTAAAAGAGATTTCACGTCAAACACATTTACTGGCATTAAATGCAGAGATTGAAGCAGCACGTGCTGGTGAAAGTGGGAAAGGTTTTGCTGTAGTGGCAACTGAAGTACGCAATTTAGCAGAGCAAGTGAATGTAGCAGCGCAACATATTCAAAATGTATCCCAAGAAATTCATGCGCAAGGTGCACGCATGGCAGAAACATTCGAGAAAAGTTTAGCGTGTTCGCATGATACATTGGGAGCTGTAGAGAAAACATCTAATAATATGAAGAAAATTATGGAAGGGTTAGAGACATCACAATATCATTTCACTGCAATAGAAGAAAATGTTCAAACAATTGAGCGAGAAAAAGAACAGGCAGTCGAATTAATTGAGCAATTAGGTGATACGTTAAAACGTAGTACGCATCAAATTGAAGAAACGAATCAGCTCGTACAAGAGAATAAGCAACAACATTCAACCGTTCTATATGAGGTGGGGCAAGTTTATGAAAAGGTGCAGGAGATGCAAAAATCAACTGAACGTTTTTCAATATAAGGTTTCATTTTTTAAAAAAGTAGGTATTGAAAGGAAATAAGGGAATTTATGAGTGCTTCTAAGTAGTTTTTAGCTTTTATATAAAATGATGCGAAGAAGCACTTCTTTTATTGCAACCTCTTTAAAAATGTAAGCGTCTTATTGAATAGGACATACTATAGTTAGAAATAAATAGTAGACACTATTCTCTTTTTTAAATTTCATGCTATAATACAGTGTATTTAGAATTACATTAAAATGAACTGTTGGTATAGAACAGTTTTTCATTATATAAGGAGGAAGGGTATGAGCTACCTCGCGTTGATTGCAGCTTTTGTTGCATCTGTATTACTAACTCCACTCGTTAAAAAGCTTGCATATCGCGTTGGTGCCGTCGATCGACCAAACTATCGTAAAGTGCATGCTAAAATCATGCCACGATTGGGTGGTCTTGCAATATTCCTCGCGTTTTTAATAGGTGTATTAATTTATCGACCTGAAAATGATGCGATGATTCCAATCTTAATTGCAAGTTTCATTATCATTTTAACGGGTGTTTTAGATGATATGCTCGAGATTTCAGCGAAGTCAAAATTCTTAGGTCAGACGATTGCAGCAGCAATTGTCATTTTCTTTGGAGATATTCAACTCGCATCAATTAACTTGCCATTCGGTGGCGAATTAGATTTTGGTTATTTAAGTATTCCGTTAACATTAATTTGGATTGTTGGGATTACGAATGCGATTAACTTAATTGATGGGCTAGATGGTCTAGCAGCCGGTGTGTCAACGATTGCATTATTAACACTCGCTGCCATGGCATTCATTATGAATGATGTATTTGTTCTTATGATGGCGCTAATTTTAGCAGCTAGTTCATTCGGATTCTTATTTTATAATTTCCATCCAGCGAAGATTTTCATGGGGGACACAGGTGCATTATTCCTTGGTTTTATCATTTCTGTATTAGCCTTACTTGGATTTAAAAATGTTACATTCGTTTCATTAATTATTCCTATTATTATGTTAGGTGTACCGATTTCTGATACATTCTTTGCTATTGTGCGTCGTTTATTAAATAAACAACCGCCTTTCCAACCAGATAAATCACATTTACATCATCGATTATTAAGCATTGGTTTTACACATCGCCAAACGGTCTTAATTATCTATGGAATTGCTGCGATGTTCGGTTTAGCAGCCATTATCTTCTCTATGGCTAAGTTATGGGGAGCAATCTTACTCGGTATTATTTTATTACTTGTAATTGAATTATTTGTAGAAGTAATTGGACTAGCAGGAGCGAAATACCGCCCACTACTCAATCTCGTTAAAAAAAAATAAAAAAATGAGTAACTAAAGGTTTTCAGCAGAATGATTCTGTTGGAAACCTTTTTTAGTGGATTAAATTAACTATTCCAGTGTGAAAACGAGCATTGATGTGGCGGAACGGGTCACTGGTAGAGGGAGTTGGGTCACTCGTCGTTTGATTCGGGACATTCGAGGGAGAAAACGGGACATTCGAGGGTGAAAATGGGTCACTCGAACAAAAGACTTGAGTTGCTCCCTTACTGTACTTTCTTCAAGGTATTTGAGTAATTCCAAAGTACTTGAATTAACTCGTCTAGTGTGAAAACGAACATTCGTGTGGCGAAACGGGTCACTGGCAGAAGAAGTTGGGACACTCGTTGTTCGATTCGGGACATTCACTCGTTGAAACGGGACATTGGAGGGCGAAAATGGGTCACTCGAACAAAAGACTTGAGTTGCTCCCTTACTGTACTTTCTTCAAGGCTTTTGAGTAATTCCAAAGTACTTGAATTAACTCGTCTAGTGTGAAAACGAGCATTCGTGTGACGAAACGGGTCACTGGCAGAAGAAGTTGGGACACTCGTTGTTTGATTCGGGACATTCACTCGTTGAAACGGGACATTCGAGGGTGAAAACGGGACACTCGCCCGACCTTCAAAAACCATAAAAAAGCATGTGTACAAAATGTACACACGCCAATCATTTCATTAATTGTTATCACTATAAGAGTTTGAGCTATAGTTTTGTCCACCATTACTATTCCCGCTATAGTTTGAATAACTACCATCTGATGGATTTTCACTCTGTTCTTTCGTTCCGGCTACGCCGTTATCAGTAGTGGTAGATTCGCCATCAGTCGCATTCGTTGTTGTTGAATTGCTTGCATTCCCACCTTTATTACTATGAGAATCTAAACTTTGATCAGGTGTTAAACCAAGTTGTTTTTGAAGTTGTTGACGTACATTTAATACGCTCTCATCATTCAATTTAAAGTAGTAAACACCAGTTGACATGTCATTTGTTCCTTCTAATTTAAGTGATGAGATTTTAGGCATCCCATCTTTTAAATAAGAGAAGAATGACTTCATCTCATCGAATTTCATATTTGTTGTCATGTTGTCACCAATTGCTGTTAGTAAAGCATCATATTTTGTGAAAGATGAAACAGAGGTTGCTTTTTTCGCAATTGCTTCTAAAATCATTTGCTGACGTTCACCGCGCTTAAAGTCATCGTCATAATGGCGTGTACGTGCTAAAGCAAGTGCTTCACGACCATTTAATGTTTGAACACCCGGTTGTAAATGAACTGTACGTTTATCATTTTCATCTAACTCGTCTAATTTGTAAGGTACATCGACTTCAATACCATCTAGTGCATCAACGATTTGAATAAATGCATCAAAATTCAATTCAAAATAATAATCGACAGGAATATTTAATAAATTCTCGACAGAATCAATCGTTGAAAGAATACCTGTTGAATCTGTATGCGCATGTGTAATTTTATCTTGGTATTTAAACGCAGGAATATACACATAAGAATCACGAGGAATGCTCAATAGTTTTACGCTATGATCCTTATTGTTGAGTGTAGCGAGCATCAATGAGTCTGAGCGTGAATGGGTATTTCCTTGCCCACGTTTTTCACTATCATCTACACCTGCAAATAGAATTGAAATATTATCTTCAAGCGGTTTTACTTGTTCTGTTCGTAATTCAGATTTCACGCGACCGTTATTATCATAAGCTTTATCTGCCGCTTTTTTACCTACATAATATAAATAGGCAAGGTAAGAGCCTGCAACGAGTAAGGCAATCAATAAAATAATTAAGGTTACTTTTAAAATACCGCCACTCTTTTTTTGTTTCTTTTTGACGTGACTTTTGTAAACCTGTCTTTTTCTTGGCATAAAAGTTCTCCTTTAAAAATAGTCTTCATCGTACTCATGTCTTCTAGGTTGTAAGACGCTATTGTTTTTTAAATGGTTGCTTGCCAAATAAAATCAGACAATGATTTTTATTATACTATGTTTTTGCTGAAAATTAAAATTCTAAAAAGCGCTCTTCTATAACGGAGATAGTACATTGTCCACTTGTTAAATTTGTCATCCATTCTCTAAATGTATCTTCTTGAAAACGATCAACGAATACAAAGAAATCGACGCCTTCCATATAGACAATATCATCTAATATATAATCAGATTGTCTAATTTCATTTTCGATTTTACCTAGTAATGTGTAATCAACTGATACCTTCATTTTTTTGTGTAATTTTCGTTCGACAATTTGAGCTGCTTCTAATCCTTGTGAAGTCGCTTTACCATATGCACGAACTAATCCACCAGCACCTAATTTTATACCACCATAGTATCTAGTCACGACAACAACACAATCTTTTAATCCTTGTTTTTTTAAAACATCGAGCATTGGAACACCGGCTGTACCACTCGGCTCACCATCATCGTTTGCTTTTTGAATTTGATCATGTTCACCAATTAAGTAAGCAGAACAGTTGTGTGTAGCACTACTATGCTCTTTTTTTATGTGTTGAATGAACGCTAAAGCCTCTTCTTCTGTTTCAACTCTGGTACAATGTGCTATAAATCTTGATTTCGAAATAATGAGTTCTTTAGTCCCTAAAGACTTAAGTGTTCTATAATTTTCTCTCATTTTGTTTCCTCCTTGTTAAAAAAATAGTAGGCCCCTTTAAAATGTCATTGGTTTGAAAAATATTTTATATATAGTTTTGACACAAAAATGTTATAATTGAATAGACAGTGCGAATTATTATAAATATAATTAACTAATTCAACCTAAAGACTAAGAATTGTAATGTAGCATGATTTATAAGGAGTATGGATATGACACAAGACAAATTCGATATAAAGTCACTTGATTTAGTATTTAATCGAATGGTAAAAACGATTGATGAATCAAAACATGATATTTTCACAATTAGCGAACAAAGCCGTCGCTCATTTGAAGAAATGAAACTCGAGCTAGATGATATTCGTCATAAAATAAAGAATATCATAGAAGAGAACGATTTATTAGAAAAAAGATCAAAACATGCGCGTCAATATTTAGCAGAAGTATCAAGAAACTTTAATTCCTATACGGAAGAACAAGTACGAGTTGCATATGAGGAAGCTAACAAGATTCAAATTCGTCATTCAGTGGTACAAGCTGAAGAAAAGACGTTACGTGAACGTCGAGATGACTTGGAACGACGTATGCGTAGTCTTCTTGACACAATTGAAAAAGCAGACCATCTAGTAAATCAAGTGAATGTTGTGTTAAATTACTTAACGTATGATTTAAAACACGTAGGTCCGGCTTTGGAAAATGCTAAGTTGAAAGAAAGCTTTTCCATTAAGATTATTGAAGCAACAGAAGAAGAACGCAAGCGAATCTCACGCGAAATTCATGATGGTCCCGCTCAAATGCTTGCAAATGTACTTTTACGAACAGATTTGATCAACCGTACATATGATGAAAAAGGTGTAGAAAAAGCGCTAGAAGAGATTCTTTCGTTAAAAGGAATGGTTCGCGATGCATTACACGAAGTAAGACGAATTATTTACGACTTACGCCCAATGGCATTAGATGATTTAGGCATCGTGCCAACACTAAAAAAATATTTGCACTCAGTAGAAGAATATAATCCAAGCACTAAAGTTCATTTTTCTTCAATTGGTGAGGCGATTCGTTTAAAAACCAATTATGAAGTGGCTGTATTCCGTCTTGTACAAGAATGTGTAAATAATGCAATGAAGCATGGTCAGGCTACAGAAATTTTAGTTACGTTTATTTGGAAAAAAGATCATGTTGTCATGTCAATTAAAGATAACGGCACAGGATTCAATCCAGAAGAAAGTAAAGAAGGTTCATTTGGAATTATCGGTATGCGTGAGCGTGTAGAGTTATTAAGTGGTAAAATGGAATTAAACTCCGCACCACAACAAGGAACCGTTGTATTAGTAACGATTCCGCTTGATAAAAAGAAGTAAATATAAATATATGATTTCGTTTCTATAGGAGGAACAGTAACATGACAAAAATAGTTATTATAGATGATCACCAACTATTCCGTGAGGGAGTAAAAAGAATACTTGATTTCGAAAGTACTTTTGATGTGATTGCAGAAGGTGACGATGGTGTCGATGCACTTCGTTTATACGAAGAATATTCACCAGATGTCATTCTAATGGATATTAACATGCCTCAAATGAATGGTATTGAAGCAACAGAGCAACTAATTGCGAAATATCCAGAAGCAAAAGTAATTATGCTGTCTATTCATGATGATGAATCATACGTATCACACGCATTAAAATCAGGTGCATTGGGTTATATGTTAAAAGAAATGGATGCCGATGAGATTGTTGGTGCGATTAAAATCGTAGCTAAGGGTGGTTCATATCTACATCCAAAAGTAACACGTAACTTAGTAGCAGAATACCGTCGTTTAAGTGAACGTGAAAATAAAGGTAACTTCCATCAAACAGAAATTCGTCGTCCATTCCACTTACTAACAAAACGTGAGTGTGAAGTACTACAATTATTAACAGATGGTCAAAGTAACCGTGCAATCGGAGAATCATTATACATCTCTGAAAAAACAGTTAAAAACCACGTATCAAGTATCTTACAAAAAATGAACGTTAATGACCGTACACAAGCTGTTGTAACAGCAATCAAAAATGGTTGGGTAGAAGTCCGTTAATTATTAGATGAAAACTCGAAGCAGTGATTTGCTGTTTCGAGTTTTTTTATTTGCAGTTTAAAGGGCAACTTTTTTGACAAGAAATCGTTCTATGAAGTACATTAATCGGAGTGAAAAATATAAGATTGTGTATAAGTTCCATGCTACAATAACCTGGGGGGTTAGGAAATGTCATTTAAGCATATTACATTAGCGATATTTTGTGTCTTATTGCTTTCTGCATGCAGTAGCGAATCTTCAAAGCAGACAGAGTCGTCTTCAACAGCAGTAGATACAACACAAGAAAATCGTAATGAAGATATGACAGTTTCACAAAACGATCCAATGTCTGAAGAACAACAATCATCTGTTGTTTCACATAAAGAACAAGCTAGTCAAAAACAAGAGTCCGTAAAAGAAAAAACAGAAACACCTGAAAATACATCACCAACACAAGAAGAAGTAAAGCAACCTGTTCAGCAAAAAGAACCTTCTAAAAAAGATGGTATTGAAGGGAATAATGAAAATGTTGAGCCTGTAGGATATTCGGTTGTAGAAGGTGATGTAGACGAAGCAGAAGATATTCCGAAGCAAGATCAGATGAATATCTTAGCAGCCTTTAATGAATATATTGATGCATTTAACAATCAAGATTTAAGTCGTTATGAACGGGTGTTAGCACGAAATCCTGAAGGCTTTGATCTTCAAGAAGACTTAATGAATACAAAAAATATTTTCGAAAACTTTGATATGAAGCGTACAGCATCAAATATTACAATCACCAATTACACTGGGAATCGTGCAAATGTGTATGCAGATATTTTAGTCGAAGTCACACAAAATGATAGTGAAGTAAGCGATGAAGGTAAGCAACTAACGCAATTTGTAAAAGAGAGTTCAGGTTGGAAAATCACTTCATTACAAGCAATTGGAAGTGCAGCAAACCAAGGGCAATAATGGACTTTGGGACCATTTATTTGAAGGATGGTCTCTTTTTTTTATTTCCATTTACGTCATAAATCTTATAAAATAGATTGAGTAGGAGAGTGAACGGAACTATGACAACAGCAATCGTAACAGATAGCACGGCCTATCTAACGAAGGAAGAACGAGAAGCATACAACATCCATATGGTGCCACTGAGTGTCATCATTGATGATAAAAGTTATGAAGAAGAAGTAACGATTACGATGAGCGAGTTTTATGATCGTGTACGTAATGAAAAAAAATTACCAAAAACAACGCAACCACCAATCGGTAAATTTGTTGCGAAATTTGAGGAACTTGCAAAAGAATATGATGAAGTCGTAACAATCCATCTATCAAGTGGGATTAGTGGTACATATCAAGGCGCATTACAAGCAGGTGAAATGGTTGAAGGAATCGATGTTTATGGTTTTGATAGCGAAATCGCTTGTGCTGTGCAAGGATTCTTTGTTATTCATGCAGCAAAATTAGCGGCAGAAGGTAAAAATGCGAAAGAAATTATTGCTGAATTAGAGAAAATGCGTACTTCTATGCAAGCATACTTCATTGTAGATGATTTAGCGCATTTGCAGCGCGGTGGCCGTTTATCAGCAGGAGCTGCTTTAATTGGCGGTTTACTACAAATTAAACCCGTATTACATTTTGAAAATAAAGTCATTGTGCCATTTGAAAAAATTCGTACGCGTAAAAAAGCAATCAAACGTACAGAAACGATGCTAGATGAAGCCATTCAAAAACATGGAGCTTTAGATGTAGCGATTATTCATGGGAATTGTGAAGAAGAGGCAACAGCGTGGCTGCATGATTTAGCTGCACGTTATCCAGATTCTTCATTCAAGATGAGCTATTTCGGTCCTGTAATTGGGACCCATTTAGGTGAAGGGTCGATTGGTATCGGTTGGTTCAAAAAATAATGAATGGGTAAAAAATCACTTTATTTTTCCAAAATAATGGGTAAAGAAGGGCATAAATACGGCTTTCTAAATATATTTGTCGAATGATACTATAGTATTCTACAATCATCCATGTTAAGATTAACTTACTAAACAATATTCTACATGAAGCACCTAGACAACTCGTTCTAGGTGCTTTTTTAGTGCCATAAGGAGGCTAGCCATGCGTAAATTACGTCGCTGCCTACATACAAAAACCCCCCTTAAAACCCCTCTTTACGATTTGAAAATACAACAATTTTTACAAGGAAGAATTTGGATTGAAGAAGAACTACCTTTTTTACAAGATATAATGCGCTACCATAATACGCAACGCTGGATCATCAAAACCCCTGGTATTCAACAAAAACAGTGTATGCGCTGTCATAGTAAAAGACTCCATGAATTCTTATGTAAACAGTGTGAAGGGCATTGCGCGTATTGTTTAAACTGCTTAAAAATGGGCAGAGTAAGTAATTGTACGAATTTAATAAGCTGGTGTGGTCCAACGTATAAAAATTATATAGCTGAACTATGCATGACGTGGACTGGAACGCTAACAGATTCGCAACAGCGAGTTGTGAAAGAATGTACAGCACATGAAAAAGACCATTTAATTCATGCTGTCACAGGTGCGGGCAAAACAGAGATGCTTTTTCCGATTATAGAAGATGCATTAAAGAAGGGGAAGCGAGTTTGCATCGCGACACCTAGAACGGATGTCGTATTGGAACTTATGCCGCGAATACAACAAGCTTTTTCGACTATTCCTGTACAGGCTTTCTACGGCGGAAGTGGCTTTTCACTCATGTATAGTCCGTTAATCATCGCAACAACACATCAACTTTTACGCTTTCAACAAGCTTTTGATTTAATTTTAGTCGATGAAGCAGATGCGTTCCCTTACACCTATGATGAAGCGTTACAATTCGCTGTCAAAAAAGCACTAAAGGATACGGGAAGAACGATTTTAGTAACGGCGACACCTACTAAAAATGAACGACAAAAATATGAAAAACAGCAAACCTATTCTTTTTTATCGCGACGTTTTCATGGTTTTGATTTACCTGTACCACGTTTTGTTGCTTTATTCTCGTATAAAAAGTCTTTTCGTAAGAACCACATTCCAAAACGATTGAGCGATTGGGTGGAGTCGTGCATTACTAAACAGCAACCATTCCTACTATTTTTTCCTACAATCGAATTAATGGAGAGCGCAGCACCACTCTTTCAACAACTACATGAGAATCTGCATGCTGTTCATGCGAGTGATGATTATCGAAAAGAACGTGTACAAGCGCTAAGAGATGGTAATGTACCAGGGCTTTTAACGACGACGATTTTAGAGAGAGGTATTACGATTGCGAATTTACAAGTAGCAGTGCTAGGAGCAGATGAGACTATTTTTAATGCGAGTGCGCTTATTCAAATTAGCGGTCGTGCAGGGCGGTCGAAAGAGTATCCTACAGGAGACGTCTGTTTTTTTCACGCAGGTATCACGCGACAGATGGATTTAGCTCGAAATGAAATCATCCGTTTGAATCGTGAGGAGGTAATTAAACAGTTAGAATAAATATATAAATATATATAAAAAACTATTGA
>NZ_BJOB01000043.1 GCF_006539985.1 Kurthia gibsonii | reverse complement strand
ACATTAATTTCCGTTACCTTGATTATTTTCAGCAGCCGGTTCATCTGTTTCGGGTTGGTCTGGTTCAGCAGGTTTTTCAGGTTTAGTTGTATTTCCGTTATTGGTATCATTCTGATTTCCATTGCCGTTATTCCCATTGTTTCCATTATTATTCCCGTTATTATTGTCATTCTGATTATCACCTTGGTTATCACCAGGTTGATTTGTTTCAGGTTGATCGGTTTCAGGTGTTTCATCAGGCTGGTCTGTTTCAGGTTGATCTGGCTCGTCTACTGCTGGCTCTTCTGGTTCTTCAGCAATTTTTACAGTAGCAGAAGCACTAGCACTTTCTTTGCCATCCACAACTGCTACAACGCTAAAGGTTAGAGAAGTAGCGCCTTCAGGAACACGATAAGAGGCTTTTGTATCGCCTGTTGTTGTAATGGTTTTGCCATCTACAGACACACGATATTTAGCACCATCTGTATCACTTTTATTCCAAGATAAAGATACAGTTTTTGAATCTGCATCATACGTTGCGCTTAAACCTGTTGGAGCAGAAACTTTCTCGTCTTTTTCTTCTTCTTTTTCAACAGGTGCTTGTGTGCCACGAACATATAATTCAGAGCCTGAAGAGATAACAGAGCTTGGTTGTTTAAAGTTCGGTGTATTTTTACCTGCAGAAATTTGGCTCATAATGATACGGAATAAATTTTGAGCTAGTTGTCGTTCTTGAGGGGATACAATCCCTTGTTTACGACTAGAATAGCCTGTCCATACAGACATCGAGTAGCGCGTTGTATAACCAGAGAACCATGAGTCTGGTACCGCGTTACTTGGTAAACCATATTCTTGTAACTGTTCACTTGTGTAGTTAGTTGTCCCTGTTTTACCTGCAATATCTAGTCCTGGTACAGCTGCAGCCCCACCAGATGCACCAGATTTTGAACTTACAACATCACGCATCATATCTGTTAGCATATAAGCTGTATAGTCACTCATCGCAGCTTGTGGTTCAGGTGTATATGTTTTCGCTGTGTTTCCATCGCGGTAAACAATCTTTTTAATTGAATAGGCTTTTGTGTAAATTCCGTTATTTCCAAATGAAGCATAGATTGCTGACATATCGATTGGTGAAAGGTTTACTGAACCACCACCGATTGCATCAGATTCATATAAATCATCAGGTTTTAAGCCAAAACCACTAATAAACTCTTTTACTTTAGAAGTACCTACTTCTTTAAAGGCTTTAATCGCTGGGATATTACGTGAGTTGTATAGTGCTTCACGCATCGTTAATGCACCTTTAAATTGGTTATCATAGTTGTTGATTGCTTGTGATGTTCCAGAGTAGTTCATCGGTTCATCGACAAGTATGTGTCCCGTACTCCATTTTAAATATTCAATCGCTGGACCGTAATCCATGATTGGTTTCATTGTTGAACCAGGTTGACGTGTTTTCAGAGCTTGTGCATAGTTGAAGCCACGTTCTGGACCATAATCACGAGAACCGCCAACTGCAGCGATTGCCCCTGTTTCTGTATCAACAACCGAAATTCCTGTTTGAATATCTTTTGTTGGGAAGTTTGCATCGTTGTTAATTGTTTTTTCAACAACTTTTTGTGCCTCAGGATCAAGTGTTGTATAAATACTAATACCATCTTCTAGCGCTTTTTCATCGCCATTTTCAGCTAATTCTTTTAATACGACATCGATGAAGGCATCATATTTTGAACTATTGTTCGCAATACGTTTGCTCTCTGGAAGTAGCCCTTGTTTTACACTAACTTTCATTGCAGCTTCCATTTCATCTTTTGTAATTTTTTTATTGTTATACATTAATTTTAAAACGGTATTACGACGCTTTTCAGCTAAGTCTGGATTTTTAAATGCATTATAGTTATTTGGCGATTGTGGCATACCAGCTAATAAAGCCATCTGTGGTAATGTTAATTGATCAATATCTTTACCGTAGAAATACTTAGCTGCTGTACCAAAACCATAAATACGTCCACTCATTAATACTTTATTAAAGTACATTTCAAAAATTTCATCTTTGTTATACTCACGCTCTAATTGAATTGATAAATACGCTTCTTGTGCTTTACGTTTAATCGTTTTTCCGTTATTAAAGAATGAGTTTTTAATAACCTGTTGTGTAATTGTACTTGCACCTTGTGAACCAAAACCATCGCGGAAATTGGCTAATACAGCTCCACCTAAACGATAAAAATCAATCCCATGATGGTCGTAAAAACGCGCATCTTCTGTAGAAAGAATCGCATCTTGCATTTGTTTCGGGATATCTTCAAACTTTACATGCTCTCGTTCTTCCGTTCCCATTGTATAGAATTCTTTTCCATTCTTATCGTAGAACTTCGAAGATACAGGATCTTTTAATGTTTCTTCATCTAATTTAGGTGCTGTTGCTGCATAATAAGCAAACAACCCCCCGCCTAGTAGTAATCCAATTACACCTAAAGCCACAACAGCTAATACAATTCGTTTTAGCCATGACTTTTTAGGCTTTGCTGATTTCACTTTTTTAGAAGATGAACGACCTCTACTTTTTCTTTGTTCATTTTCTAATCGTTTTCGTTCTTCTCGTGAATTATATCGTCTATTATCCACAAAAATCTCCTCTCTTTCTCACTTCCTATTATAAAGGAAGTAAAACTGTTACAGCCTTTAAATAATCAAGCTGTGGACTGTAACTTTCTTTTATTTCAATTGCATCTTGTTCGAAAACATCAAATGGAATCGATTTACGCCCACCTTTTTCCATCTCTGCCCATGCAGCGTTCAAAATAGAAAATGGCAATACAAAAGATCGATTTAAAATGGAAAAGCGAATGAGAAAAAAACAAACCCCACCTTGAGCTGTTACTGCACGCATATGTGTCACTTGGTGTAGATGCACATTTTTCAGTGGGAAAGATGTTTTATTTTTTGTTTCTTTCGCATCAAAATCGATATAATGCCCTTTATATACACCATTATAATCCGTTGTAGAAGGGGTTCTGAAATAAGCTTCACGTATTACAGCAGCGCTTCTCGACGGATATTCTACATTGACGATTTGAATAGGAACAGGTTTCTTATGGATGACTGCTTCTTTAACGGTTAAATAATAAGCATTTGCTTCATCAATCATATCTTCTAACGTTTTCCCACGATTGCTAAAAGTTAGGTCTTTTTTGACTTGTTTTTTAGAAGATGCTTTCTTTTCTGTCGCAGGTACATATTTTTTGCCATTAGGATATCGAATCGCCAAAAGATTCACCTCGTTCTTTACAAACATTGAGAAGTTCACAATGCGTAAATTTAAAACACTACCCAAAGATAGTAGCAATAACAAGCATATTTTGCAAATGGTAAAGTGAGATAAATGAACGAAAAAGGAATATTCGTTCGCCTACGTTAGTAGTGTAAAGCGTATGAATTTGTTAAAATAGAAAGAAGATGCGAGAAGGAGATAAAACAAATGCTAAAAGAATTAACAACAGCACTTTATTTAGAGTGTGATCGAAGCTATGAACGTTTTATGAATATACGCGAACAACAGCAAGATGCTGATTTTTATACAGAAGTAAAGCCTTATGCAGATGAAGTTCATGCAAAGCTAAAAAAGTGGAAGGAGTTATCTAAACAATTTATAGAAACAAATCATCCAAAGTATTTACATATGTCGCAAGTTGAACATGCGAGTGATGCAATGGAACAATTTGTCGTTCAATCTTTTTATGTGAAAACGAGTAAAAAAAGATTCATTCAATCGATTCAATCGACGAAATTTACATTTGAAACGTATTTGCGCACATTGGAGGAGGTGCAACATGATTCGAGAAAGAAAGACAGTTAAAGAACTAATTGAACAATGGCAGTCTGATCCGAAGATGCAAAATCGTGTACAACATGTGCGTGTCTTACCAGAACGACCAGCAAGCTATGCGACATTTCCTAAACAATTACATCCATCTATAAAAAAAGCGCTGCAATCAAGAGGGATTGAACAGCTCTATACCCATCAACGCGAGGCATTCGATTATGCAATGGAAGGAAAGTCTTTTACAGCTGTCACACCAACAGCTTCAGGAAAGTCGCTTTGTTATCATTTACCTGTGTTACAACGAATCTTGGAAGAATCAAAAACACGTGCGCTTTACTTGTTTCCAACGAAGGCATTAGCACAAGACCAAAAGTCAGAAATGAATGCGATGATTGAAGCGATGGATGAGGAAATTTTAAGTTACACATATGATGGTGATACATCACCTAGTATTCGACAAAAGGTGAGAAAAGCAGGACAAATCGTCATGACGAATCCAGATATGTTGCATTCGGGGATTTTACCGCATCATACAAAATGGGTTTCGCTTTTTGAAAACCTTCAATTCATTGTCATTGATGAACTCCACACGTATAAAGGGGTATTCGGTTCGCACGTTGCGCATGTACTAAGACGATTAAAGCGAATTTGTGATTATTATGGAAGTAACCCAATCTTTATTTGCACTTCCGCAACAATTCAAAATCCAAAAGAATTAGCAGAGAATCTTACGAATACAAAACATCAGCTGATTGCGAATAATGGTGCACCAGCTGGAAAGAAAACATTCCTATTCTATAACCCACCAATTGTTAACGAGACATTTGGTGTTAGACGAAGTGCGATTTTAGAAGTAAAGGATTTAGCACGTAAATTATATGAATCTGAAATTCAAACAATTATTTTTGCAAAAAGTCGTGTACGTGTGGAGATGCTTGTAACGTATTTAAAATCATTAACAGCACAAAATATTCAAGATGAATCCGTGCGTGGTTACCGAGGTGGCTATTTACCTTCTGAGAGACGGAAGATTGAAAAAGGACTACGAGACGGGACAATCCAAACGGTTATCTCGACGAATGCACTGGAACTAGGTGTTGATATTGGTCAATTACAGGCATGTATTATGACAGGTTATCCAGGGAATATTGCAAGTGCTTGGCAACAGGCAGGACGAGCTGGTCGTAGGCAAGATGATGCACTTATTATTTATGTAGCGCAGTCAACAGCACTCGACCAATATATTATTCAACACCCAGATTATTTACTCGGTAATAAACCAGAAGAAGCGCGTGTGTATCCAGAGAATATGCTGATTTTAATGGATCATTTAAAATGTGCGGCATTTGAATTACCTTTTAAACAAGGAGAGAACTATGCGGAGTTTGATGTAGATGATTTATTGGAATATTTAGCTGAGGAGAAAATTTTACTAAAGACAACCGATACATGGCACTGGATGACAGACAGATTCCCAGCGCATGATATTAGTTTACGCTCGGCATCACAAGAAAATGTTGTGATTATTGATCAAACGATAAAAGGGAATACAACAGTAATTGGTGAGATGGACCGCTATAGTGCGATGACATTATTACATGAAGAAGCCATCTATATACATCAAGGCACACAATATCAAGTTGAAAAGCTTGATTGGGAAGAAAAGAAAGCCTATGTAACAGAAGTGGATGTGAATTATTTTACAGATGCAAATTTAGCAGTAGAATTAAAAGTGATTTCAGAAGATCGTGTGCGTCAGCTAGGAAAAGCAAATGTAGCTTTTGGTGATTTAATGACATTAGCGAATGCAACCATCTTCAAGAAAATTCGATTTAATACGCATGATAATATCGGTTCAGGTCCAATTCATCTACCGCCAGAAGAATTGCATACATCAGGCACATGGTTACATTTCAAACAGCCAGATGATTGGACAGACGATGACTTAAATAGTGCGATGCTAGGTGTTGCCTACGCAATGAACAGCTTTATTCCACTGTATATTCAGTCAGACCGTTCGGACGTACATGTTGTACCACAAGTGAAAGCTATTCATAATGGTGAACCAACTTTCTTTATTTACGATCGTTATCCAGGCGGTATTGGACTGAGCGAGCGTATTTATGACTTATGGGAACAATTAATTCAACATGTATATGAACATGTCGAGGGATGTTCATGCCAAATTGGCTGTCCAGCATGTATTGGTGCTCAAGATCAAACGGGAAATACAAAAGATCAAGTACTTCATTTTTTACAATCATTTTTATTAGAGGAATTGATGGACGATGTCTTACGAGAAGAAGATTTTGCAAATGAAGCAAATGTTAAAAAAGGGTACGAAAACAGCGAAGACTGAAAAAACACCTTATCAAAAACCTCTTCCGCCTTTTTATACAGAAAAGTGGGAGAAAGCTGGTTTAAGTCAGATTGAAAATGATTTTGGAACGGTTTTTTTACGAGAAACACATTATGCGTTTAATCACCAACATGGCAAGTATCGGCTTGGCCAATTTTATGAAGCACTTGAAGCGTGGGAAGTCTATGAACAAGAACATCCTTTGAAAATGACATCAGATGAAAAAATCGTATTTTATGATACAGAAACAACCGGTTTGAAAGGTGTCGGAACACATATCTTTTTAAATGGGTTACTTGAAGAAACTTCTGATGGGTTTGTGTTGAAACAATATATTTTAGCAGACCCGGCGAATGAAGCGGCTTTTTTATTCGAATCGAAATTTTGGCAAGCAAACCAAACAATTGTGACATATAATGGAAAGAGTTTTGACTGGCCACAATTACAAACGCGTTGGACATTAAATCGAGAACATTTGCCACCATTACGTGAACATCAGCAAATTGATTTGTTCCACAGTTCAAAACGTATTTGGAAAAATGATTTAAGTCGAATGAAATTGACAACGGTTGAACAACAAAAACTTGGTTTTCAGCGTATTGACGATTTACCTGGTCATTTAGCACCCATGGTCTATTTAGATGCAGTTCGAAGTGGTGACCATGACATGCTTTTTCAAGTGTTACGTCATAACGAATACGATTTACTATCATTAATTACACTATTTATTCAAGCGACAGAACTCGTATTCTCAGAAGCAAATCAAGAGCACGCAATTGTGCATACGAATATCGGAAAATGGTATCATGACTTAAAACAACTTGATTCAAGTCAGAGCTTATTGGAAAATGTGACAGAAAATTATGCAACAAATGAAGCGGCAGAAGCGTACTATTTATTAGCCATTCAGCAAAAAAAGCAAAAAAAATACGCCGAAGCGGCTGAAAGTTATGAAAAAGCTTTGCCATATTTAGAAGAGCGTCAGTGGATTGAAGCGTCCCTTGGACTCGCAAAATTATATGAACACCAACTACATGATTTAGAAGAAGCCGAAAAACATACGCTCAACGCATTATTTCGAGTAAGACAGTCTTTATTATTTAAAAAAGATGTGCAACAACGAAAAAGAGAAGCGATTGAAAAACGATTTTTGCGCATTCGAAAAAAACAAGGTATGAAATAGAGAAACCCCTTATTTATCCATGATTTCAAAGAAGTATATGCTATAATGGAATTACTTATTACAAGTTGAAAGGATTATGATGATGGACATTAAATTATCAGCTAAAAAGATTTTAGATAAAGATTTTAAAACAGGTATTCGAGGATATAGTCAAGATGAGGTCGATCAATTTTTAGATGAAATCATTATGGACTATGAAAACTTTGAAAAAGTATTATTGAAAAAACAAGAAGAAATTAATTTATTAAAACAAGAGCTTGAACAAGCTGAAAGTACAAGAAGAAATTCACCTACAACAGTTGCACCATCTGGTATGGGCGCAACAAATTATGATATCTTAAAGCGCATTGCGAATCTTGAAAAACATGTATTCGGTGATAAATTATATGATTAATGCGTGATTTCCTTAAAAACATAGTTTAAATATTGAATTATACTGTTTTTGCGCATATAATGTAAATAACATCAATAAGCGAATGAGTAATCGCTGCAACGCTTTGACGTTGTTGAGGAAAGTCCATGCTCACACGATTCTGAGATGAACGTAGTGTTCGTGCTTCGCGAAATCATAAGCGGAGGTAGCAGCAATGCTAACGGCGAAAGGAAAACCTAAGTTTTCGAATATGGTTGAAACTTTCTGAAAGTGCCACAGTGACGAATTCGTATAGGAAACTTTACGAGTGGAACGAGGTAAACCCCACGAGTGAGCAACCCAAATTATGGTAGGGGCGTTCTCCTGAAAGAAATGAATGGATGGAGAGATAGGTATGCTTGCATATCTATAGATAGATGATTACTACCCGAGTAGTACGAGGCTTTTAGCTGTTTGAGTACGAAGGGCACAAAACATGGCTTACAGTTCCTTATGATGTTCTTATAACATGATTAGTCAGGCTCTCCGATTTTATAGTTGGAGAGCCTTTCTTACTAAAATACATAGATAGATTTCATATATGGATGCGGGGGTCAAAATGAAAAAAAAAGACTGTTTATATAGCGAAAAATTAGATGGTAATAGTCCAATCTGCCCTGAAACAATGTGGGCATTATTTGACCATTTATCAGAAGGTGTCATGATTACAGATGCAGATAAAGTGATACTTGCCATTAATCCAGCTTTTGAATTTGTAACAGGCTATAGTGCAGGGGAAGCATTAGGGAGCAAACCGCACTTGCTGCAGTCGGGAATACATGCAAAAAGTTTTTACGATAAGATGTGGAAAGAGATTTATGCAACAGGTAAATGGTCAGGAGAAATTTGGAATCGTCGCAAAACAGGTGATGTCTATCCTGAATGGTTGACAATTATTGCAATTAAAAATGATGATGGGGATACAACACATTATTGTGGTATTTTTGAAGACCTTTCGGAAAAGAAAATTGCAGAGCGTGAAATTCAAATTCAAATGAATACAGATACATTAACGGGTTCTGAAAATAGCTATTCATTTATGAACCGCATGAATGTGCTCTTAGAAGCTTCTGAAAAGAAAAATTTTGAACATGCATTGCTATTTTTAGACATGGATCGTTTTAGTCATATTAATGAATTAGGTCATTCGATTGGTGATAAATTATTAACGGAAGTTGTACAGAGGTTGACACCGTTTATTCGCAACAAGGATATACTAGCGCGTTATGGCGGTGATGAATTTGTTATTACTTTGGCACACATTCACCATCCGAAAGAAGCAGTTCAACTAGCAAGTAAGATTATTGAAACATTTGAAGAACCGTTTTTAATTGATGAACATATACTCTACACAACGGCCACAATCGGGATTAGTTTGTATCCAGAAGATGGACATAATACTGAAATTCTGATTAACAAAGCAGTGAAGGCAATGGAATATGCGAAGAAGAATGGGCGTAATCAATTTGCTTTTTATTTTGACGAACTGAATATTGGAACGAATCGCGGTTTATTAATTGATCATGAATTACGTAGAGCAATTAAAAATAAAGAGTTTGTTTTACATTATCAACCGAAAATTGATTTAACGACAAATACAATCATTGGTTTTGAAGCATTGGTTCGCTGGTATAACGAGACCCTTGGCTTTGTACCGCCAAATGATTTTATTCCGTATGCAGAAGAAGTCGGATTAATTATTCCTCTAAGTGAGGTCATTATTGAAAAAGCATGCCTAGATTGGTTAGCCTTAGAACGTGCAGGTTACGGTCATATTCCAATCGCTATTAATATTTCAAGCATTCACTTCCATCAACCAAACTTTATTGAATCGATTCAAGAAATTTTACAACGCAATAATTGCTCTCCAAGAAATTTTGAAATTGAATTAACGGAAAGAACGGTGATGAATAATGAAAAAGAAACGATTCGTCGACTAATTCAGTTGAAGCAATTAGGTTTTAAATTATCGATTGATGACTTCGGCACGGGGTATTCATCATTGTCATATTTAGTACAGTTCCCATTAAACCATTTGAAAATTGATCGTAGCTTTATTCAATTAATTGGTTCTGTTAATGAGAAGCAGGCAGTTGTGGATGCCATTATTCAAATGGCACATCGTTTGCATATGAAAGTCATTGCAGAAGGTGTGGAACAAAAAGAACAAGTGGAATTGCTAAGAAATATGGGCTGTGATATGATTCAAGGATATTATTATTCTAAACCGTTGCCATTAGAAGAGGCGATTGATTACGTAGAATTTTGGAAATTGGAGATAGAAGGGAAATAAGCATGACAAAATTTAATTTAGTAGCTACAGCAGCTATGGGACTTGAAGCCATTGTAGCAGATGAACTAAAAGCCTTAGGATATGAAACACGTACAGAAAACGGAAAAGTGTACTTTGAAGGAGAAGAGCGTGATATTGCACGTACTAATTTGTGGTTACGCGTAGCAGATCGTGTAAAAATCGTTGTAGGTTCTTTCCCAGCAAGAACATTTGATCAATTATTTGAAGGTGTTAAAGCATTACCTTGGGAAAAAATTATGCCAGTTGATGCAGAGTTCCCTGTAACAGGTAAGTCTGTAAAATCAAAATTATATAGTGTGCCAGATTGCCAATCAATTACGAAAAAAGCAATTGTTGAGCGCATGAAAAAAGTACATGGCCGTTTAGGTATGCTAGAAGAAACAGGACCGAAATTCAAAATTGAAGTATCAATCTTAAAAGATATGGCGACACTAACAATTGATACATCAGGCGCTGGTCTTCATAAACGTGGATACAGAACAGAACAAGGTGAAGCACCATTAAAAGAAACATTGGCTGCAGCACTTGTATATATTTCAAAATGGACACCAAATCGTCCATTCGTAGATCCTTTCTGCGGTTCAGGTACTATTGCACTTGAAGCAGCGATGATTGGACAAAACATTGCACCGGGTTATAATCGTGAATTTATTAGCGAAGAATGGCCATTTATGAAACAAGAGATTTGGGATGAAGTACGTGATGAGGCAGACCGAGCTGCAAATTATGACCAACCACTTCAAATTTCAGGTTCAGATATTGATCACCGCATGGTAGAAATTGCAAAACGTAATGCACTTGAAGCAGGTTTTGGCGAATTGATTGACTTTAAACAAATGCAAGTGTTAGACTTTACAACACACGCTGAAGATGGAGTTATGATTGGAAATCCACCTTATGGTGAACGTATTGGTGAAGTGGAAGCAATCGAACAAATGATTAGTGATATTGGTCATATGATGAAAGCTTATCCAACATGGTCTGTTTATATGCTATCTTCAATGGAGAATTTTGAAGAGCTATATGGTCGACGTGCAACAAAAAAACGTAAATTGTTCAATGGTTTCATTCGAACAGATTATTATCAATTCTGGGGACGCAAATCACAGAAGAAATAAAAACAAGAGAGGTTGTCTATTTAGACAGCCTCCCTTTGTGTTGAAACATAGTAGATGAGAGGGGTAGATAGTATGCGACAATCACTACCATTTGAATTATCAAAAGAACAATCATTCTTTGATTCTTTAGGCGACTGGATGGGTGACGTATTATACGATGAACTTCCGGAAAAAGGATTGGAATGTCGTGATGAGCAGATTTTTATGGCTTATCAAATAGAAAAAGTATTACGTGAAAAGTCTATTTTATTTGCGGAAGCAGGTGTAGGTACAGGGAAAACCATTGCGTACTTATTACCAGCTATTACGTATGCTCGTTATACAGGTAAACCTGCATTAATTGCATGCGCAGATGAGACGCTAATTGACCAATTAGTTAAAGAAGGCGGCGACATTTATAAACTGCAAAAATTATTAGATTTAAATATTGACGTACGCTTGGCAAAATCGCGTGACCAATATTTATGTCTAAAACGCTATGAAGAAGCAGAGCAATTCATGGATGGAGAATACCTAGATGAGATTGCTGTGTCGATTCCAGAAGGCGTGTATGGTGCTGGTGGATTAGGACTTTATGGTGCACGCAGTGATTATCCAAATATTTCAGATGAAGAATGGCAACATGTGAATTATAACTATATCCAACAATGTCAGGTTTGTGATGTCCGTAATCGTTGTGGTCAAACATTACATCGTGCACATTACCGCGAAGCGACGGATTTAATTATTTGCTCACAAGATTTCTTAATGGAACATACGGCAACGAAAGAGTCGCGTGAACGTGAAGGGCAATTACCGTTATTACCAGAAGTATCGATGATTGTATTAGATGAAGGACACCTTCTTGAATATGCCGCGCAAAAAGCAATGACGAACAAAATTCAAGATTACACAATCGTGAAATTATTAGATCGTTTAATGGTTGATGGACTACGTGAAAAAACTTTATTATTGATGGAAAAATTACAAGATGGTCATGAATTATTCTTTGACCAATTACGTGATGATGTAATTGATACGGATGATGAGCGTAAACGAATTCAAAAAAGTCCAACGCTAATGAAGTTAGGTCAAAAAGTGATTGAAACAATTGACGAGTTAATGGAAGAATTCGTCTTTGAATCTGAAATGTATGTTATTCCAGAATACGAGCTACGCATGGCAGAAGAGTTTTTAGACCAATATGAAGCTGCAATGCGCATCTTTGTGTCGCAAAGTAATGCGATTGACTGGTTAGAAGAAACGGATGGCGAAGAAACATTAGTTATCATGCCACATTTAATTACAGAAGTATTAGAGAAGAAACTATTCTCTAAAAAAATTCCATATGTCTTTTCTTCGGCTACTCTATCCATTAATAAAGACTTTAGTTATATTGCGTATAGCTTAGGAATTAAAAAATACAACTCATTCTCTGTAGAATCACCATTTGATTATGAAGAAGTAATGAAGATTCATGTTCATGAACTTGAACAAGCTGAAAAAGTAGCGCGCGTTGCCTCTTTATTAGAAGAATCAACGGAGCAAACTCTATTATTATTCAAATCAAAACAAGCGATGCAAGCGTTTAAAGATGTTTTAACGGACGAACAAAAAGCAACAATTGGTTTTGAAGGTGATCGCGAGTTATCGTCATTAGTACGTGATTTCCAAGCAGGTAAATTACATACGCTAAGTTCATACCATTTATGGGAGGGACTCGACTTACCAGAAGAAGCATTAACACGTGTGATTATTGTAGATTTACCATTCCCACCGAGTGATCCATTATTTGATGCGAAGCGTTCATTCGCAGATGATCCATATGTTGAAGTGGAGTTACCATTCATGCTTCTTCGCTTACAACAAGGTATGGGCCGTTTAATTCGTACAACAAATGATCATGGTACAATTCATATTTTAATGAATGAAGAGGAATTGAAAAACCTACCTGAGATTGAACCGATTTTTGCAGTAAAACCGACTTTTGAAAAATAGAAAAAAGGCTTTGACATGTACTAACTTGTCAAAGCCTTTTTCTATGTTACAACATGTATGAATGAATATGCGTTTTAAAAGTGAAAAATATTTATTTTTAAATTGGTGTGATTTCTGTTTGCTTTTTAAGGTTTTATTACTTTATAATAGAAAACCCAAGCGATTAAGAAAAGAGTGATGGGTATGGAAAATCGAAAAGTACGTCTTTTTATTGCGTCAAGTTTAGATGGCTATATCGCAACAAAAGAAGAGTCACTTGATTGACTAGAACAGGTGGAAGGTAAAGGAGATAATGGGTACTTACAATTTTATGAAACAGTCGATACCGTTATTTTTGGCAAAAAGGTATTTGATTGGTTAATCAGTTAATTATTATCTGAATAGCCTTATACGAAAAACAGTGTTACGTTTATACGCATCGACAGCTTCAAGATATGCAAGATATTCACTTTACAAAAGAGCCTGTAGCATCACTTATTCATACATTACGACAACAGTCAGGTCAAGATATTTTTTGGATTGTCGGTGGAGGAGAACTCATCTATTCTTTTTTAGATCAACACTTAATCGATGAGATTATTGTTACAATTGCACCAATTTTATTAGGAGAAGGAATTCCTCTTTTTAAACCAGATTTCTCACCCTTAGAATTAACATTACAGCAAACAAAAACATATGGTCAGTTTGTAGAATTACATTACAATGTAAAAAAGTATAAAAAAAGAGCGCTATAAAGTGCGCTCAAACAAAGTAGAATAACTAATTTACATATAGACTTCTTTATACGAATTAAGATCTTCCAATAAATTTGTTTCTTGGAGAACTTCAAGTGAGTATTGTGTCTTTTCTGTAATTGGTAATTCTACAAACATATTCATATCAAAATAAATTGGTAGTTCTTTAGAAGAATGTAAAATCGATTGTGCAGCACATTCTAGGCAATTCCCCACCTCTAAATGTTCGTCAATAAATGTAGCCAAATTGATTGTTTCACGATTATTTTTCACGTCAAATAGAATTTCTAAATCGCCATCAATCATAACGGATACCATTTCTGTTAATAAAAGAGCGTTCATAAAAGAGCTGCCCTTCTCAAGGCGATTGATATCGTGAATAATGTGGAAGGTTGGATGTTCGTAAATAGCTTTTAAAATTTCTGCAAGTACTTCATTTGAAAAATCTACCTTCTCGCTAAACTGAACGACTTCGTAAGGTTGTTCAATCATAAACCAGATATCTCTATATAAGGTAGGGTAGTATGCACTTGTTGTGGTCTTCTTTTTTAAAATTTCTTCTAATAATGGAACCTCAACAATATTCATATAAAAGAGTTCTTGATAATAATCGCTTACATAAAGAGAGCTATTATTCATCTTCTTATATTCATGGATCGTTGTTTGCATGTAAATCTCCCCTTTTAAAAAATTGGTTAATACTGATGGTGATTCTCAAAAGATGATATTTTGAGTTGCAAAGTATTTCAACTTCACATTGTCCAAAAAATAATGGACTCGTTTGGCTGGGCTATTTCGAAAAGTTTCTCACATGACAAAAGATGACGACAAAATAAATAAGTTATCTATATTTTGAGTCCCTGTGAAATACATGCTATGTATGATTTTGCTGTGCGTTTTCCGATGAAGAACCTTTGCCTATAAGTACATACTAGAAAAAAGCAATGCAATCAATAGAGAACTGCCATTATACAAATAACGTTAATATTTAGTGAATTATCTCTTTAAAATTTTACTAAAAAATTACCATAAAATAGATATTACACCTATTTGAATTAGCATTTTTTGTCATAAAACAGCGGGAATACAACAAATTCACGCTTTTATATTCACTAAATCGTAACATAAGTCTAAAGGTAAATCATGAAAAAATCAAACTTATATTAGAATATCATTCGAACGAGCTAGAAAATTACCACAATTTATATCCCTTTGAACCAAGTGGTGCATTTGAAATAATATCGTAAATTGGATATGAATAAGCAATTAATAATAGCGCAATTAAAATGATGATCCATAGTTTAAAGTTTTCTAAAATAGCAGGTGTTTTTTGAGCATGATTTGCAACTTCTGCTACTGGGAATACTTCAAAACCTTTCGGTGCGAAGAAAAGCATTTGAACAAGTATATACATAAATAATAAAATGGCAATAAATAGAATAGTCCCACCAACAGCTTGTGCGATTTGGTAGCCAATCCATGTTTGTGCAATTTCAGCACCTCCATATACTGAGAATGCAGAGCGTCTTGGTGCGCCAAGCAAACCAGCAATATGCATCGAACCTGACATAATCAACATACCAATTGCCCATAAAACTGTTTGGATTAGACCAAGTCTGTTTATTTTTTTTGTTAATTGTCGACCTGTTAAATGTGGAATTAAGAAATAAGAGGCCCCAAAGAATGTCAATGTGACCGTTGTAGCAATTGTTAAATGAAAATGCCCTGTCACCCAAATGGTATTATGAATTAATTGGTTCATTTGATAAGATGCATTAACAATTCCTCCAGCACCGCCAGGAATAAAGGCAAGCATACCGATAAAAGGTGCTAAGAAACGAGCGTCCGACCAAGGTAACTTTTTTAACCATCCAAAGAGTCCTTTACTCCCTAACTCACGACCGCGTAGTTCAAATGTAGCGAATAGTGAAAAAGCAGTAAGTAAAGAGGGAATGACAACCATCATCGTTAAAATAACTTGTAAAAACTTCCATGAACCACCGATACCAGGTTCAGTTAATTGATGGTGTAAGCCAACCGGTACGGAAAATAATACGAATAAGATGAACGAAAGTCTGGCAAGTGCATCCGAAAAAATCTTTCCGCCGATAATTTTTGGCACGGCGATATACCAAACCATGTAAGCAGGTAAGAGCCAAAAATATACAAGTGCATGACCAAATGACCAGAAAAGTGTACGCGATAATAACACATCTACACGTTCCATCCAACCAAGTGACCATGGAAGTAATTGAACTAATAATTCAGTTGTGACACCAATTGTAGCAACAAACCACATTAAATTATTACATACGACCATAAAGCTGAGTAGCGGTGTAAGCTGTTTTGGATTTTCTTTTTTCCATTGTATGTAACGATGAGCTTGTGCAAATGCTGCAATCCAAGAGCCTATCATGACAAGTGAAAGTCCAGCATAAAAAACCCAATGTGCTTGTAGTGGCGCATAAAATGTATAAAGTACAGATGCCTCATTTAATAAAACCATTGTAGCAGCCATAACTGTCCCAGTAGACATTACCCCGAAACCAATCCAGCCTAAACATCTTTCTTTAAAAGAAAATATTCCTGTTACACGACTCATAGCGGCTGTTTGAAAACCAAAAATGAAGAAGGTTGTAAAGACAAGTGCTAGAAGAACGCCATGTATAGTTAATACTTGATAATAGCCAATAGAGTAGGGAAGTTCGAGTGCGCCACTTCTCACGAATACTTGTACTAAACCGGCAATCCCACCAATTAATAAAGCAGCAAAAGCGAAAAGAAGGTAGGCAAGTGCTAGCTTACAATCGCGTAAATTGATTTGTAAAGATTTCATTTAGAATCCACCACCTTTAATGCTGCATGCATTTCAGCATGTCCCATCCCGCAGTATTCATTACAAACAACTAAAAATTCGCCCTTTTTATTGACGGTAGTTGTATATTCAGAAATATGTCCGGGCTCTAACATCATATTAATATTTGTTTTAGCAATTTCAAATCCATGCACAACATCTTTAGAGGTCGCAATAAACTTCACTTTAGAATTCACAGGAATTTTGATTTCCGATGGTTCATATAAAAAGGCAGATGCTACTACCACCACTTCATAATCCCAATCCTTTCCTGCTACTTTATAGACACCTGGCTTATTAAATGGTGCGATTTCACTCACTTTTTCAGGATTAATTGTTTTTTGTGAATTAGGTGTTTCATGACTATTATTTAATGCCATTAGACCAGTAATTAATAGAAAAATAATTAATGAGCCAATACCAAACATGAGCCAATACTTTTCATACTTATGCAAATACATGGGTGTAAACCTCCTCTAGATTAGAAACGATTCATAAAAATAGCGAAGCATACAAACCAAATGATGATTATGATGATACCGACTGTTATAGAGAGATAAAAAGTTCCTTTTAACTTTGAATCGGATGTATTTTTTTCTTTATGCATAAAAATCTCCTTTCTGTGTATGCTTATCCATAGTTTAGTCAAAACGACATAATATAGATGTGATTTTTATCACATCAAAATAAGAGAATGTGAAGTAAATGTGAAATTGTTTTGAAAAATGTAATAATTCAGTGTGTAAAAGAATAGAGATATTTATTATAATTAATATTTTAATATTAATTCGTTTATCGAAATAAAAGAATAGATCTACAAAATAAGACAAAA
>NZ_BJOB01000042.1 GCF_006539985.1 Kurthia gibsonii | reverse complement strand
ATAAGAAGTACTTTAATGCCAAATAGCATAATATATTACTACTATTTTAAACTTTTACTTTATACATTTTTGCACCTGATTGATAGTATATATAGCTCCCCTTTACTGCAATGTTTTTAGCAGCTCGTGTTGCTATTTTTTTGATATTTTTACCACTCGTATCTATACGATATAAATATGCTCCATTTGAATAATTACTAAAATACAGCTTTCCTTTTGAATACGTAATATATTGTACACGTACATTAGAAAGCTTAGTTTTTTTAGCTAATTTTATATCATATGCATATAAACGATGTTGATCTTTACTATTCGAATAATAAAATAGATTACCTACTTGAATAGCTGAACCTGTATCTGCCAAAAAATCATATTTGGTACTTATTGCTACAGGATAGTTTTCTTTTTTCCATGTATGATCTTTCAAAAATACACGATCACTAATTAAAAAATAATTATAATTTACTTCTGTTGGCCTATTCGGCAATGGATTATTCCATGTTGAATCTAAGTTATACCATTTACCATCTACTTTTACTTTATTCCAAGCATGATTTTGTCCTAATGATGTTCCTACTACATAACGAACTGGAATCTTCATACGTGTTAGTAAATCATAAACTGTTAAAGCATATCCCTGACAAACCGCTTGTTTATTAGTGAGTAACCCATACACTGTATAACGATCTTGAGTTTTCCCGCCATATTGAGTATTCGATACAACATAATCATTCACTGCTTTGACACGTTCATAATCTGTTTTATTCGTTTTCATAATTTGCTGTGCCACTTTATTTAATAATTGACCGGCCTTTTGACTTTTTTCTTTAGATGTATAATATGTAAAATAATATGTCAGTTGTGCATTATCTTGTGTATACATTATTTGATACTTATACGACTTTAATGTCCCAGCCACTTCATCATGCTTTTGAATTATCTCGGGAATAATTTTCTTCACTTGTTGTGTAATATTTTCTGTCTCTCCTACATATTGAATAGTCTTTTCTGTATTTAAATTTTTCAAACTACTAGTTACTTCTTTTGTTAATTCTTCTAAATTTTCTACTTTCACTAAATTAGTAGCTTTTACTTCTGTAAATGGTTGTAACATGAAAAGAAAAAAACCACTCATAACTAAAAGAAATATTTGCTTTAATCTCATGCACAACAACTCCTATAGAACTATTTTTCTTTTAAATATAACTTTAGAATTAATATATATATTATAAATAAAAGAGTCAATAGACCTAAAATGAGGTTGTATAGTTATTTTACTTAATGTTTTTTTAACGATATATTTATTTTTATAAAAAAGGTATTATTTATCAAAAAAATGTTATAGCTTCTATTTCTTTATAAACTAAAGACTCTATTCTGAATTTATAGTTTCGATATTTTTCGCAAAATAAAACCATAATGCTTATGAAATGATTGTTTTACCTAATAAAAAGTCTTTTGAATCATTTTATTTATAGTGCGTTCACAATGAAACATATTTGAAAAATCCCATGAAAATAAAAAGCACTTTGGCATATAAATATCTACCAGAGTGCTTTTCTTTTTAGCGTTTAATAGGTACAACACGTTGATCCTTTTCATTCGTCCCACGCAGTGTTACCTCTTTTAATTCTCTTGCATGATTTTCATGGATTTTAAAATCATATTTGCCCTTTTTACCTGTAAATTTAGCGGCTTTAATTGATAAATACATTTTACCATCTACAATTGTATAATTGTATCCTGCATAACGATCTGAAGCATTTTTAAAATCACCTGTTACATGTAAATAGCCATCTTTTTCAGATAGTTGTAGATTCGTTAAATCTTCTACAGGTACATTTTTTGCAACATAACCATAAATCGCCACCCAACCAATTACAATAATTACTACTGTTGGAACTATCCATTTCATATGCTTCATATTCGTCACCTTCATCTATCTATTTTGATATCAGTATAGCATAGTTTCGGTAGTCAAAATATTAGCATGCTGTGAACAATATAGAACTAGATTTTTTCTGTCGCAATTCGTACACCTAAACCAACTAAAACAAGTGCTGTGACTTTATTGAATGCACTTTGAATCTTCGGCTGTAAGAACCACTGACGAATCATATTAATGATGAATACAACAATTCCTAACCAAAAAATAGCGATAATCATTAGTACACTTGCTAATATAATTAACTGTATATTCGCTGCTTGATTTGGTTGAATAAATTGAGACATCAATGTGACATATAACAATAAGGTTTTAGGATTTAATAAGTCCGTTGTCAAACCTTGATACAATTTAACATCGTATTTTTAAACGGCTGTTTTTCAGGAATAGCTGCTTCTTGTAACGTCACACTTTGAGCGCGTGCACGCCATGATTGAATGCCTAAATATACTAAATAAAGCGCCCCTGCGTATTTGATGAATAGAAAAACATATAATGATTTCGAAATGACTGCAGCGAGTCCTAGTACTGCTAGAGTCGTCCAGACGATGAGTGCTAAAATAATGCCTACCATCGTTAAAATACCCGCTTTTCTGCCATGTAAAATCGTATTTTTTAATACGAGTAATGAATCTACTCCTGGAACCATGACAATTAATAATGCAACTACTGCAAACATCCATACTTCTTGCATCTAACCCACTCCTTATTTGATTGATTATAAACAATTTTCAGATATTTTTTGAAGCTTTTTATATTTATCTATATATTATGAAGAAGCCTGCAAAATGTATCGCTACATTCTACAGGCTTCTTTGTTTTTTATAGTTATTAAACGTGCGCAACACATTCAGGACATTTTCCATAAATCTCAAATTTATGTTGATCGACTTCATAACCAGGTAATTGTTCCGTTAGCATCTCCATCGGGCAATGATGAATTTCTTTAATCTTGCCACAATCCATGCAGATAAAATGATGATGATGATGTGCTGTTTCACATTGCATACGGAAATGACGTTCTCCTGATAATTCAGTAGACTCTAAAATACCTAAATCTACAAAGGTCGATAGATTGCGATAAATCGTATCGTAGCTCATACCAGGATAATCTTTTTTCATAACATCCAATAAATCACGTGCTGTTAAGTATTTTTCACTTTCACTAAAAAGCGCTAAAATCTGTTCACGTTTATCTGTTTTCTTAAAACCTTTATCTTTTAAAATTTCCCAAGCTCGATGAACGTTCATCTCAAACCACGACTCCTCTCTTAGTTTACATTTGCCGCACGTTTATTCATGATTTTTTTTACGATTAAAACAATTAATAAAATAAGTATTGATGTTATCACAATTGTACCACCTGGTGCTAGATTTAGATAGAAGGCAGTTACTAATCCGACAATCACAGCTAATTCACCAAATAAAATAGCATAGACAATCGTCTGTTTAAAGCTTTTTGCAATACGAATACTCGCCGCAACCGGTAATGTAATCAGTGACGACACTAATAAAATCCCTACAATACGCATTGAAGCAGCAATAACAAGCGCTGTAATAATCATAAAGATGGTATGAATCACTTTAACAGGTAAGCCGCTCGCTTTTGCATATTCGTCGTCAAATGATAGAATGAATAACTCTTTATATAGTAAAAAGATGAAAACAAGTACAATCACTGCTATCCCGATGACAATCCATAAATCTTGTCGACTTACAGCTGAAACAGAACCAAATAAATAACTAAATAAGTCCGTACTAAAACCTTGTGCCAGTGAGATAAAAATAGCGCTTAAACCAAGACCTGCTGACATAATAATCGGAATCGATAATTCTTCAAAATGCTTATATAGTCGACGTAATTTTTCAATTAACATCGACCCACCAACTGCTGCAACAATACCTAAGTAAAGTGGATTCAATGTAGCTAACCCAACAACACTCTGACTTAAATAAAGACTTCCTGCAATCCCTGCTAGTGTCACATGCGATAAAGCATCTGCAATTAATGATAGACGACGTACAACAATGAAGACGCCAAGTAATGGTGCAATTAATCCAATAATCATCCCTGCTAAAAAGGCATTTTGTAAAAATTCATAATGCAAGATGGATGTTAACATGTCTCATCCTCCTTGTGATGATGAATTTTTCGAACTGAATAGCCATACCATTCATTCAACTGTTCTTTGGACAAGTTCATATAGTCATTTTTAAAACCATGGAAATGAATCGTTTTATTCAGACATGCAACATGACTGATTTTACTTGAGACAATATCCACGTCATGTGTTACTAATAATAATGTCATATCATGACGACGATTCAAATGTGTCATTAAATCATAAAAACTTTGCACATTTTCATAGTCAATCCCTACTGTTGGCTCATCTAAAATTAAAAGCTTTGGGTTGGCGACTAATGCGCGCGCGATAAAGACACGTTGTTGCTGACCACCCGAAAGCTCTCCGATATTACGATGAATGAACGCTTCCATTCCTACCGACTGTAGTGCTTCTAAAACGAGTTTTTCTTCATTTTTAGACTTACGCTTAAATAGACCTAGCTTCTTCGTTAAACCACTTGCTACGACTTCACAAACCGTTGCTGGGAAGCCTGAGTTAAATGAATTCGACTTTTGCGATACATAGCCAATCCATTCACGATGATTGAACTTGGCGGCATCTTGTCCAAATAACTTCACCTGTCCACTTGTTGGCTTTAACAACCCAAGAATCAACTTTAACATTGTTGATTTACCTGAACCATTTGGCCCTAATAACGCTAAAAAATCACCTTCATTTACTGTCAGTGATATATCATTTAATACATTGGTATATTCATATTGAAATGAAACATTTTTCAACTCAATGAGGGGTTGCTTCTCCATATACTTCGCTTCTTTCTAATTCAGAATCATTACGATTTACAAATTAAAATTATAATAGAAGAATGTATGAATGTAAAGGATTTTTGCCTACTACTCATAATTAAAAATCTCTCGCACAATATGTACGAGAGATTTTTTTACTGTTCTTTCATTTCAGCAATTGGTGATGTTGAAAATACACCTGAACGTAACATATCAATTTCATAACTATATGGTGCTTTCGACTTCTTCTTATCAAGTCCTACCCATGGTGTTTCTAAAATTTTTGGTACGTCTACAAATGCTTCATGATGAACGATTTGATGTAATGGCTCAAATCCAATATGACCAAAACCAATATTTTCATGGCGATCTTTATGAGCACCCATTGGGTTTTTACTGTCATTAATGTGTAATACTTTAATGTTGTTCAAGCCAATATGATGGTCAAATTCAGCAAGTACACCGTCTAAATTATGAACGATATCATAGCCCGCATCATGCGTATGGCATGTATCAAAACAAACAGATAGACGTTCATTATTGACAACACCATCAAAAATACGAGCCAATTCTTCAAATGTACGACCACATTCAGAACCTTTACCTGCCATCGTTTCTAAAGCAATTTGAACAGGTGAGTCGACTTGCAATACTTCATTTAAACCTTCAATAATTTTAGCAATTCCAACATCAGCGCCTGCTCCAACATGCGCACCAGGATGCAAGACAATCTGTTTCGCGCCTAGTGCTTCTGTTCGTTCAATTTCTTTTTGTAAAAATTCAACACCCAGTTGGAATACTTCAGGTTTTGTTGTATTAGCAATGTTAATGATATACGGTGCATGTACAACGATATTTGAAATACCGTTTGCTTCCATATGTGCGCGTCCTACTGCAATGTTTAATTCTTCAATTGCTTTACGACGTGTATTCTGTGGTGCACCTGTATAAATCATCATCGTTGTGGCACCGTATGAAGCTGCTTCCTCACTTGAGCCAAGTAGCATTTTCTTTCCACTCATTGAAACATGTGAACCTAATAGCATCTTCTCAATCCCACCTATTTTTTATTTCGAGAACGTGCGCGTTTACGACGCTCTTTCTTTTTAATTTTATCCATTTCCCAGCGCATATTACGTTTATAACCTGGTTTTACTTTTTTCGGTTTACGAACACGCGATTTCGCAATACGATCAATCTCGTCCTCTTTTTTCGCACCATCACGTTTTTGACGTGAGTGACGCTCTTTCATATCTACTAACTCATCATTTTTAATGTCTTTCATTTCAAATGAAATATTCATTTTTTCAATACGAGCTAATGCATCTTCTTCAGACGGTTCAAAGATTGTAATCGCCTGTCCTTTATTCCCTGCACGTGCTGTACGACCCACACGGTGAATGAAGAACTCTAAATCCTGTGGTAATTCATAGTTAATAACATGCGAAATACCTGGAATATCAATCCCACGTGCTGCTAAATCAGTCGCTACGATGTATTGGAATTCTAAATCACGAATTTGCTTCATCATACGCTTACGGTCACGTGGTGTTAAATCACCATGAATACGACCCGTTTTGATACCATTGTTCGCTAAGAAATCAGCTACATAATCTGCTTGCTTACGTGTATTTACAAAGATAATTGATAAATACGGATTAATTGCTTTAATCACTTCAAGTAATTTTTCATTTTTTGATTGACTACGTGTTGGTACTAAATAGAAATCTAAGTTTTCTGCGACCGGACGCTTATCATTCATTTGTACATGCACTGGAGAAGCCATGTACTTGCGTAAAAATGGTTGTAAGCTTTCAGGTACTGTTGCTGAGAAAACGTACATCTCTAAATTCTCACCCATTTGAGAAGCAAACTGATCGATATCTTCAATGAATCCCATATCGAATGCTAAATCTGCTTCATCAACTACAAGCATTTGTGCTGTATGAACAAGTAATGCTTGTTCATTTACTAAATCGCGAATACGTCCAGGCGTTCCTACAACAATTTGTGGTTGTGATTTTAATTTATCAATTGAACGTTGTTTATCTGTTCCACCAATAAATAATTTGGCTTGAACCTCTGTTCCTTCAATTAACTTGCCAAGTTCGATGAAGATTTGTTGTGCTAACTCACGAGTTGGCGCAGCAATTACTGCTTGTACTTCTTCTTTTTTGGCGTTCATACGCTCCACAATTGGAATTAAGAAACTATGTGTTTTTCCTGTTCCTGTATGTGATTGGCCAATGGCACTTTTTCCTTTTAAAATTAAAGGAATCATTTCTTTTTGAATTTGTGTTGGTTCTGTAAAACCTAACTTTCCTATCGCTTCACGAAGAAAAGGTTGGAAATTATAATCTGTATATTTTGACATTTTGTCACTCCTCACATGCTTTCTACATTGTAACATGATTCCCGTTCAAGTAGCACATTTCGTTATCATATCGAATGAATTTATACTCTGTCAATTGATTTTTGTAACAATTTCTTCATTCCTATACGCGTGAATTGTATAACAGCTGGGACTTCGTTATAATAGAACTACTGGTATTGAAAGGAGTTTGAACGAATGAAAGTTGTAAAGATTACCCCTCGTGGTTATTGCTATGGTGTTGTTGATGCTATGGTTATCGCACGAAATGCGGCATTAGATAAGACTTTACCTCGTCCAATCTATATTTTAGGGATGATTGTTCATAATAAGCATGTAACGGATGCATTTGAATCTGAGGGAATTATTACATTAGATGGTGCAAATCGTTTAGATATTTTAGAAAAAGTAAACTCTGGAACTGTTATTTTCACTGCCCATGGTGTCTCACCAGAAGTACGTGAATTAGCACGTCGTAAAGGGCTTGTGTCGATTGATGCTACATGTCCAGATGTAACGGTGACACATGAATTAATCGAAGAGAAAACAAAAGAAGGTTACGATATTATTTATATCGGTAAGAAGGGACACCCTGAACCGGAAGGAGCAATTGGTGTTGCGCCAGACCGTGTCCACCTTGTACAGCATATTCCTGATATCGAGGCGCTCGACTTACAAAATGATAAATTGCTTGTAACGAATCAAACAACGATGTCACAGTGGGATGTTCATTCTTTAATGGAAGCGCTAAAACTGAAATATCCACATATTGAAGTACATGAAGAAATTTGCTTAGCTACACAAGTGCGACAAGAAGCTGTTGCAAAACAAGCAAATCAAGCTGAGCTTCTCATCGTTGTTGGTGATCCGAAAAGTAACAACTCGAACCGTTTAACACAAGTGTCTGAAGAAATTGCGAATATAAAATCATACCGTATTTCAGATGTATCTGAATTAAAAACAGAATGGCTTGAAGGTATTAATGTTGTCGGCGTAACAGCAGGCGCTTCTACACCAACACCGATTGTAAAAGAAGTCATTAAGTTTTTAGAGCAGTATGAACATGACAATCCTGAAACATATAAAATCGTCCGCACGGTTACACTTGATAAAATCTTACCAAAGATTAAAGAACCTAAACCAGTTGTACGTATTGAACCATACGAAGCACAATAACAAAAATGAGGTATCGCAATTATCGCGACACCTCATTTTTATTAAATGAATTGGAAAGGCTCTGTTGATGGTTCACTTACAATAAATTCACATGGAATGTTTTGTTCTGCACATAAGGCTGTCATCTTATTAGCGACGCCCTCTTTCATCACACTCTCAACATGATGTCCTGGGTCTACAATTGATAAACCAAGCGCTTCAGCATCTTGTGCAACATGGAAGTATAAATCGCCTGTTACAAAAACATCGGCTCCTGCATATTTTGCAGCACTTACATATTTATTACCGTCTCCACCGAGTACAGCAATTTTTTGAACAGTTGATGTAACGTCACCTACTACACGAACAGCTGGTACATGTAATGTGCGTTTAACATGTTCTGCAAATTCTTTTAGGGTCATTGGATTTTCTAATAAACCTAAACGTCCTAGTCCCATCTCTTTTGAAACGGTTTCTAAACGATATAAGTCATACGCTACTTCTTCATACGGATGATTTTGCTTCATTGTTCTAACGGCTTTCTTCTGTAAAGATTCTGGAATCACAACTTCCACTTTCACTTCAGCCTCTAAATGTACTTCACCTTTTTCACCAACAAAAGGTGTCGCACCGTCCAATGCTCTAAAACGTCCTTCACCTGCTGTTTGGAAACTACAGCTATCGTAATCACCAATATGACCTGCACCGATTTGTGCAAGTGCTGTACGCAATTGTTTTGCATGACTTTCAGGAATATAGACAGCTAGTTTAAAGTAGTGTTCTTTATACGTTGGCACTAATACTTTTGTTTCGTGTAATTCAAGTGCCTTGGCTAATAAATCATTCACACCACCCTCAGCTACATCTAAATTCGTATGCGCTGCATAAACTGCAATATCATGTTTAATGAGTTTTTCAAATAACTGACCTTGAGGAGAGTCTGTACGTAAATGCGCTAATTTACGGAAAATTGGTGGATGGTGCGCGATGATCAATTCGCAACCTTTTTCAATTGCTTCATCTGCCACTGCATGATTCACATCTAATGTAACCAACACTTTTGTAATATTCTTATTTAGTGTTCCAACTGCTAAACCGATGGGATCATTTTCCATTGCCGCATATTTTTTGGGTGACCATGATTCAAATAATTGAATAATTGTTTGACCACTTACTGCTTTCATGCCAACACATCCTTTACAATCACTATTTTTGCGTGTAACTCTTTCTGCTTTTCTTGAATAGCTTCCGTTTGCTCAACTTCTGCAATCGAAGCTAAAATTTGTTGCCACTGTTTGACTTCACCTGTCCATTTTTCAACGAATACGTCATTTTTTTCACGCATAAGGTAAGGTCCAACTAATAATTCTGCTTCTGTTAAATCTTCTGTCCCACGTTCTAATACGAGTACTTCATAAATTTTACGATCTTCTTTTAAAATCGCTTCATCTATCACTTTCCAACCATTTTGCTTTGCCCACACACGAATAGCCATTGCATGAATATTCGGCTGTAAAATAAGACGCTCAACAGTTTGTAAACGTGTTAAATCCTTATTTAAAATAGAGGCAATTAACGGGCCGCCCATTCCAGCAATCGTTACAGTAGTTACACCATCTTCATGTTCTACTGCTTCCATACCATCTGCTAAACGCACCGTAATTTTGTCTTGTAATTGTTCCGTTCTTACTTCTTTACATGCAGATTCATAAGGTCCTTTAACAACCTCACCTGCAATTGCTCTTTGCACAATTCCCTGATGTACAAGATAACATGGTAAATACGCATGATCTGACCCGATGTCAGCTACTACTGCGTTTTGAGGCACATACGCCGCAACTGTTTGTAGTCTTTTCGATAATTTTTGGGCATTCATAAATCACGTGCCCTCCCTTCCCTCCTATTGTAGCGAATTCCCTGAATAAAGAAAAGAGGCTGAGGTTAAATCCCTCGCCTCTCTATCCCTTATAAAAAAATAAAATAATAGCCTAACATTAAAACAATACCTAAAATACCAGAAATCATGAAATAAATAAGCTTTTTCTGAACTCCTACAATAATCCAAAGTATGCAGTTTATTAAGAGAACACCAAGCGTAATGAGCGAATGTCTTGGCGCTAATAAAGTGGATACTTTAATGGAGATTGCAAACAGTAACAGTGCTGCTGTTGCATAAATGAGCGTATTTGTTAAAGTCCGACTATTCGCTGTTTTCAGTAAATAATACACAAGTGCAATGAAAATAGTACAGCTTAATGCGATAGGAATGATTGCATATTTTTGTGCAAATAAAAACATGAGTACAATCATCGCTAATGTCGTTAATGCTAACATGAGCATCTGTACTACTTTAATAATCGGTGCAGAGTCATTTTTCAATACAGCTTGTTTCGATAATTCTTCTTCTTGTTCTTCAAGAAGCGCTTCTCCTTCTGTATATAATTGCATTAAAAAATCGCAATAATGTTCAGGTAATAAATGATTCTTTTTCCAAAAAGAAATCTCTCGTATAATTAGCTTCTTCTTTATTTGTTCATTATCCATAAACGCCGCTCCTCCAACTACCATATCTATACATATTATCGGACTAAAACCAATTATGTAAAGTCTAATTTAGCAGCAACAAAAAAACGGTATATAGCTCTTATTAAAAGCTATATACCGTAATTATAATCCTACTCTAAGAAGTCTTTTAGACGTTTACTACGTGATGGATGGCGTAATTTACGTAATGCTTTCGCTTCAATTTGACGAATACGTTCACGTGTTACACCGAATACCTTACCTACTTCTTCTAGTGTGCGTGTACGGCCATCATCTAAACCGAAACGTAAACGTAGTACATTCTCTTCACGGTCTGTTAATGTATCAAGTACATCTTCTAATTGTTCTTTTAATAATTCATAAGCTGCGTGATCAGAAGGTGATTGTGCTTCTGAATCTTCAATGAAGTCACCTAAGTGAGAATCGTCTTCCTCACCGATTGGTGTTTCTAATGATACAGGTTCCTGTGCAATCTTTAAGATTTCACGTACTTTTTCAGGTGTTAAGTCCATTTCTTCACCAATTTCTTCTGGTGATGGTTCACGACCTAAGTCTTGTAATAATGAACGTTGTACACGAATTAACTTATTAATTGTTTCGACCATGTGCACTGGGATACGAATTGTACGTGCTTGGTCAGCAATCGCACGTGTAATCGCTTGACGAATCCACCATGTAGCATATGTTGAGAATTTGAAACCTTTACGGTAATCGAATTTTTCAACTGCTTTGATTAGACCCATGTTACCTTCTTGAATTAAATCAAGGAATAACATACCACGACCGACATATCGTTTTGCAATACTTACTACAAGTCGTAAGTTCGCTTCAGCAAGACGTTTACGCGCTTCATCATCGCCTGCTTCAATACGTTCAGCTAATGAAATCTCTTGTTCAGCTGTTAATAAGTCTACGCGACCAATTTCTTTTAAGTACATACGTACAGGGTCATTAATTTTAACGCCCGGTGGTACACTTAAATCGTTTAGGTCGAATACTTCTGCTGAATTATCCCCTGCTTTTAAAAGACGCTCTAAATTCTCTTCATCGCCTGCTTTACCGCCTAATTCGATACCATTCGTTTCTAATTTATCGATAAATTCTTCGACTTGGTCTGCTTCCATTTCGTAAGAACTTAATTTATCTGCTAGCTCTTTATACGTTAATTCACCTGATTTTTTACCTGCTTCAAGTAAACTTTTTTTCATTTCCTCTAATGTGTGCTCGTGTTCCACTTTTGTTACTTGTACAGCTTTTTTACTTTTTTTCGGTTTTTCTGCCATAGTTGTCTTCCTCCTCCTAACAGCCATATTCTCTAAAGAACTGCTAGTGATTTTTTTAAATCAATTATTTCTTGAGAAAGCGCAATTGCACTTTTTAAGTCATGCAGTTGCTCTGCTTCTTGCAATGCATGTGTTTTGTCTGCGATTTGTTGCTGGATTTTAAACTTTTTAACCTGTTTCAGACAATCGGCAATTTCCTCATCTTTATGGTCTGGATCTCGATCAACTAGTGCAGCTTCCATTACAATTTTACGCAATTCTCTATCTTCTACAATTTCAGCAAAACGCTGATAATCTGCTTTTTCATGTGATTCATAAAAGCCCATGAGATGGACGTAAATAGCCAAATAGTCTTCTCTTACAAAAGGTGCTCCTTCTTGATGTTCGCGAAAATCATCTGCCACATCAATACTATGCAGTAAATGAGCTAATAACAACCTTTCTGCTCGATCAATTGCTGTATAAACACGCTTTGGCTGAACCGCTTGTTGCATCGGTTGTTCTTGTTCATGTCGCGTATTTAGATTTGTCTGTGAGCGTTCTTGTTTTTGTGCTTCTTTAAGACGCAATTGACTTTGTAAGGTTTCGACTGAAACTTGTGTTTCTTCCGAAATACGTTTGACATACAGTTCTCTTTCAATTGGTGAAACACCGCTTGTAAGATAGGATAAAGCTTCATCCGCATACTGCTGGACATCATTTGGGTATTGAAAGTTTTTGTTACGCTTCGCATACATCATCATAAAGCTAATATAAGATAATGGCTCAGCAATGACTTGATTCTGGAACGCTTCCGCTCCGTTATTGCGTATATATTCATCCGGGTCCATACCTGCTGGTAAAGTTGCAACTTCAACGGTTAAATTTTCTGCATGTAACATTTCTGCAGCTCTTTTTGCAGCTTCAAAGCCGGCATGGTCACCATCGTAACAAACGATAATATGATTCGTGATGCGCTTTATTTTTTGAATATGTTGCGGTGTCAATGATGTTCCCATTGTGGCAACACCATGATGAACCCCGACATTCTTAGCAGCAAGTACATCCATAAATCCTTCGAAAATAATGAGCTTTCTTTCTTTCCGAACGATGGGTCTCGCTTGATCTAGGTTATATAATACTTCACTCTTTCGGAATATAAGCGACTCAGGGCTGTTCATGTATTTCGCCTGTTCTTTATCTGCTTCTAAAATTCTACCTGAAAAGGCAATAATTTTCCCCGTATCATCACGAATTGGAAACATAATTCGGCTTCTGAAACGATCGAAGTAGCCTGAGCCATCTTCACGTCGAATTGATAAGCCACTTTGTTCTAACTCTTCATACGTAAATCCTTTTTGATGTAATAAAGTAGTAAGCGATTCCCAGTGTGGCATACTGAATCCGATGCCATAGGTCTTAATCATTTCTTGCGTAAAGCCACGTCCTTCTAAATAACGTAAGCCTTCTTCACCTTCTTCTGTATTCAACAATAAATGTTGAAAATACTGTGCTGCAAGTATATGCGCTTCCTTCATTCTTTCTTCTTCTGGAGAAGTTTCGGTTGTTAATCTATGCTGCGCTTCAGAAGATGACACTTCAACATGTACACCAACTTGTTCACCTAATTTACGAACCGCTTCTTGAAAACTCAAATTCTCAATGTCCATAAGGAATGTAATCGCGTTACCGCCAGCACCACATCCAAAGCAATGAAAAATTTGTTTTTCTGTAGAAACAGAGAAAGACGGTGTCTGCTCACCGTGGAAAGGACATAATCCAAAATAGTTGCGTCCACGCTTCGTTAGCTGCATATAACTGCTAATTACGTCTACGATATCTGCCTGAGAACGAATTTCTTCAATTAACTCCTCAGCGATTCTTTGAGCCATTTCATCACCATCTTTTATACTTGCTATAGGTTACATTCTATATCCATCAATTAATATCCTTCTAATATGAGACATTTTATTTTAAAATATCTAAAATAATTAAAAGTTATTACTCTAATTTTTACCTCAATTTTTTATTCTAAAACATTTGTACCTTTAAATCTAGTATATTTGACGAATTCAACCAAAAAAAGTTTCATCTTTTATTTTCCATTTAGTACAACGTGGTAAAGACTTCTTTTTCTAAGAAAATAATTTATTGACTTAAAAGGAAAATAAAATCCGTCTATCCTCGCAATCATGTAAGAGGAATTAGACGGACTTTTATTGATTTTTTTGCAGTCGATGAATAATATCATTTGCAGTTTCTTCTACTGCTTTATTCGTCACATCAATAACCGGGCAACCGATTCGATCAACGATGCGTTTAAAATGTTCAATTTCTTCGTCAATGCGCTCGAACTTTGCATAATTCGCACCATCATTTAATCCAAGTGCGATTAAGCGTTCTCTTCGAATACCATTCAGTTTCTCAGGCGAAATAATCAAACCAAAGCATTTTTCCGGCGGTACTAAAAATAATTCTTCCGGCGGCTCTACTTCGGGCACAAGTGGTACATTGGCTACTTTATAACGCTTATGTGCTAAAAACTGTGATAATGGTGTTTTCGATGTACGTGACACACCAATTAGAACAATATCTGCCTTTAATAGACCACGTGGATCTCGTCCATCATCATATTTCACCGCAAATTCGATTGCTTCAATCTTTTGGAAGTAATCATCATCTAACTTCCTTACAAGACCTGGTTCTTCAATCGGTTCTAAATGTAAGGAATCACTTAACATATCCATTAAAGAACCCATTAAATCATTGTGTGGAATACGATACATTTCACACTCTGCATGCAAGAAGTAACGAAGCGATTCTTGGACAATCGTATAAACAATCATCGCTTGCTGGCTCACTGCAATCTGAACAATCTCGCTTAATTGTTCCTTACTATCGATATGTGGGAAGCGTTGAAATGTTACATCTTGTAAACCTGGTCTAAATTGGCTAACAGCTGCTTTCGCTACTAACTCCCCCGTCTCTCCGACAGAATCTGAGACTACATATACTAAAATTTTATCCATTTAACGCACCACCTTACAAATCATGATTTTCAGCGAGCGATAAAAACGCACGCGTAATATTTGTTTTTGTAATTCTTCCAATAACCTCATAACCATCTGGGTGCTCTACCACCACAGGTAATGCGTCAATTTGTCTTTCAATTAACTTATTTGCAGCTTGAATCAGTCCATCTGTTTTAACACAAAAAGCGATGTTCGGCATTCTTGTCATAATAATATGTACGGGAATATGATTCAAATCTTGGCTCCCTATACTTGTGCGTAGTAAATCTTTTCGAGATAAAACACCTGTTAAATACGCATTTTTATCAACAACAAAAAGTGTTCCAACATCCTCTAAGAACATTTGACAGATGGCATCATAAACTGACATATCCTCTGCTACAACAATCGGTATTGACTGGAAGTCTTTTACCTTCATATTGGTCATACTTTCAACAACTGCTTGTCCTGTTTTCTTACCAGAATAGAAATACCCAACGCGTGGACGTGCATCTAAAAAGCCCGCCATCGTTAAAATAGCGAGATCTGGTCGTAACGTCGCACGGGTTAAGGACAGGCGCTCTGCGATTTGCTCTCCTGTAATTGGTCCATTATTCTTGACAATTTCCAATATTTCTTCCTGACGTTTGTTGAGTTCGATATCACTCACCGCCCCAAAAGTGTTATACTTAATTCTTAATTATTATATACTACTTTTCTAAAGATTGCTAAGAAAAGTATTGCGTGATACAATATCTTCAAACAATATAGGCGATGAACGGAATATAAGTATGTGGTCATTTAAAAGCGAGTAGGGGTTGGTGAAAGCCTACACGAACACAGAAAAGGCATTCGGGAGCCATTTTATGTTAAAGAGGGCTATGTATATAGCCAATCGGGGTGGAACCGCGGGTTAAGTACTCGTCCCCGGGCAGAAAGTTTGCCCGGAGACGGGTACTTTTTTCATTTTTATTTTTTAGAGGAGGTCATTTTTATGACAAAATCAATGGAGAGTATTGTAAGTTTAGCAAAACACAGAGGTTTCGTATTTCCTGGTTCAGAAATTTACGGTGGCTTAGCAAACACATGGGATTACGGTCCACTAGGTGTTGAATTAAAAAACAATGTAAAAAAAGCATGGTGGGATAAATTCGTTCAAGAATCTGAATACAATGTTGGTTTAGACGCAGCGATTTTAATGAACCCGAAAACGTGGATTGCTTCAGGTCACGTAGGTAACTTCAACGATCCAATGATCGACTGTAAATCATGTAAAGCGCGTCACCGTGCAGATAAATTAATCGAAGATGCTTCACTTGAAAAAACAGGCAAAGAAATTATCGTAGACGGTATGAGCTTTGATCAAATGAAAGAAAAAATGGTAGAACTTGATGTAACTTGCCCGAACTGTGGTGCAAATGACTTCACAGATATTCGCCAATTCAACTTAATGTTCAAAACATTCCAAGGTGTAACAGAAGATTCTACAAACGAAATTTTCTTACGCCCTGAAACAGCACAAGGTATTTTCGTTAACTTTAAAAACGTACAACGCTCAATGCGTAAACGTACACCATTCGGTATTGCACAAGTAGGTAAATCATTCCGTAACGAAATTACACCAGGTAACTTTACATTCCGTACGCGTGAATTCGAACAAATGGAATTAGAATTCTTCTGCAAACCAGGTGAAGAATTAGAATGGCACGCTTATTGGAAAGAATTCTGTAAAAACTGGTTATTAAACCTTTCAATGAAAGAAGATTCAATGCGTTTACGTGACCATGAAGAAGATGAATTATCTCACTACTCAAACGCAACAACAGATATCGAATTCCGCTTCCCATTCGGTTGGGGTGAACTATGGGGTGTTGCATCTCGTACAGACTTCGACTTAAAACGCCATATGGAACATTCAGGTGAAGACTTCACATACATCGACCCTGTAACAAACGAACGTTATGTACCATACTGTATCGAACCATCATTAGGTGCTGATCGTGTAACACTTGCATTCCTATGTGACGCTTACGAAGAAGAAGAATTAGAAGGCGGCGACACACGTACAGTTTTACGCTTCCACCCTGCTTTAGCACCATTCAAAGCAGCAGTATTACCATTATCTAAAAAATTAGCTGAAGGTGCCCATGACGTATGGGCTGAATTACGCAAGCACTTCCCAGTTGATTATGATGAATCACAATCAATCGGTAAACGCTACCGTCGTCAAGACGAAATCGGTACACCATTCTGTATCACATACGACTTCGACTCAGCTGAAGACGGTATGGTAACAGTACGCCACCGCGACACAATGGAACAAGAACGCATGCCAATCGCAGACGTAAAAGCATTCATTGAAAAAACACTAGAATTTTAATATAGAAAGATGAAGCTTCTGGTCACATCATAGGACATTGGAAGGCACGACGTGAAAGTCGCACTTCACTTTCACCCAAGTGACTGAAATGGACCGATGATGTAGAAGCTGAATCTGGACTTCATAGAAAGATGAAGCTTCTGGTCACATCATAGAACATTGGAAGGCAC
>NZ_BJOB01000041.1 GCF_006539985.1 Kurthia gibsonii | reverse complement strand
GTACCAGGCTTTTTTCTATCAACTTTCTAAGTCTTACTTTATTCAATAAAGTATCCTTATAATTATAATTTTAATCCTCTAAATCGTATTCTAACTTTGAATAATAATAACTTGTATCAAAATTAAGATTTATTAATTTGCCTAAGTCATAACTTTTTTGTTTATAAATTTCTTTCATAAATTGTAAGAAAATATAACGACAACCATATAACTCACTTATTGAATCTAAATCTTCTCGTAAATCGATATAATCAATTTCATCACCTAAAGAATCATGTGTAATTGTTTCAAATTCTAAATTCGTATGCCACATGAAATCTAAAAACCCTTGTAAAACAGCTTTTTTATACTCATCTAATGAAAAAGTAGCAAATACTTGTTTTTTATAATGAAATTCAACTGTTTTTTTATGATAAAAAATTCTAATTTTAAAATTATCCATAACATAATCGTCTGCATAAAATATTAGATGATCGAGTTTTTCAATAGATTTATCTTTTGGTAATAAAGTTAAAACCAAATTATACCAAAACCTATATAATTCAAATACTTCTGTATTAAAAGGCAAGGGTTTTCCATCTACACAAAAAACTACTTTACCTCCAGGATATCCTCCAGATCGTCCAAACTCATAATTAAATACATCTAAACCTTCTAAATGGGTCATTTCTATGTAGCCTGGGTACTCTTGATTTTTATTTAACTCTTCTTTTTCAGGGGGGATTGTAATATACGATTTAATTTCTAATTTCATATGTTTTACTCCTTAATTTCAAGATTTAGGATAAAAAGAAGATACTGTTAGTTTCCCTTTTTTATCAACGTATATAGCTAATTTATAAGTAACTTTATTTATTTTTTTAGTTACTATATAATTTTTTTTTGATAAACCTGAATCTAAAAGAGCGATTTTAACATGATTAGTTACTACTAAATTTTTATTATTAAAATAAATTAGTAAAGCAAAAAAAGAAATAATAAGAGAACTAATAACCAAGATAATTCTTTTATATTTTATATGAAACACTTCTTTCATTAAAAAATTTTATAACCTAATCATACCATTAAAATTCAAAATAAATCATTTTTTTATTAAAAAAGGGAAAAATAGATTAAATTAACAAAAAAGAGCATCTAGAGGGTTTTTAACGTTCTTCAAGTTTGAAAGGAGTAATTGGCTCGTCGTGTGGGGCGGAAATCCCACAGAGTATCTTTATTTACGTTTAAGGATTATATCTGGAATAGCTGAGAAGCGTTTTTGACGGTTACGCTGAAAAGTCCAAGTTGACCTAGAAGGTTAAATGTGTTTGAAAGTCGCCTTGGCGAAGTCCAAATAACCGTCAAAATTTCGGAATGCAAGGGCTTGAGGGTGGAGATTTTTTGAATGTCTTTATCAAAAAATACTACCCGTCCCTTGCGTGGAGAAAAGCCCTTATATAGAGAGTGAGAGTATAAGACCTATTAAAAGTTTAATAAAAATTGTTATATCAATAGTTTTGGAGATTTAGCACCGTATCAAAGAAAATACCGTATGATTTTTTGAAATCATACGGTATAACGAATGTAAATTGATATTTGATTAATTAACCAACTAACTCATTTTTCACTTGTTCATATGCTTGCCAAATCATTGTAGCATCTGTCGTAGATTGTGAAGCGAGTTGTTCAGCTGTTTCTTGTAAAGATTGTGTATCATGTCCTGCAAGCTTCATCATGACTTGTTGTTTAAATTGTTCTACATAAGATTCCATACGTAATTCCTCCTCTATTGAATCATTTATTCATAGTGGACGAATTACGTATCGTTCGTAGTACAGCACAAAAAAACAGTGGAATGATTTAGACATCTCCATCGGTTTTTCGTCGTACTGTGAGTATGTGATCCATATTGTGTTCGCATACTCAAACACCTCCTATCCGCGTAGGTTTTTGGTTGTACTCGAAGATTGGCAGGTCTCCTGGCTCGTATTCAATGCACTTTTCACCTTCCCATCTCATAAGACAGTGGTTCATCGAAAAGCACTCCTACTTACAGTTGCGGGACAGCGACGGACTTTCACCGTTCTTCCCTTTTAAACAAGTGCCATACACTTGTACCAACTTCTATTATTCCGTTTGATTTTATTATACAAGAAAAGAAAACAGGCTGGGACAAAACATGTCATTTTCATTTTTTTAGCGTTCGCAACGAAAAACTGGAACCGTGCTACAGCGCGATTCCAGTTTTTCTTATGCTCATATAGGATGTGTTTTTTGCCCTTATGTCCCAGCCTGTTTTCACGTTCTATTTAAATTCTTTCGTATAATGCCAATATTCATCATCTCGTTGCATACCGATGTCTTCATATAGTTTTTGAGCAGCTACATTATCTGGATGTGTCTCAAGCGTGATGTACGCTGCACCCATTTGTTCACAAAATACAAATGCTTCCTCCATCAAGGCTCTCGCCGCACCTAACTTTCGGTGAGACTCCTCAACGAATAAATCGTTTAAAATATATGCGCGTTTTAATGCAAGTGATGAAAAACTTGGATAGAGTTGCGTAAATCCAATTGCTTTTCCTTCATGTTCTGCATATAAAATGATGGCATCATCGTTTGTTAAACGCTTTTTAATAAAAGTCACCACTTCTTGTTCTTCAAATTGGCGACCATAAAACTGTAAGTATCCTTGAAATAATGGCACAACCTTTTCTAGATCTGCTTTCGTTGCATATTGAATTTCCACATCATCCACCCCTTTTCCTTATTGTACCAAAATGCAGCTTTTTTAAAATAAAAAAAAGAACCGTATATGCACGATTCTTTCTGTTTTTAAACTTATTGTTGTTTTTCAATCCATAATGCAAACGCATCATTCGTTTCTGCTTGACGTTCAACGTGCTGCAATTGAACCTCACGTTCTTCACGTGGTAAAGCAAGCTGTGCATAGACATGTGATGTTCCAAGACCTGCTTGTTCTTCTTCTGAAGAATAGGCATAATATACATCTTTAAAGTTTGCCCAGTAAATCGCACCCATACACATCGAGCATGGTTCACCACTTGTATATAGCTGACAATCCAATCAATCTGTTGTTTGTAACTTTTCTGTTGCACGACGAATCGCGAGTAGTTCAGCGTGTGCTGTTGGGTCATGTGTTTCTAACACTTCATTCACACCAACTGCTACAATATCATCATCTTTGACAATGATGGCACCGAAAGGCTTTCCATCATTCACTGTATTCTCATATGCTAGTTCAATTATTTTTGCATCCACTGTTCTTTTGTCATCTGTGTACCTCCGAATTTGCCTATTTCGCTCTCATATTATATGAAAAAAACATTTATTTAAACAATCGCTATATGTTTACTTCGAATCACTTTTTAACGATAGAACAAATTAACCCATCACCGATTGGTAGTAGTACTGAAAATAGATGTGGGTGCTGTGATACATATTCATTATATTCACGCATAATACGTGTGCGTTCTTGTAAATGTTCAGGTAAAGAATCTTTAACCGTTTCGTCTGCTACGCCACCTAGCACTAATACATTATCCATAACAATAACTGCCCCATCTTCTGCAATGTCTACACACGCATCTAAATAATGTTTATAACGCTCTTTATCTGCATCAATCAGGAAGAAATCGAATGTTTCTTGGTCTTCTTTTAACTGCTTCAAAGATGTTAACGCATCTCCAATACGATAGTCTACAACTTCGCCGTATCCTGCGCGCATAAGGTTTTCTTTCGCTAGTTTTGCATATTCTGGTTCTAACTCTAATGATAGGAGTGTGCCACCTTCTGCTAAACCTCGCGCAATACAGAGACCACTATAACCACCTAAAGCACCTATTTCTAATGCTTTTTTTGATTGCTTTAATGTCGCAAGAAGCGTCAGCCATTTTCCTGTCGCATTTGAAACCGAGATATTTTTCATACCATGATCTTCAATTGTTTTTAAAATATGTTGTAAATGCTCATCTTCATTTCCAAAGTACCTATCTGCGTATTTATTTACTTGTTCCATCATTCGTTTTTCCCCTCCTCTATTTCAGAGCGTTCCACTTGAAAGACATTTTTAAACTCTTCGATAATCATTTCAACAGCTTTTAATTCACCTTCAATCACTGGTCGACTGTTCGCAAATTCTTCTCGCTGTAGCTGACCCTTTAATGTCTCTTGTTTCACATAGAGCATCTCCAAAAAGCCAAGTGCGCGTTTACGACGAAATGTTTGAGCACGATGTTCTTCTCCACCACGATGATCTCGATCATTTGGCTTTTCTCCCCGACGATATTCTCGCATTTTCATCTTTGAATAGCTCCTTTCCAAAATGAAAAGTATTCATCTTCACTTATTCAATCGACACGTCCACACCGTATTGGCGCATGTTTAATGTGCGAGCGATGCCTTGTGAAGCAAAGTTATCCCATGTTGTACTATAGAGTGCGACGCGTCCTTGGCGTTGCACATCTCTTGCCCACGCTTGCGCCACTGCTGCACCGTATCCTTTTCCTCTTGATTTAGGATGTGTATAGACGCTTGCTTCAGCTGCTACTGCACTTTGTCTAGCTGTACAACAAATTGATGCAATACGATCTAATTCCATGACTACATAACAAGGTTGCTTCATATCAAAATTCATATAAGTGAATAGAAAATCGTCTTTTAACCTTTCTTTATGTTGCTCCGTTACGTGTAAAACCTTAGGTGAGATTTCTTCAATTGTAGGGAACACATAGGTTGGTCCCATACGGAATTCATGTAAATCTGCGCGATTCATTAGCTGATGAATTAAATCCACAAGTAAATCTTCATCTGCATCTTGAATCGTATTTTCTAAACGTTTTTTAAATACTTCATCTACTCGCGAGGAAAAGCGCGTTTGCTTCCCATCTCTCGTTACGCCAATATGAACTGTAGGTGCTGGTTCAAATGGTGGTTCATTCATTACCGTCAATGCACCTACTTCATTTTGTTGGTACAGTACATCTAAATGTAATTGCATTAAATCTTCATCACGCACGTTCATCACTCCCTTTTGGATTTATGAAATGGCTTGTTTAATATGCGCTAAATGGTGATTGCCATGCCATGCATATAAACCAATAGCTTGCTTTACTTGAATCGCTTCTCCATTTGGATAGACGAATTTTTTTTGCAACTGTTCTTTCGTCAATGAGCGTAAAAAGTGTAGCCAGCGTTGATGAAGCGAAGCAATTAATTGTAATGATACTTCCACAGGTAATGTATAGTCTGCTAACTCAGCCCATAACTGTTCTTCATATGTTGAAACCGTCGGATTATTTTCTGTCACTGCTAGCTTCATACGAATATAACTATTCATATGACTATCCGCAATATGATGCACCACTTGCTTCACCGTCCAACTACCCTCACGATATGTTTTTTGTAATTGATCATCTTCTAAATGCATAACCGTTTGATTTAATAAACGTGGTAGTGCTTCCATTTCGTATAGCCAAGCTGTTAATTTCGCACCGTCCACTTCTTCCGGTACATCAAAACGACCAATTGGATAACGTTCATCCATACTTTCTCATCCCCTTTGTATAAAATAAAAAGTACGTCCTATTTATATAGTAACGTACTTTTCAAATATATTTCCATTCACAAAGGAAAAACTTTTTCTAATGATGGTGTCCTCCACCGCTATTTGAAGATGGTGTAGTCGATTGTAATGCATCTATATCTTTTTTCGATAGTTTCCCAACTAATAAACGTTGTGTTGGTGAGATGGTTTCGGTTTTTGTTCCTGCGTGAATCTGTACATAGTATAGTCCAGGTTTTTTAAAGTCGAACGGGAATGTAAATGTCCCGTCTTTCTCCTCTAAAGCAGCTGTCATATCTAATGTCACCGAGCGATCTACATTCCAAATCGAGATATGTGTAAACTGAAGATCTTTCGCAGATTGACCATCTTGTAATAGTTTAAAGTGAATCGTATGCTCGCCTTCTTTCTCATACGCTTCTTTCGATAGAAATTGAACTTCTAACGGTTGTTCTTTTTTATATAGTGTATTTGCATCGGAACGTGTTTCACAGCCTGCTAGCACGAAAATCAATGCGAAAACGACCATATACATGAGTTTTGATTTCATCATTTCGTGCCTCCTATGCATTAAAGAATTTTTTCAGTCTTGCTACGCGATGAATTACTAAAAAGTCGAGTAAGAAAATCACAATAAGTGATAAACCAACTAATGGGAAGATGATTCCTAATATGACTAATAAGATGTAAAAACCATAGGCATGACGTGCGCTACCTGATTTCGGTGCACCTAATTGATGGCTCGGTTTTCGTTTCCACCATAAGTAAATACCGCTACATACTACTAACACAATGCCAACACAGATAAGCACACTAATTAATTGATTGATGAGTCCGAACTGTGTTCCTTTATGAAGTGTAATACCAAGTGCAATCGCCTTACCCATCCAACCATAGTTGTCATAACGATAATCAGTTAATACCGCACCTGTGTACTGATCTAAATGCATTGTTACTTCATCTTGTGCTTTATTCGGGAAAGCAGAGATTGTGTACACACCTTCTGCTGTTTGCGGCATGACAATTTTATAGCCTTCTGGTACACCACGTTTTTCAGCATTTTCTTCAATCGTTGTAAGTGATACACGTTCATAGTTCGGAATTATGGTTGACTTAGGAACTTCTAATGTTTCTGCTGCCCACGGTACTTTTGTTAAATCTTTCGTCTGTGTCACTGAATCAGGTGGATTCCCCGTCCAAATACTTGGTGGATACCCCTGTCCTGTATTCGTTACGATGGATTGGAAGTTTGTACCCCAAAAGCCCGACCACGGTAACCCTGTTGCGATTAAAAAGGCAATACCCGCTGTTAACCAAACGGCTGGAACTGCATGCAAGTCACGACGCAATGCACGTTCACCTTTATTAAAGCGAATAAGGAATGTACCGCCTTTTTCTTTTTTTGATTTACGAGGGAACCATAAATAAACCCCTGTAATGATTAAAACAATGACCCAACAAGTTACGAGTTCAACTAGACGGTCACCCCATGTTCCCACCATTAATTCACCATGTAATTCTTCAATTCGATCCATAATACGATCATGGTTATCTAATTTTTTAATCACTTCACCACTATAAGGATTTAAAAAGACTGTATACGTGGCGTCACCTTCTGCCAAACCGACTTCGCTTGAACGTGTAGGCGAACTACTTGGTTTGAAAGATGTGACTGTTCCTTCTGGGTATTGTTTTTGGACGACAGCTACCTGTGCATCTGCATCCATCTTTGTACTTTCTTCTTTCACTTCATAATATGAATGATAAAGTGCTTGTTCAATCTGTGGTTTAAATAAATATGTACCGCCTGTAATCGCTAAAACAATTAAGAAAGGCGCAACGAAAATGCCTGCGTAAAAATGCCATCGCCAAACTGTTTTATACAGTTCTGTTGTCTTCTTTTTCATTCATGTAATCTTCCTTCCTTTTTTCAATTTGTTTAATATACCAAGAAAATGTGAAATAACAATGAAACAATGTATTTAAATGAAGATGATTTTTTGTAAAAAAAATAATGACAACAATCATTTGTACGAGCCTATTTTTAACAGCTTGTGGTAATGAAAAAGAAATTACAAAAACAAATACCACACCTAAAACCCAAACAACCACAACACAAACGACACCTCAAAAATAGAATCTATATGCGAGTTACATGAATAAGACAACTCTTATCGGGCAGAATTTCGATAAAATAGCATACGCAATAGACGGTGAACGTCGAGATAACTTTGATCCTATGTTAAAAGCATTCGATGCAAGTTATAAGCAGTGGAATGCTCTATTAAATGAAATTTACGGCACATTAAAATCACGTCTATCTTCACCCGAATTCACTGTGCTACGTGATATACAGCGTAATTGGATTAAAGAACGTGATCATAATGCTGGTAGCGCATCTGCTTATAGCGAATATGCACCAGAGATTGCCTATACAGAATCTTTAGCTGCTTCAACAAGAGAACGCTGTTATGCACTTTTTGAACAATACCGTGAAACATTACGCTAACCTGTAATAAGCCACTTTAAACAATCTAAAGTGGCTCTTTTTTATGAAAACGCTTCGAATAAGAATAAATTGTGACAACCGTAAAAAAACACTTCCATTTTTCTAAAAATCATGTAGAATAACTTATAACAAGTTTTGTTATATAACAACAATAACTTGTAATATAACAAAGAATGGAGAATGACCATGTGGGTTGTAACAATTTTCAATAATATTCATGATATTCGTATGTTTGAGTACACAAATAAGGATGCTGCTACAGAAAAGCTAAAAGGATGCAACAACGCTATTTTATCTTATACAAAATAAAATCATGAGGTTAAAAAAATGAATCAAATGCTTTATGAACCCTTACCTTCTATCTCGCACAATTAGATAGAAGGTCTTTTTTTCGTTTGAATGCATAGAAGTAAAACTGATAATAAATACATTTCATACCATTACAGTTCTATTCTCTTTTACAGTAAAAAATAATATATGGATGAAATTGGATAAAAAAACATATATGATAGAATTAGTAATTATAGAAAGGACTTTTTAACATGAAAAAATTCGTTATATTTTTAGGTATTGTGATTTTAATTGGGCTATCTATTTTTGGATACATCGAAACTAAAAAGTATCTGGTTAAAAATGATGTTCATACATATCTATTAAAGGAAAAAAATATAAAAGAAGCTGACATTGAAGCATTAGATCCATTCGTAGCTAACTTAGACGGAGATAAAAATTGGCTAGTTTATGTAAAAATAAAAAATGATCCTAAAAAGTATTACTATTATAAAAACAGTGATACAGACCGTATTCTTTTAGAATCGGCTGAATAAGAATAAGGAGACAATAAATTGAAAATCATCGGTCTTTTAATACTAGGTATACTATTGAGCTTATTTTTAGTCACATTTTTAGAGGATATCGGCTTACTAATGCTTGCTGGGTTAGGTCTCGGTAGTTTGTTTGTCATCATCTATCAATTAGAAAGAAACTACAAAAATAACCAATAGAAAAACGATTTAGTCGAAGCTGACTAAATCGTTTTTCTATTATTCCTCTTTAAATAATTCTTCTAACATCTTTTCACGATTTCTCAAAAAGTATGTGGAGATTTGTACATGTGATGTTTCTTCATAAGCTACTTCATGAATCGTTTCATCAAATTCATAAATTTTTGCGTTAGGATAACCGAGTAAAATTGGTGAATGTGTCGCTATAATAAATTGTACATTTTGTTCTTTCTCTAAATCATGTAAAATCCGTAGCAATGTCAACTGCTTCGCTGGAGACAATGCAGCTTCAGGCTCATCCAATAAATAGATTGCCTTTTCACGAAAACGATGTTGAAAGAGAGACAAAAAAGATTCACCATGCGATTGATGATGAAGCGACTTCCCGCCGTAGGATTTAAATCCATCTACATCCACTTCATCAATATGAGATGCAAATTGATAAAACGTTTCTGCTCTTAAAAAGAAACCATCTGTCACTTTCGGCATCCAAGATAGACGTAAGTAATCACCCAAATGCGATTCACTCGCATGTACATTATAAGCTCTTACATTTTGTCGACTTCCTCCAGCTGTATGAAAGCCAATCTGATCGGCAATAGCTTCAAGTAATGTTGATTTACCTGAACCATTCTCCCCTACAAAAAACGTAACAGTTTGATTAAGCGATAAAGCATCTAAATGATGAATCGTTGGAATCGAGAATGGATATACAGTAAAATCTTGTACTTCTTCTCTCTTTAAACGACAGCTTTTTAAAAACATCATATGACTCCTTTTTCTTATTTCATCGGAACCCAGCCCGGACGACTTTTGATCATTTCAAACATCGTCGTTGGTAAAACAGGTGGATTTTTCGTATCAAGTGCTGTTTCCACTTGTTCACCACGTTGAATTTTCTCTACCCAATGTGGTTCAATTAATAATTCACGACCAATTGCGAGTAAGTCTGCACCGATATGTGATGCATTCTCTAAATCTTCTTTACTGTAGATTGAACCTACTGCAATTAATGGCAATCTACCTGCGATTGTTTCTTGAAGTGCCTCTACACGTGTAGTCGCTGTACCACTATAGCGACGTGGCTCTGAATCAAACTGCAATTGTGAGACATGTAAGTAGTTAAGTGGTTGATCTGCTAAAACATCTACTAATTCTAGTGTCTGATCCATTGTAATACCATCTTCTTCAGGCTCTTCTGGAGAGAAGCGGTAACCAACGATAAATGATTCATTTGCATATTTTTCTTTTGCTTGTTGTACAGCTTGTACGACTTCTAAAATGAATTTCATACGGTCTTCACCGTAAGCATCTGTGCGCTTATTCGTGAAGCCACTGAAGAATTGTTGTAATAGGTATGTGTTTGCACCATGAATTTCGACACCATCAAAGCCTGCTTCAATCGCACGTCTTGTCGCTTCATGGAAGTCACGTACAATTTGTTGTACTTCTTCTGTCGTTAAAGCACGTGGTGTTGGTTGTCCATCACTTGTAATATCCGTTGCGCCTACCACTTCTGGTACTTCATTCGCCGGACTTTGACGACCTGCGTGGAAAATTTGCAAAATTGCTTTTGCACCTCCACTTTGAATTGTTTTCGCTAAACGACGTAAACTTTCAATATAACGATCTTCATGCGCTGAGAATTGTCCTGGGAATCCCTTACCATGCTCTGATACATAGGCAACAGCTGTAATAACAGCACTTACACCACCAGAACGTTCTTTATAGTAAGCAATCTCCTCATCTGAAACAGTACCATCTGGATTACCAGAATATGTTGTCATTGGTGCCATAACTAGGCGATTTTTTAATCTCACACCATTATTTAAAGTAATTGGTTCAAAAGCATTCATACAAAAATTCCCTCCTCATATCTATGAGAAAATTATGAACGTGTTACATCGAAATTTCAAAAAATATGCTTATCATTTTAGTTGGGATTATGAAAGGCTACAGCGTTAATTCCAAAAATACATAAGGGTCTTGTCGAACTACTCGACCAAATTTCACATCTAATGCCTGTTGAAAACAGGGTCCATCGATAACTGTCGTATGAAATTCACCTTGTTCACCACATGGGTCAATTCCTCGCTCAATCAATTCATTCATGAACTCAATCGACAACTCACGCCCTAAATCCGATGCCTTCATTCCGAGCGACTCGTTTATCGTGACAATAATGGCACGATATCCTCTTTCTACAACCTCTTTTACAATGGATTTACGTTCTTCTTGCCATAATGGCATAGCGAGCTGTAATCCTGCTCGCGCTGCCACTTGTTCATGCCAGAGACCATGCTCTAGTAAATCTATATCTCCTGTCACAAGTACTTCTGCGCCTGCTTCTTTTGCTGTTTTTAACGCTTCTACAAAAGCTTCCTCGTAAGTTGCCCAACTTGCTAATACTTCAAAAACAGGAAGACCTATTGCTTTTGCCTGTGCGCGTACAAGCTCTGAACCTGTCGCATGTGAACGTGAACGCCCTCCTTGTTCCTCCATCATAACGAGTAAGCCAATCACTTCTCCCTGCTTCATCGCCCATTCAAGTGCGAGTGTGCTATCCTTACCGCCACTATAAGACACAATACTCTTTTTATTAGCGGTATTCTGTTTCCATGTATTCATATGCTTCATTCCTTTGGTAATGTAATCGTAAAGCAACTTCCCACATTCACTGTACTCGTTACTTGAATCGTTCCACCATGTTGCTCAACAATCTCTTTTGCAATCGCTAACCCAAGACCTTCACCACCAGTAGAACGCGCGCGGTCTGTATCAACACGATAAAATCGTCTAAAGATATAAGGTAACTTCTCCTGTTCAATTCCTCTACCTTCATCAATCACTTCAAGCTTTGTGCCATATGCTTTAATCGTAATCTTCGAACCATCGTCACTATAACGAATGGCATTTTGTACGAGATTCATGACAACTTGTTGCATCTTCATGACATCCATCTGTTGTGATTGTGCTGACTGTAATACATAATTCATCTCACGTTTTTCCCCTAGCACTTCCAAAACAGGCATTAAATCTTCTACTAACTCATTAAAACTAATCATTTCTAACTGTAAGGGTTCTTGGCGATCTAAACGTGATAACTGTAGTAGCCTCTCAATCAAAGCACTCATTCTTTCTGTTTGAAGATGAATTTGTGTAACGGAATCTTCTACTTGTTGTACATTTTCAAAATTCGAACGAAGAAGTACCTCTGTAAAACCACGAATCGATGTAAGTGGCGTTTTTAATTCATGTGACGCATCGGACACGAACTGCTCTAATACTTTCTTCGTCTCCTTCTCTTTTTCAAAGGCTTGCTGTACACGTTGTTGCATCTTTTGAATTGCACTTTCTAACTGCTCAACTTCAATTGGCGCCTGTTTAACTGAGACTGCTTTTCCCATTTGATCGATGGTTAATTCATGCACTTGTTCAGATAATTCATCTAATGGGCGCAATGTACGGCGTAAGATTTTCTGATATAACCAAAAAACAATCGTAAAAATAATCGCAACAACTACTGTATAAATAATTAATTGTGTGAACATAATTTCATTTTCTTCATGTGTTGGGAAAGAAACTTTGAGTGTTTGACCTGCTACTTCTCTTTCGATTGTACGTGATGTGATTTTATCATCGTCATCTCCACGAAATGAACGAATTACTTCTCCATCCCATTCAATACGAGCATTTAAAAATTGTTTTTCGAGTAACTCACGTGATTCGGGTGTTAATTCACCATTTCTTATGTCTAATTGTTTACTCGCCATTTTCACATTATCTTGTTGTTGATATTCTACAGAGTATTTAAAAATCCCAATTTGTAAAATACCGAGTATCACATATAAAATAGCAAAAATAATTGATGTTCGAACAAGTAATTGTTTTTTCATTCGGTCACATCCAATTTATAACCGAAGCCCCTCAATGTTTGAATCACTTGATGTTTAGGGTCTTGTAGCTTTTGACGAAGCGTTTTTATATACGCTTCAACGACATTATCATTTCCGTAATAATCGTACCCCCATACAGCATTCAAAATCGCTTCTTTTGATAGTACTTTGTTTTTATGTTGAATAAAATAGCGTAATAATTTGTACTCGGTACGCGTTAATGTAAGTGCCTCTCCTTGATAGGTGATTTGTTTTTGTTCGTCATCAATTGAAAAAATACCTGTTGGTTGTTCTTCATATTGTGGTGTATTGCGCAGTCGTGCTTGTACACGCGCAATCAGTTCTTCAAAGCTAAATGGTTTTACCATATAATCATCTGCACCTGCATTTAACCCCGTTACGCGGTCGGTCACTTCTCCTTTTGCAGAAAGTAAAATAACTTGGCAATTCGTATATTTTTTCAAACTTCGACATACTTCATACCCATCCATTCCGGGCATCATAATATCAACAATGGCAACAGCTGGTTTCCATTTCTCTGCTAATTGAATACCTGTCATTCCTTCAGAAGCAGTGATTACTTCATATCCTTCAGCCTCAAGCCCCATCTTCAAAAATTGTGTAATACTTTCCTCATCATCAATGGCTAAAATTCGTGTCATATTCCCATTCCCCTTTTTTCAGCTAATTTTCAGCTACCCTTCATTTGAAATACAGCATCCTTTTCTATACTTGATTTAACAGAAAGGATGATTCGTATGAATGCTAAATGGCTATCATTTCTTATATTTCTTTTACCACTTCCATTAATCTTTTGGCAAATTACAACACAAGATCATGGATTCGCTTTTTGGAACGTTGTCACCGTATCATTCGGTGCCATCGCATATAGTTACCTGTGCTTCATCTTATTCTTAGGTACACGTCCAAGATGGATTAAATATGAAGTAGCACAAAAATTCCATCGTGTTTTACCAATTCTTGCAATCGCAGCGATTCTTCTTCATAGTCAAACAGAAGACTTCGTAAACAATCCCGATGGTTTACATGATGCTAGTGGCTATGGTGAACTTTCACAAAATGTATTTCTAATCATGGGTGGATTGAGTATCTTATTCTTAGCAACAAAATGGGTACGTTATACACCTTCTATTGTACAGACATTCATGAAGATGTTCTCCTTTATCCGTTATGACTGGATGAAGTGGGTACATCACTTACAAATCTTCGGGATTATCTTTATGGCTATTCACGTAATTCTAGTGAATATCGCTTACAATACACCGATGACAGCTGTCCCTTATATTGTGTACTTCGGAGTGGCACTTGTATTCTATATCCCATTCCTACTAAAAAAATTCGCAAGACGCAACGCAACCGTAGCATCTGTTACAGCTTTAAGCTCTGTAATGTATGAATTAAAACTACACATGAACAGTAAAAAATATGCACAATTTGGACAAGCGGCATGGATTCGCATCAATGGTATGGAACATCCATTCACGATTGCAGATGTGAATGACGACGAAGTAACCATTATCTTTAAAAAGGTTGGACTATTTACAAAGAAAATGGCACAACTACAATCTGGAGATCGTCTATACATGACGAAGGGGTACGGAAAGCTACCGAAATTTGAAAAACCAACCATTTATATTGCTGGTGGTAGTGGTATTGCTGTGGGGATGAGTTATATTAAAGCTTGGTCTAAAAATCCAACACAACCATTCCATCTTTACTGGTCTGTTCGTAAAAGTAACGAGTTAGTATATGACCGTTATTTCCGTCAATTACAACAAACAATTCCAAACTTCTACTACACACCATACGTAACACAGGAAGGGTTATGTGAGCGATTAACATATAAAGACTTAGAACAAAATCTTTATTTAGAACAAGCTCAATGCTTCATCTGTGCATCAGCTAAAGCTAGCTTCGCCTTTGAAAAAATGTTACACAAAGTACAAGCAGACGATATACATGCTGAAAACTTCTAAAACACAAAAAGGCTTCGACAAATGTCGAAGCCTTTTTCTTATTTTGCATCTTTATTTGTATAGTCTAGCGTAGAGGGATCCGTTGCTTTAAAACCTTCTGGTGTGTAGAAACGTAATAAATCTCCATTTACAATCTTATCTGAGATACTTAATTTCTCTGACACTTCAGCTTTAATTTTTTCAGCCTCTGGAATTTGATCTTCGCTTAATAATTCACCCGTTTTATTATCATAATATTTATCATCTACAAAGAAATAGTTAGGAGTAGCGAAACTACCGTTACGGAAAGCTACAATTTCTTTATGATCTTTTGATAATAAGTCTGTACCTAATTGTACATATTTCTGTGTATCAACACCTAAAAGATGTAATAGCGTTGGTAAAAGGTCGATTTGACCACCGTATGTGTGATTAACGCCGCCCTTCATACCTGGAACATGAATGAATAATGGTACACGTTGTAAATTCGTATTTTCATATGGCGTAATCTCTTTATCCATAATTTGAGCCATCGCTTTGTTGTGGTTGCTTGAAATACCATAGTGGTCACCATACAGAACAACCATCGTGTTATCATCTAAGCCATCTTTCTTCATTTGTTGGAAGAATTGTTTCACTGACTCATCTAAATAACGTGCCGTTTGGAAGTAATCGTCTACACTTTGGTCACCTGTTTTTTCTTTGCCAATCGTCACAAGATCTTGATCTATTTTATATGGGAAATGGTTCCCTACTGTAATCAATTTTGTATAGAATGGTTCCGGTAATTCTTTTAGATATGGTTCAGATTGTTTAAAGAATGGCTTATCTAATAAACCATACTCAGCCATATCTTTTGGTGAGCTTGTATCATAGAAGCTTGCATCATAGAAATGATCGAAACCGAATTGCTTATAAATCACATTACGGTTCCAGAAGCTTCCGTTATTCCCGTGGAATACTGCTGATGTGTAACCTTCACCTTTTAAAATATTCGGTGCAGCTTGGTACGTATTTTGTCCTTTTGTAATGTAAGCTGAACCTTGTGGTAAACCAAATAATGAGTTTTCTAACATGAACTCTGCATCTGATGTCTTTCCTTGCCCTGTTTGGTGGAAGAAGTTATCGAAGTACAATGTCTCTTGGTCTTTCATTAACTTGTTTAAGAATGGGGTTACTTCCTCACCATCTACTTTGTAATTTAATAAGAATGTTTGGAACGACTCCAAATGTAAATAGATGACGTTCATATCTTTGGCAGCGCCAAAGTATTCTTTATTCGGTTTTGCATAGTTTGAACGCGTGTAGTTCAATACATCCGTAATATCACTACTATCAGCTAGTACACGTTCTGAAGAGGCTTGAACCGTTTCATATGTGTCATACGCTGTGTAATTATACATACCCAAGTATTTTACGATGTACGTGCGGTCGAAACCACGTGATAATAATTGTGGACGATCAATTTCAGCTAATGCTAAGTTTACAACTGAGAAACCGACTGATACAGCTAAAATTAATGTAGCATTTTTTAGCGTTCCACGTTTTTCATTCACTAACTTATGCGTTTTCTTTGAGAAACGTAAATACATTAATGCAAATACATCAATAAAGAATAGAATGTCATACCATTTTAATAACGATAGTACACTACCACCTAAATCACCAAAGTTTTGTGTTTGCGTTACAGTTGGCAACGTAATAAAATCACTGAAGAAGCGATAATATACAGCATTGGCAAATAATAAAATCGTCATCAATGTGTAGATAACAACAAGAGCAGTTAGTTTTCGTTTGTCTTTCTTAAAAAAGAAAGACAGACCGAGTAGTAACACAATAGCGCCTAGTGGATTAATAACAAGTAAAAATTGTTGCAACACACCTTTAACTTCCAAGTTAAATTGTGTGGCTTGTACAATATATGTTTTAATCCATAGCACAAGTACGGCTACTAAATAAATCCCCGTAAAACGATTCATAGACGAGAATTTTTTATCTTTCAACATATTTTTTACACCTACTTCATAAAAATTAAGTTCATTTTCAATAAATCATAAGCTATAACGTTTTTGTTTGTGAAATGTTTCATAAAAGAACACTTAGCTTATTTTACAGTATTTTTCTTTGAAGTTCTAATATAAATAACTTGATTTTTACATTCACTTATTAAGTGTACACAAGTTTGGCGATTTATGTAAACTTTTATAGTCTTATTCTTATCGATTGTAACTTTTATGTAAAGAGGTCATACATCCTATTCTGTTGTTGTTTTATTGTTATTTTCCTTAAAAAAATAGAGGAGCACCAAATAAACACTTACACCTATTAGCATTTCCTTTGTCACAATTGAAATAATAAATGTGACCATACTTCCTTCATTAAAATGTGACTCCTTTGGTAAATATTTTTCTGTTCCGATATGTAAAGTCATTAAATAACTAGTTAACACAATCAATACGTATAAAGTAATACTCCCCAAGATGAGCAGAGGATTTTTTCGTTCGTTCACTTCTAGCCAAATGGCACTAAATAGTAAAAAGAATGGACTCATTACTAAGATAAACAAAGATACCATATCTACATTATAGTATGTACACCCAAGTACAATACTAACTAAAACAATTTCTAATGCAATATAAAAGTAAAATCTACCACTGATGTTTAACATCTTTTTCTCCTTAACTTAAACGAATACGTTTTTTATAATGTATTTTAACTATCACTTTATTATTACTTATAAAAAAATAAACATGTATATAACACTACCATTTTAACAAAGTTTGTAACATGGTATAAATTAACCCCACTTCAATAAATTCACGCTATATAAAAATACTTTTATTTCATTTTTATCCCTAAAAGAAAATATGTAATAGAAAGTATTTTAGAATCGATGCTAAAA
>NZ_BJOB01000040.1 GCF_006539985.1 Kurthia gibsonii | reverse complement strand
CCCAGAATTTTCTATGTATAAATAAACGAGGCTACCTAAAAGCCTCCGTAAGACGTCCTTCTCGAACTGTTAAGATGAAAAAACTTATGTTATAAGATTTTTGTCATTCAACTCAAAAAAACGTGCAACTTGGAAGTTTTTAAATAACCTCGTGCATTAATGCAATAAAAAAGCGCGCACCCCATTCAAGAGAAATGCGCAATAATCGAATATTCTCACCTTCTAAGGTTGCTCAGACCTTAGAGTGAATGGGGTGCGTAGAGCTAAACGAGACAGCACTTATGTCCGCTCATCATAACGCTCGGCTTTTAAATTTGTCGTATAAATCTTGTTTTTATAAAAAAGAGGGTGCAAAGTTCATTTGCGTGAACAAGTACACCCTCCATCGCATTTCGCAATGATTAAACTAGTTCAATCACAACTACAGGCGCACCGTCACCACGGCGAGGTCCCATTTTCATAATGCGAGTATAACCGCCTTGACGGTCAGCGTAGCGTGGTGCTACATCATCAAACAATTTTTGTAATGCAAAAACTGTTGATTCATTACCTTCAGCGTCAGTGATTGTAGCCACTTCACGACGAATGTATGCTGCCGCTTGACGACGAGCATGTAAATCACCGCGTTTACCTAAAGTAATCATTTTTTCTACAACCGAGCGTAATTCTTTCGCACGCGTTTCAGTTGTTTGAATACGTTCGTTAATGATTAAGTCAGTTGCTAAATCACGTAACATCGCTTTACGTTGAGAACTTGTACGTCCAAGTTTTCTGTAACCCATGGATGTTTCCCTCCTTCGTTCAATTACTGATCATACATTTTTTTATATAAAATCGCTTAGTCTTCTTCTCGTAATCCTAAACCAAGCTCTTCTAACTTAGCTTTTACTTCTTCAAGTGATTTACGACCTAAGTTGCGAACTTTCATCATATCATCCTCAGACTTATTAGCAAGTTCAAGAACAGTATTGATACCAGCACGTTTTAGGCAGTTGTAAGAACGAACAGAAAGATCAAGCTCTTCGATAGTCATCTCTAATACTTTTTCTTTTTGATCTTCTTCTTTTTCAACCATGATTTCAGCTGTTTTAGCTTCATCAGTTAAACCAACGAAGATATTTAGATGCTCGGTTAAAATTTTTGCTCCGAGCGAAATCGCCTCTTTAGGACCGATGCTGCCATCTGTCCACACATCTAGTGAAAGTTTGTCGAAATCAGACGATTGTCCAACACGAGTATTCTCCACAGTGAAGTTGACGCGTGAAACTGGAGTGTAAATAGAGTCGATCGGGATAACGCCGATAGGAAGATCCTCGCGTTTGTTTTGATCAGCTGGAGTGTATCCACGTCCACGTTGTGCGTGCATACGCATACGCAAATGACCGTTTTTAGCAACAGTTGCGATATATAGATCTGGGTTTAACACTTCCACATCACTGTCATGCATGATGTCAGCAGCTGTGATAACACCTTCGCCTGCAAAATCAATTTCAATAACTTTTTCTTCGTCAGAGTAAATTTTCAATGCAAGTTTCTTTAAATTCAAAATGATTGAAGCAACATCTTCAACTACACCCTCAATAGTAGAGAACTCGTGAAGTACGCCGTCAATTTGAATAGAAGTTACAGCAGCGCCTGGTAAAGAAGACAGCAGAATGCGACGTAGTGAATTACCCAAAGTAGTACCATAACCACGTTCAAGTGGCTCTACAACAAATTTGCCATATTTAAGGTCATTACTGATCTCAACGGTTTCAATCTTTGGTTTTTCAATTTCGATCATTCAATTTACCCTCCTTAAAAACATCGAATATATATCTATTTCAACATAAAATCAAATGTCAATCAATCTTTACGATATTAAATATATGTGTACATTAAATCTAGTCGACAAGACAAGAAACTTAATTATACGCGACGACGTTTTGGTGGGCGGCAACCATTATGAGGAACTGGAGTTACGTCTTTAATAGCTGTAACTTCTAAACCTGCAGCTTGAAGTGCACGAATAGCAGCTTCACGACCTGCACCAGGACCTTTAACAGTTACTTCTAATGTTTTTAAACCGTGTTCCATTGCAGTTTTAGCAGCAGTTTCAGCAGCCATTTGAGAAGCGAATGGAGTAGATTTACGTGATCCACGGAAACCTAATGCACCAGCAGAAGACCAAGAAATAGCGTTACCTTGTACATCTGTGATGGTTACGATTGTATTATTAAATGTAGAACGGATGTGAGCGATACCAGATTCGATATTCTTTTTCACACGACGTTTACGTGATTGTTGTTTACGTACCATGTTAAGAAGAAACCTCCTTTACTTAATTATTTTTTCTTGTTCGCAACAGTTTTACGAGGACCTTTACGCGTACGCGCATTGTTCTTCGTATTTTGTCCACGAACTGGTAAACCACGACGGTGACGGATACCGCGGAATGAAGCGATCTCCATTAGACGTTTGATGTTAAGTGAGATTTCGCGACGTAAGTCACCCTCTACTTTATACTTGTCTAATTGTTCACGGATTTGGTTTAATTGATCTTCAGTTAGATCTTTTACACGAGTATCTTCTGAAACACCTGCGTCTGCAAGAACTTGTTTAGCAGTTGTGTTACCGATACCGTAAATGTATGTTAATGAAATTACAACGCGTTTTTCGCGTGGAATGTCAACACCAGCAATACGTGCCATGTACGATGTGCACCTCCTTTAGAATTATCCTTGTTTTTGTTTGTGTTTAGGATTTTCACAGATTACCATTACTTTACCGCGTCGACGAATAACTTTACATTTTTCGCAGATCGGTTTTACTGATGGTCTTACTTTCATCTTAACCTAACCTCCTTAGTGGTCCGGAGTGCAAAAGATTATTTAAAACGGTATGTGATACGACCGCGTGTTAAGTCATACGGAGATAATTCAATTGTAACTTTATCTCCAGGTAAAATACGGATAAAGTGCATACGGATTTTGCCAGATACATGAGCTAGCACTGTATGACCATTTTCTAATTCTACCTTAAACATCGCGTTTGGCAAAGTTTCAACAACTGTACCTTCGATTTCAATTACATCGTCTTTCGCCATCGAGCCTGTCTCCCTTCTATATGCAATTCAGGTTCTCATCGTCAAATTCAAACGGAATTTGCTGCAAGCTTCATCTTAAACAAGATAATTCGCATCAACAATGGTTTGGTTTATGAGGATGTTCGAAAGACGTTCATCAGGTTTCGCATCTCATAATCCCAGGATAATATGTCCCCGGAGAACCTTGTATCCCTTCATGTCAACACGATCACCCGGAATGTCCTAGATGAGATCCTGCATACCTGTTAAAAACAGATACTTTTCACGAAACCCATTATACCCTGTTCGAATACTGATTGCATCTAGGAAAAAGGGTATCCTTTAAACGAAACAATCCATTCTTCAGTGCATAGACCGGGCACAATATGCTTTTGCAGCTCTCGAAAATTAACTTTCCGTTGTGCCACCGCATACTACCTTGCCTCAGCAAAATCAATGCGCCCGAGACACGGGTTATTAGTTGCGGCTGCTCTGTAAAAGAGCGTCTACATCAGCAAACACTTTACCGATTTCTTGATCGCCATTAATGTTTGTTAAAACATTTTTAGCAGCGTAGAAATCTAATAATGGTTGTGATTGCTTAATATTTACTTCCAGACGGTTATTAACTGTCTCTGGATTATCGTCTGCTCTTTGATAAAGTTCTCCTCCATCTTTATCACATTTTCCTTCCTCTTTTGGAGGGTTGAAAATTAAATGATAAGATGAACCACATACTTTACAGATACGACGACCTGTTAAACGTTTAACCAGATCTTCTTTAGCTACTTCAATATTTACCACATGTTCAATTGATTTACCTAAATCAGCTAGAATTGCATCTAGTGCTTCAGCTTGCTCAATTGTACGTGGGAAACCATCAAGTAGGAATCCTTGGTTACAATCAGGTTGGCTTAAGCGTTCGCGAACGATACCAATCGTTACTTCATCCGGAACTAAAGAACCGTTATCCATAAACGATTTCGCTTGTAAGCCTAATTCCGTACCGTTACTAATAGCTGCACGGAACATATCGCCTGTAGAAATATGAGGGATATCGTACTTCTCAACAATTTTGTCTGCTTGAGTACCTTTACCAGCACCAGGCAAACCCATTAAAACGATATTCATACGGTGAGCCCCCTCTTTCAATTATGATGGTTCAAAGGAACGAAAACGCCCCTGAAAACCAACTTTTATTTCATAAAACCTTTGTAGTGACGTTTTACTAACTGTGATTCAAGTTGTTTCATTGTTTCGAGTGCAACACCCACAACGATGATTAAACTTGTACCGCCAATTTGAGCCGACTGCGGAAGATTAGCGATATTTACGAATAAAATCGGTAAAATTGCCACAACTGACAGATAAATAGCCCCAACAAAAGTTAAGCGATATAAGACACTTGTTAAATAACTTTCAGTACTTTTACCTGGGCGAATACCCGGGATATAAGCACCTTGTTTTTTCAAGTTGTCCGCTACTTTTTCCGGATTCACTTGTACGAAAGCATAGAAGTACGTAAATGCAACAATCAATGCAACGTAGATAATCATACCAACTGGTTTTGAATAATCAAAAGTGTTTTGGATAAAGATAGCTACTTTCCCATCACCGAAGAAACTAGCCAATGTTCTAGGTGTTACGATGAACGCAACCGCAAAGATTACTGGAATAACGCCGGCAGCGTTAACTTTCAATGGTAAATGAGATTGTTGTGCTCCACGATTAGCACTTGTGCCTTTTGCATATTGAATCGGAATTTTACGATCCGCTTGTTGGAAGTAGATGATTCCGACAATAATAAGAAGAGCTGCAAGAGCAATCAGTACGACTTTGATAATGTTGATGAACATTTGATCACCAGCATTTTCAAATTCTTGAGCATAAATTTGGTTCACTGTTGTTGGTAAAGCGGCTACGATACCTGCGAAGATAATGATTGAAACACCATTACCAACACCTTTATCAGTAATTTGCTCACCTAACCATAAAAGGAATGCTGTACCAGCAGTTAACACAATAGCAATTGTAAAGTAAGTTAGGAAACCTTCACCTTGAATCAATTCCCCACCGTACATACGGTTGAAACCGTACGACATAGCGATTGATTGGATGAATGCAAGAATAATAGCAAAGTAACGAGTAAATTGCGCACTCTTCTTACGTCCTGCCTCACCTTGTTTTGACCACTCTGTAAACTTCTTAACAACGTCCATTTGCAACAGTTGCACGATGATTGATGCCGTAATATAAGGCATAATCCCCATCGCAAAGATTGAGAAGTTTTGTAAAGCTCCTCCACCGAAAGTATTTAAAAAGCCGACAAGACTATATTGGTCTGTTTGCTTTAATACGTCAGCGTTCACATTTGGCACTGGCACAAATGTTCCAATACGGAACACTACCAGCATCAAAAGTGTAAAGATGATTTTATTTCGAATATCTCTCACACGTAAAAAGCTCGAGATTGTCTGAAACATTAAATCACCTCAATGTTCCCGCCCGCATTTTCGATTGCTTCTTTTGCTGAAGCTGAGAATTTGTGGGCTTTAATAGAAAGCTTTTTATCAAGTGATCCATTACCTAGGATTTTGATACCAGATTTTTCATTGCCTACAACACCAGATTCGATAAGTAAAGCTGGTGTAACTTCTGTACCTTCTTCAAAACGGTTTAACGCATCAAGGTTCACGATAGCGAACTCTTTACGGTTAATGTTTGTGAAGCCGCGTTTTGGTAAACGACGGAATAAAGGGTTTTGACCACCTTCAAAGCCCGGACGAACGCCGCCGCCAGAACGTGCTTTTTGACCTTTATGACCACGACCAGAAGTTTTACCGTTACCAGTCGCGATACCACGACCTACACGGTTACGTTCTTTACGTGAACCAGCAGTTGGTTGTAACTCATGAAGTTTCATTATTAGATGGCACCTCCTTATATATAGAATAATGTATTATTTTTCAACAACAGTTACTAAGTGAGCAACTTTTGCAATCGCACCGCGAACAGCAACGTTATCGTTGTGTTCAACAGTTTGATTCATTTTGCGTAAACCTAGAGCTTGTGCAGTTGCACGTTGACCTGGTTTAGCGCCAATTAGGCTTTTTGTTAGGGTAACTTCTAATTTGTTTGCCATAGTCATTTCCCTCCCTTAACCTAATAACTCTTCTACTGATTTACCACGAAGTTTTGCAACTTCTTCAGCGTGTTTAAGTTCTGTTAAACCTTTAATAGTCGCACGTACCATGTTGATTGGTGTGTTTGAACCTAAAGATTTTGAAAGAATGTCCGTAATACCAGCTAACTCTAATACAGCACGCACTGGACCACCAGCGATAACTCCTGTACCAGGAGCAGCAGGTTTGATCATGATGTTTCCTGCACCGAATTTACCAATTACTAAATGAGGTGTAGTACCACCAACACGTGGAACTTCCACTAGGTTTTTCTTCGCATCTTCAACAGCTTTACGAATAGCATCAGGTACTTCTTGAGCTTTACCTGTACCAAAACCAACATGGCCATTGCGGTCTCCTACTACTACTAATGCAGTAAAACGGAAACGACGTCCACCTTTAACAACTTTAGCTACGCGGTTGATTGTAACAACGCGTTCTTCAAGTTCTAGTTTGTTTGCGTCAATAATGTGACCCATGAAATGTGTACCTCCTTCTTATTAAAATTCTAAACCGTTTTCGCGAGCAGCTTCAGCTAAAGCTTTTACGCGTCCGTGGTATAAGTAACCGCCGCGGTCAAATACAACAGCTTTGATGTTTTTTTCTGCAGCTTTTTTAGCGATAGTTTCACCAATTTTAGATGCAGCTTCTACGTTCCCTGCAGAACCTTCGAAACCTTTATCCATTGTTGAAGCTGAAACTAATGTTACGCCTTGAGAATCGTCGATGATTTGAGCGTAAATGTTTTTATTAGAACGGTACACGTTTAAACGAGGACGTTGTGTAGTACCAGAAATTTTTGAACGTACGCGTGCATGACGTTTTTTACGAACTTGATTCTTATCTTGTTTCGTAATCACAAAAGGTCACTCCTTTCTAATGCTTATGCAGCATTATTTACCTGTTTTACCTTCTTTACGACGAACGTATTCGCCTTCGTAACGGATCCCTTTACCTTTGTAAGGCTCTGGAGGACGAACGTCACGGATGTTAGATGCAAGAGCACCAACTTTTTCTTTTGAAATACCTTTAACGATAACTTTTGTGTTAGAAGGTACTTCAACTTCAACACCGTCTTCTGGTGTAAACTCAACTGGGTGAGAATAACCAACGTTAAGTACTAGTTTTTTGCCTTGTAATTGAGCACGGTAACCTACACCGATTAATTCTAATGATTTAGAGAATCCTTCAGATACACCAGTTACCATGTTAGCAAGTAACGCACGAGTTGTACCGTGGTTAGTACGGTGCTCTTTAGATTCAGAAGGGCGAGTGATTGTAATCACGTTACCTTCTTGTTCGATTTTCATATCTTTGTGGAAAGAACGAACTAATTCGCCTTTTGGACCTTTAACAGTTGCTACGTTGTTTGCATCTACTGATACAGTAACACCTGCAGGTACCTCGATTGGTTTTTTACCTACGCGAGACATTTAATGTTGCACCTCCATTCATTTGTTGCTTATTACCAAACGTATGCTAAAACTTCGCCGCCAACTTTTTGAGCGCGAGCTTCTTTATCTGTTAATAAACCGTTTGAAGTAGAAACTAAAGCGATCCCTAGACCGTTTAATACTTTAGGTAATTCTTCAGTTTTAGCGTAAACGCGTAAACCCGGTTTAGAAATACGTTTTAAACCTGTAATAACACGTTCGTTATTTTGACCGTATTTTAAGAAGATACGGATAATTCCTTGTTTGTCATCTTCAACATACTCTACATCACGTACAAAACCTTCACGCTTTAAAATTTCAGCGATCTCTTTTTTGATATTAGAAGCTGGAAGCTCTAATTTTTCGTGACGAACCATGTTCGCGTTACGTACGCGAGTTAGCATGTCAGCGATTGGATCTGTCATTGTCATTACATTTACCTCCTTCCCAATATTAGGGGATTACCAGCTGGCTTTTTTCACGCCAGGAATTTGTCCCTTGTAAGCAAGTTCTCGGAAACAAATACGGCAAAGTTTAAATTTGCGGTATACAGAGTGTGGACGGCCACAGCGTTCACAGCGAGTATATTCTTGTACTTTGAATTTAGAACCGCGTTGTTGCTTGATGATCATAGATTTTTTTGCCACGATCTCGCCTCCCTTATTATTTTTGGAATGGCATACCGAATTGTGTTAACAACTCGCGAGCTTCTTCGTCAGAGTTCGCAGTAGTAACGATAACGATATCCATACCGCGTACTTTTGATACTTTATCATAGTCGATTTCTGGGAAAATTAATTGTTCTTTCACACCAAGAGTGTAGTTACCGCGACCGTCGAATGCTTTTTTAGAAACACCGTGGAAGTCACGTACACGTGGTAATGAAACAGCGATTAATTTATCTAAGAAGTCATACATACGCTCTCCACGTAATGTAACTTTTGCACCGATTGGCATACCTTCACGTAGACGGAAGCCAGCGATTGATTTTTTCGCTTTTGTGATAACTGGTTTTTGACCAGTGATTAAAGCTAATTCTTCAACAGCAGAGTCAAGAACTTTAGAGTTTTGAACAGCGTCACCAACACCCATGTTAACAACGATTTTCTCAACTTTTGGTACTTGCATTACTGATGTATATTCAAATTTGCTCATTAGAGCAGATGATACTTCATTTACAAATTTGTCTTTTAGGCGGCTCATTTGTATACCTCCTCTCTATTACTATTAGTCGATTACTTTACCTGATTTTTTTGAAACACGAACTTTTTTGCCATCTTCCATTTTGTAACCTACGCGAGTCGGCTCGCCAGTTTTCGGATCGATTAACATTACGTTCGATACGTGAATTGCAGCTTCTTGGCTTACAATTCCACCTTGTGGATTTAGTTGGTTAGGCTTAACGTGTTTTTTAACGATGTTAACACCTTCAACTAAAACGCGATCTTTTTTCGGGAATGCAGATAGGATAACGCCTTCTTTGCCTTTATCTTTACCTGTAATCACTTTTACTTTATCGCCTTTTTTAACGTGCATTTGTCGCACCTCCTTGATGGCTACTTTCATGTAATTAAAGAACTTCCGGAGCTAATGAAACGATTTTCATGTAGTTGCTATCACGTAGTTCACGAGCAACTGGTCCGAAAATACGAGTTCCACGTGGTGACTTGTCATCACGGATGATTACGCATGCGTTCTCATCGAATTTGATGTAAGTACCGTCTTTACGACGTGCACCGCTCTTAGTACGAACGATTACAGCTTTAACTACTTCGCCTTTCTTGACAACGCCACCTGGTGTTGCTTTCTTAACTGTACAAACAATAACATCACCGATATTAGCAGTTTTACGGCCAGAACCACCAAGTACTTTAATTGTAAGTACTTCTTTAGCACCTGAGTTGTCGGCAACTTTCAAACGACTTTCTTGTTGAATCACTTAGGTTACCTCCCTTCGGATCGAGTGTTCCGAAATTATTTAGATAATAACCGCTTTTTCTACAACTTCAACTAAACGGAAACGTTTAGTAGCTGATAGCGGACGAGTTTCCATAATGCGTACGATATCTCCAACTTTTGCTATGTTGTTTTCATCATGCGCTTTGAACTTTTTAGAGTATTTTACACGTTTACCGTAAAGTGAGTGTTTCTTGTATGTTTCAACGACTACTGTGATCGTTTTATCCATTTTGTCAGAAACAACACGGCCTGTGTAAACTTTGCGTTGGTTACGCTCAGACATGCTTGCAAACCTCCTTTATCAGTTAATTAGCACTGATTTCTCTTTGACGAATAACAGTTTTCATACGAGCGATAGTTTTACGTACCTCACGAATGCGAGCTGTGTTTTCTAATTGACCAGTCGCTAATTGGAAGCGAAGGTTGAAAAGCTCTTCTTTCAGTGATTTTACTTGATCTTCAATTTCAACACTTGTAAGTTCACGAATTTCATTAGCTTTCATTAGATTCACCACCAATTTCTTCACGTTTAACAACTTTACACTTAACAGGTAACTTATGAGATGCTAAGCGAAGTGCTTCACGAGCGACTTCTTCCGAAACCCCACCGATTTCAAACATTACACGGCCTGGTTTTACAACTGCTACCCAACCTTCAGGAGCACCTTTACCAGAACCCATACGTACTTCTAGAGGCTTTTTAGTGTAAGGTTTGTGTGGGAAGATGTTAATCCATACTTTACCACCACGTTTTGTATAACGTGTCATTGCAATACGGGCTGCTTCAATTTGACGGTTAGTGATCCAGCTAGCTGATTGAGCTTGTAAACCGAATTCACCGAATGTTACTGTAGTACCGCCTTTTGCTTGGCCACGCATTTTACCACGGTGTACACGACGGTATTTAACGCGTTTTGGCAATAACATAATTATTTGCCTCCTTCCACAGAGTTCTTCTTAGTTGGAAGTACTTCTCCACGGTAGATCCATACTTTAACACCTAACTTACCATAAGTAGTGTCAGCTTCAGCGTGAGCATAATCGATGTCAGCGCGAAGTGTATGAAGTGGAACAGTTCCTTCACTGTAGTGCTCAGCACGAGCGATATCAGCGCCACCTAGACGACCAGATACTTGAGTTTTGATACCTTTAGCACCTGCACGCATAGTGCGTTGAATTGTTTGTTTTTGTGCACGACGGAATGATACACGGTTTTCTAATTGGCGAGCGATGTTCTCAGCAACTAGTTTTGCATCAAGATCTGCACGTTTGATTTCAACGATGTTGATGTGTACGCGTTTGCCAGTCATAGCGTTAAGGTTTTTACGAAGTGCTTCAACTTCAGTACCACCCTTACCGATAACCATACCTGGTTTCGCTGTACTAATTGTAATGTTAATTCTGTTAGCAGCACGTTCAATTTCTACTTTAGAAACTGATGCTTCTTTTAAAGTTTTTTCAATGTAATTACGTACTTTGATATCTTCGTGAAGTAATGTTGCGTAGTCTTTCTCAGCGTACCAGCGAGATTCCCAATCACGAATGACACCTACACGTAAACCTATTGGATGTACTTTTTGACCCACGTATTATCCCTCCTTCTTCTCAGATACCACTAGAGTAATGTGGCTTGTACGTTTGTTGATCGCACTTGCACGACCTTGTGCGCGTGGACGGAAACGTTTTAATGTTGGACCTTCGTCTACGAATACTTCAGAAACGATTAGGCTGTTTACATCTAAATCATAGTTGTGCTCTGCATTAGCGATTGCTGAGTTTAAAACTTTCTCTACTACAGGAGAAGCTGCTTTAGGAGTATGTTTTAAAATAGCGATTGCTTCGCCAACTTGCTTGCCTCTAATTAAGTCTACTACTAGACGTACCTTACGAGGAGCAATGCGAACTGTGCGAGCGATTGCTTTAGCTTGTTGCATTAGGATTAACCTCCCCTCTTAATTAGCGTACTGATGTTCTCTTATCATCTGCACCGTGACCTTTATAAGTACGTGTTGGTGCGAATTCGCCAAGTTTATGACCTACCATATCTTCAGTCACGTATACAGGCACATGTTTGCGTCCATCATATACTGCGATTGTTAATCCGATAAAGTTCGGGAAGATTGTAGAGCGGCGAGACCAAGTTTTAATAACTTGCTTTTTTTCTGAATCTTGTTGAGCTTCAACCTTAGTCATTAAGTGAGCGTCAACAAAAGGTCCTTTTTTCAAGCTACGACCCATTTTGGAACCTCCCTCCGTGATTCCACCACGGTTCGACCATTGAACCGTAGTTTAACCACTTTATTTTTTACGACGACGAATAATAAGCTTGTCAGATTTTGCTTTTTTGTTACGAGTTTTGTAACCAAGTGCTGGTTTACCCCATGGAGTCATTGGTGACTTACGTCCAACTGGAGCTTTACCTTCACCACCACCGTGTGGGTGATCGTTAGGGTTCATTACAGAACCACGTACAGTTGGGCGTTTACCCATCCAACGTTTACGTCCAGCTTTACCAATGTGGATAAGTTCGTGTTGTTCGTTACCTACAGCACCGATTGTAGCGCGGCATGTAGCAAGAATCATACGTACTTCACCAGATTGTAAGCGTACAATTACATACTTACCTTCTTTACCAAGTACTTGAGCTGAAGTACCTGCAGAACGTACTAATTGTCCACCTTTACCAGGTTTCATTTCGATATTGTGGATTGTTGTACCCATTGGGATATTTGTTAATGGTAACGCGTTACCAACTTTAATATCAACATCTGGACCTGAAACAACTTCCATACCTACTTTAAGACCTTTTGGTGCTAAGATATAGCGTTTTTCACCATCAGCATAGTTAATTAATGCGATGTTAGCAGATCGGTTTGGATCATACTCAATAGTAGCGACTTTACCTGGGATACCGTCTTTGATACGTTTGAAATCAATGATACGGTATTGGCGTTTGTGTCCACCACCATTATGACGAACAGTGATTTTACCCTGGTTGTTACGACCAGCTTTGCGTTTTGTAGACTCTAATAATGATTTTTCTGGCTTATTAGTAGTGATTTCAGCAAAGTCCGATGAAGTCATGTTACGACGTCCATTAGTGGTAGGTTTATACTTTTTAATCGCCATGTGTTTTCCCTCCTTTAAAAATGTCTATTCGAATTACATTTCGAATAATTCGATTTCGCCTTCAGCTAGTGTTACAACAGCTTTACGACGTTTGTTTGTTAAACCAGTGTAGCGGCCAACGCGTTTCTTTTTACCTTTGTAGTTCATGATGTTTACTTTCTCAACTTTAACTCCAAAGATTGTTTCAACAGCGTTTTTTACTTCTGTTTTGTTGGCACGAGTGTCAACTTCGAAAGTGTATTTTTGTTCTGCCATTTGTTCTGAAGAAAGCTCAGTAATGACAGGACGTTTTAAAATGTCACGTGCTTCCATTAACCAAGCACCTCCTCAATTTTTTCTACAGCAGATTTAGTCATTACAACTTGGTTATGACCAACTAGGTCAAGAACGTTGATGCCTTCAGCTGTTAATACTGTTACACCTGGAATATTACGAGCAGCAAGTGCTACGTTTTCTTCCACATCAGCAGTTACGAATAAAGCTTTAGATTCGATTTTAAGATCTGAAAGAACTTGTACGAAATCTTTAGTTTTAGGTGCTGCTAATGTTAATGCGTCTAATACTACTAATTCAGTATCTGCAACTTTTGCTGACAATACTGATTTAAGAGCTAAACGACGAACTTTTTTAGGAAGTTTGTATGCATAGCTACGTGGTGTTGGACCGAATACGATACCACCGCCGCGCCATTGTGGAGAACGGATTGAACCTTGGCGAGCACGACCAGTACCCTTTTGACGCCATGGTTTACGACCACCACCTGCAACTTCAGAACGATTTTTTACTTTGTGTGTACCTTGACGTAGTGAAGCGCGTTGAGCGATTACTGCATCAAATACAACTGATTCATTTGGTTCGATTCCGAAGATCGCATCGTTTAATTCGATTTCGCCTACAGAAGAACCTGTTTGACTAAGTACATTAACTTTTGTCATTCCTGTTTCCTCCTTTCTTCGGAAAATTAGTTACCTTTAATAGCAGATTTAACTGTTACTAATGATTTTTTAGAACCAGGAACATTACCTTTTACTAAAATAAGGTTACGTTCAGCATCCACTTTAACGATTGTTAAGTTTTGGATTGTTACTACTGTACCACCCATTTGACCAGGTAATTTCTTTTGTTTGAACACGCGGTTCGGAGCAACTGGACCCATTGAACCAGGACGACGGTGGTAACGAGAACCATGTGACATAGGTCCACGAGATTGTCCGTGGCGTTTGATAACACCTTGGAAACCTTTACCTTTAGTAACACCTGTTACATCTACTACATCGCCTTCTGCGAAACTATCAACTTTGACTTCTTGACCAATTTCGTACTCAGCTAAGTTTGCATTGCGAATTTCGCGAATGAAGCGCTTAGGAGCAGTGTTTGCTTTAGCTACGTGCCCTTGTTCAGGTTTGTTAGAAAGCTTTGCACGCTTATCTTCGAAACCTAATTGAATTGCTTCGTAACCATCAGTATCAACTGTTTTCTTTTGAAGAACTACGTTTGGAGTAGCTTCGATTACAGTTACTGGAATTAGATCGCCATTCTCTGCAAAAACTTGCGTCATACCGATTTTTCTACCTAAGATTCCTTTAGTCATTTAGTCGCACCTCCTGTAAGATTTAAAATATTATTTTTATTTTTACCATTAAAGTTTGATTTCAATATCAACGCCAGATGGTAAATCAAGTTTCATTAACGCATCAACAGTTTGTGGTGTTGGGTTAACGATATCGATCAGACGTTTATGTGTACGCATTTCGAATTGTTCACGAGAATCTTTGTACTTATGAACCGCACGTAAGATAGTGTAAACTGATTTTTCAGTTGGTAGTGGAATCGGACCTGATACACCAGCACCTGAACGTTTAGCAGTTTCAACAATTTTCTCAGCCGATTGATCAAGAATTCTGTGATCATATGCTTTTAAACGGATACGAATCTTTTGTTTTGCCATTATTTTCCCTCCCTTTTCGCCTATTTCCTAGACAATTCTCCACGAAAATTTTCCGAGCACTCGCCATGGCAATGCGGCCGGGTGTGTCGGTAACCTCTCGCTTCATCGCAGTCAAAGACCAACATTCAATATTATACATAATAATATCGCAATGTGCAAGTCGTTTCAGGAAAATATTTTATATGTAACTCGTTTCCCTTATTTCTTCACGCGTTCGGTCTTTACAACGCTTTATAGTATATAAAATTATGAACTCAATTTCAATTGTTAACTGTATATTTTTAAAAAATCTTTTGATCTTATTTAACAATAGCTAAAAGAAAAACCCAAGGAGTGCGCACTCCTTGGGTTTTATTACAGTATAACATTCTTCAATAGAAGAAATTATTTTTGGATTGAAGCTACAACGCCAGCGCCTACTGTACGGCCACCTTCACGGATTGAGAACTTAGTACCATCTTCGATAGCGATTGGGTGAATTAATTCAACATCCATTTCAACGTTATCGCCAGGCATTACCATTTCAACGCCTTCTGGAAGAGTGATAACACCAGTTACATCAGTTGTACGGAAGTAGAACTGAGGACGGTAGTTAGAGAAGAATGGAGTGTGACGTCCACCCTCTTCTTTTGATAATACATAAACTTCAGCTTTGAAGTTTGTGTGTGGAGTGATTGAACCTGGTTTAGCTAATACTTGACCACGTTGGATATCTTCACGAGAAACACCACGTAATAAAGCACCGATGTTATCGCCAGCTTCAGCGTAATCTAATAATTTACGGAACATTTCAACACCAGTTACAGTTGTTTGAGCAGTTTCTTCAGCGATACCTACGATATCGACTACGTCGCCGACTTTAACTTGACCACGTTCAACACGGCCAGTTGCAACTGTACCACGACCTGTGATAGAGAATACATCCTCTACAGGCATCATGAATGGTTTGTCAGTTTGACGTTCTGGAGTTGGGATGTAAGAATCAACAGCGTCCATTAATTCAACGATTGCTTCTTCCCATTTTTCTTCGCCTTCTAAAGCTTTAAGAGCAGAACCTTTGATTACAGGAACTTCGTCGCCTGGGAAATCGTATTCTGATAATAAGTCACGAACTTCCATTTCAACTAATTCTAGTAATTCTTCGTCGTCTACCATATCGCATTTGTTTAAGAATACAACTAGGTATGGAACACCTACTTGACGAGATAAAAGGATGTGTTCACGAGTTTGTGGCATTGGACCATCAGCAGCAGATACTACTAAGATACCGCCGTCCATTTGTGCAGCACCAGTGATCATGTTTTTAACATAGTCAGCGTGTCCTGGGCAGTCAACGTGAGCGTAGTGACGTTTTTCAGTTTCGTACTCGATGTGAGAAGTGTTGATTGTGATACCGCGCTCTTTTTCTTCTGGAGCGTTATCGATTTGATCGTAAGATTTAGCTTCTCCACCCATTTTTTTAGAAAGAACTGTAGCGATTGCAGCAGTTAATGTAGTTTTACCATGGTCAACGTGTCCGATTGTACCAATGTTAGCATGTGTTTTAGAACGGTCGAATTTTTCTTTAGCCATTTTAAATGTGCCTCCTAGGGTTTGTAATTTAGTTTATAGTCATAATTTATTGAAGGGGCAGGGCCCTACCCCATAATAAATCATAGCTTACATAGTTATTTATACTTGATAACAGTAGAAAATTCAATTAAAAATAATTGAATTATTCACCTTTGTGTTTCTTGATGATTTCTTCAGAAACTGATTTTGGTACTTCTTCGTAGTGGTCAAATACCATTGAGAATGTACCGCGACCTTGTGTAGCTGAACGTAAAGTTGTTGCATAACCGAACATTTCAGCAAGTGGAACCATTGCACGAACAACTTGTGCGTTACCGCGAGCTTCCATACCCTCAACGCGTCCGCGACGAGCAGTAATGTTACCCATGATATCACCAAGGTATTCTTCTGGCATTACAACTTCTACTTTCATAACTGGTTCTAAAAGAACTGGGTTACAAACAGTTGCTGCTTTTTTAACTGCAAGAGATGCAGCCACTTTGAAGGCCATTTCGTTTGAATCGACATCATGGTAAGAACCATCGTATAACTTAGCTTTAACGTCAATTACTGGGAATCCAGCTAATACACCGTTTGCTAATGAATCTCTTAAACCAGCTTCGATTGCAGGGATGTATTCACGTGGAACAACACCACCAACGATTGCGTTTTCGAATTCGAAACCTTTACCTTCTTCATTTGGAGTGAACTCAACCCATACGTCACCGTATTGACCGCGACCACCTGATTGACGAGTGAATTTACCTTGAACTTGAGCTGATGAACGGAAAGTTTCACGGTAAGAAACTTGTGGAGCACCAACATTAGCTTCAACGCGGAATTCACGCTTCATACGATCAACTAAGATATCTAAGTGAAGTTCACCCATACCAGAGATGATTGTTTGTCCTGTTTCAGGATCAGTATGTGCACGGAAAGTTGGATCTTCTTCTTGAAGTTTTTGTAAGGCTTGACCCATTTTATCTTGGTCAGCTTTTGATTTTGGTTCTACAGAAAGTGAGATTACTGGCTCAGGGAATTCCATAGACTCAAGAATTACTAAAGCTTTTTCATCACATAAAGTATCACCAGTAGTTGTAACTTTTAAACCTACAGCTGCTGCGATATCGCCTGCGTAAACGCGTTCGATTTCTTCACGTGAGTTTGCGTGCATTTGTAGGATACGACCTACACGTTCACGCTTACCTTTAGATGAGTTTTGTACGTAAGAACCTGATTCTAAGATACCTGAGTACACACGGAAGAAAGTTAATTTACCAACATAAGGGTCAGTCATAACTTTGAACGCTAGTGCAGCGAATGGCTCTTCATCAGATGAATGACGTACGATTTCTTCTTCGCCGTCAACAGATGTACCAGTAATAGCAGCTACGTCTGTTGGAGCTGGTAAGTAGTCAATTACTGCATCAAGCATTAATTGAACACCTTTGTTTTTGAATGCTGTACCACATACTACTGGGTAGAATTCAACAGATAGAGTTGCTTTACGGATACCCGCTTTTAACTCTTCAGTTGTAATTTCTTCGCCTGCGAAGTATTTTTCCATTAGCTCTTCGTCTAATTCAGCAACAGCTTCGATTAATTTTTCGCGGTATTCCTCAGCTTGAGCTTTGTATTCCTCAGGGATTTCTTTCACTTCAGCGTTAGAACCGTCGTCACCTTCTTTGTAGAATGTAGCGTTCATTTCTACAAGGTCGATGATTGCGTGGAACTCATCTTCAGCACCGATTGGTAACTGAATTGGGTGAGCGTTTGCTTCTAAACGTTCTTTAAGAGTTCCTACAGAGTATAGGAAGTTTGCACCGATTTTATCCATTTTGTTAATGAATACGATACGTGGTACACCGTATGTTGTAGCTTGACGCCATACAGTTTCAGTTTGTGGCTCTACACCTGATTGAGCATCAAGTACAGTTACAGCACCATCAAGTACACGAAGAGAACGTTCAACTTCTACAGTGAAGTCTACGTGTCCTGGTGTATCAATGATATTTACGCGGTGGCCTTTCCATTGAGCTGTTGTCGCAGCAGAAGTGATTGTGATACCACGTTCTTGCTCTTGCTCCATCCAGTCCATTTGAGAAGCACCTTCGTGAGTTTCACCGATTTTGTGAATCTTACCAGTGTAATAAAGGATACGCTCTGTAGTTGTTGTTTTACCAGCATCGATGTGAGCCATGATTCCGATATTACGAGTGTTCTCTAGTGAGAATTCTCTAGTCATGCGGTATTTCTCCTTCCATAATGGATTAAGATATTTTTAATATTACCAACGGTAGTGAGCGAACGCTTTGTTTGCTTCTGCCATTTTGTGCATATCTTCGCGTTTTTTAACTGACGCACCAGTGTTGTTAGAAGCGTCTAAAATTTCGTTAGCAAGACGTTCTTCCATTGTTTTTTCGCCACGAAGACGAGAGTAGTTTACTAGGTAACGAAGACCAAGAGTTGTACGACGTTCTGGACGTACTTCTACTGGTACTTGGTAGTTAGCACCACCAACACGACGAGCGCGTACTTCAAGTACAGGCATTACGTTGTTAAGTGCAGCATCAAATACTTCTAGTGGATCTTGACCTGAGCGTTCTTTTACTAATTCGAAAGCTCCGTATAAGATTTTTTGAGAAGTACCTCTTTTACCATCTACCATCATTTTATTGATTAAACGAGTTACTAGTTTTGAATTATAAATTGGATCTGGTAACACGTCACGTTTGGAAACAGGACCTTTACGAGGCATGTGTTTTCCTCCTTTCAGCTATATAGCTCAATGTAAATTATTTTTTCTCTTTAGGTTTTTTAGCACCGTATAATGAACGTGATTGCATACGTCCTTGTACAGCAGCAGTATCAAGCGCACCACGTACGATGTGGTAACGAACACCAGGTAAATCCTTTACGCGTCCGCCACGGATAAGAACAACACTGTGCTCTTGTAAGTTGTGACCTTCACCAGGGATATAAGCGTTAACTTCGATTTGGTTAGTTAAACGCACACGAGCGTACTTACGTAACGCTGAGTTAGGTTTTTTAGGTGTCATTGTACCAACACGTGTACAAACACCACGTTTTTGTGGTGAGTTAACGTTTGTTAACGCTTTGTCAAAGCTGTTATAGCCTTTGTTTAGTGCTGGTGAGTTTGATTTCTTACTTTTGGATTGACGAGGCTTACGTACTAATTGGTTAATTGTAGGCATCGATTCTTCCTCCTCTCATTGATTGTGTTTTAAATCCACACATCCAGGTGGTTCATTTTAGGGTAAAAAACAAAGCTTTCGCATGATCAGTGCAAAAACTACCATCAATACTAATATCGCTTGCCACATGTTCAAATAATAAAATTCTCTACTAGCTTAGCTGCCAGTTCAAATGCAACGGGAACACCAATATATGTGCTACTAGTCGCACCGCATGCGTGGCCATTCGATCGTATACATTTAGAGGTTTATTATCCTCATACATGACCAACAAATATTAACTATTGTTCGTTTTAAACCAGACTGTTGATTTTTCCGTGAGAAAATTTTCATATCCTCCGAAATGATAGACAGACAACTATCAACCTAAAATATATTATCATTCTAAAAACAACGTGTCAACCCAAAATAAAAAAGG